>NZ_JBIUVQ010000005.1:0-387529 GCF_044743035.1 Streptomyces sp. NPDC087787
GGCGAGGGTGAGGAGGGCCTGACGACCGGCGCTCAGCCGCCGCCAACGGGAGCCGATCACACGGCGGTGCCGCCGCAACTCCTGAGCGAGGAAGCGAAGGGCAGAGCTGGACACGTCGATGCCGGACGGGTAAACAAGCACGTGAAGCCTCTGGTGGAGACGGTTCTCTTGGTCGAAAACCCATCTACCAGGGGCTTCACCACGTTGTCAGCCCAACTGCCGTGATCCGCACTCAAGTTGGAAAGGGCTCAGTGTCCCTAGCTCTCCGGCACGCCCGTCCCATGCCGGCATCGCAGCAGGCGGTCTTGTGCCCGTCTGCATCCGCATCTACGGTCGACCTCCTCAAGTAGTGCTGCGCCCTTGGGGGAAGCGTGCATCTTGACTTCAGTGCCTTAGTGCGCGAGCTGGGGACGCCTTCCAAGCTCGTTGTCAGCTCGACGCCGGAACTGGCCGAAGAGGTCGAAAAGGAAGCTCGAGAGCGCGTCGGACCGAAACGCGGTGCTTCTTATCTCTACCGCAAGCCAGTGTACGCAATCCCATCAGAATTATTTACCGGAATAGAATCCAGCCCGGCAGAGGTTCTGCGCGAATTAGGGTTGGCCACCACATTCGTTACAGCATCGCCTTTCGCTGACATAGCTCGCCACTGGGCGCATGTACGATACTGCGCTACCCTCAGGAGCAATAGAAAAAAGGTCTTGGCCCTGACTCAGGCGGGCTCCGACATAGTGCACCACCATAAAGTGGCACAGTCAGAACAACTCGGAATTGGCTTAGCTCTAGTGGTGGCCAAAAGGGTCCTTGAGCGGAAATACCCCGGCTGGCTGTTTTCGAGCGTTGACGTGGATGTCGCACTCAACGCTGGCTTCATTGAAGGGGTAGGCCTAGTCCGCCAGAAGAACAAGGCGACAATGCGTCCCGATTATTTCTTGGTCGGCCGTCGCGCCGGGGGCGGAAATTCAGGGTGCAAGGTGTATATCTTGGAGTGCAAGGGGACCCACGGGAACGCGTACCATTCGAAGCAGCAGTTGGCCACAGCTTCTCTTCAAGTAGGTTCCATTGAGGTAGGCGCTCGAACGTTGCCGAGCCTCATTGTTGCCTCTCGTCTGTCCACGAAGGGTGTTTCCATAGACGTACTCGACCCGCCTGGCGATGACGACTTATGGGACGGGGAGTCTGAGGAGTTCGATGCATTAATATCTGAGGATCCTGGACCCCAGCAGTGGACATCGGGCAAGCCCACCTTCGAACAGTTCTTAGCGCGGCAGCGAGAGCTTCTAGGGGTAGGAGAATTTCAAGCCAATGAGGCAGACTTGGAGGCTGCACGCACTGAGTATGAGGCAAGCGTGGGTGAACTGCCCGCCCTATTCCAGGTGCCCGAGGACGGCAAAAAATGGCTATTCCGCATTCTGGCAAGAAATGCGGCTCACTCTGTTCTACGGTTCGCGGGCGACAACACTGCTGCATCGCAATTCGCCTCAACGAGAACCGCAGACTATCAGCGCTTACCCTTAGATGACCTAGCCCCAGACTGGCAGACGTTTACAGTCAGCTCCGAATCCAACATTGATTCACATCGGTTTGTTGGCGTCGAGTATTCCATGCCACTCCCCAACGGTGCATCTCTCGAAATCTTCAGAGGGGTCGAAAAGGGGATGTATGAACGTCTTCGTGAAGGAAGAGTCAGCGCCTACCTGCGGAGAGCTCGCCAACTTCGCGGTTCGTGGGCGCCTGTTGCCACTGGAGCAGCTGCGAACGGTCCCCAGCACCAGGCTGTCTCGGTCGGAAGCGACGGAACCGGCCTGCGGATCCGTGTGGTGTAGTTGCTGCTGGCGCGCCCATCCCGGAACCGCCGGCGGGAGGCAGGCTGGGCCGGGTATTCAGGTCCCTGGCTGCACTCGCTCGGCAGGAGGGGCAGGGGCGGTCTAGCGGCAGCCGCTGGGCCGCCCCGGGCCGTCCGAGGTCACTCGACGCCGACTGACAACGACAGAAGCCACGGCATCTGATCTGGTCAGAGCAGTGGGCTTCTTTTGTGCCGCTGGTCGGCGCAAGGGCTGATCAGTAGACCGGCCACCGATCGCAGTTGCCGGCGCTGCCACGCCCATTGAGACTCCGCCGACCTCGTCGTGTCAGCGATGACAATCAACGCGATTTCTTCTTAGTATTGCTAAGAAATGGGGCAGCCTCCTGCAGTAGAGTCGCAACATTTTGGGCTTTGCGGTCCTCAATCGGAGGTGTTTCTCGACTTGTACACCGGGAATCGATTTCCCTAAAGATTAGATGCCGGAGTAGCGACCTCAGGATGGCGAACGGAACCGGCGCAGAAGCCTTGTATCCAGCATACGCCCCTACGGCCTGATTAATTGAGTCTACTGCCCTTTCACCTGAATGCACAAAACCTGAGCGTGCAGCGTATGATTTCTTTAGCGCCTTCTTGAGTTCATCGACATTTGAGTTGACATCTCCTATACGCGGCCCTGGATGCCAAGATCCGCCCGTGACGCTTCCCCTGGCCCAGTCAATGTCCGGCACCCATACGGATAGTTCTTGCTCAAAGAACGCGTCGGTGATCCCCCGCGTGGCGTATTCGGAGAATCGCTCACCTAGCCTCATATGCGCGTTCTTTTCCAGCAGCTTCGACCTGAGCGCTTCCGCCTGCCTATCCGATAGCGCTTGCGCCTTGATGAATTTTTCCCAGCTTCTAGCCTGATCCCAGACTTCCCAACTGGGACTGAAGTCGTGAAACTCTCCAGCAAGGGTTTCGATTCCCGCTACGATCAGTGTATAAGCTGCTGCGAGGTCTGTCGCGAAAAGGAGGCAGGCGCCGTAGTGAAGCCTCATGGCAGCGTTAATGACTTCCGATTTGCGATCATCAAGGGATCGTATGCCACCCAGAAGATCGCGGAATTCCCCATCTAAGTCGAAACCTTCATCAAGCGGACCCATGAGCCGACGATCAGGGAGATCAGACATGGACAAGAAAACCTTTCGGTTGGGCTCTCCCTCCATGGTGAGCGGCTGGGCAGGTATCACTTCAACCCTTCGGTCTGTCACGAGGGTTAGCGCCGCACCTATATCGTCGGGCAGTTCAAAAGAATTCCCACCTGCATCAAGCCATCCCATCACATGGAGATGTTGGTAAGTTGACCCCGGTATGTAGATGTGACTTGCTGGCTCTATCCGCAACAGGCCTTCCGTTTCGACCTGATTGGGGCCAGGTATGAGAATTTGTCTAAATGATTCAGCGAACTTGAATTCCTTCTTCGCTATGGCTCTGTCAAGCCGGTTCAGCCACCGGGTCAGATTCTGCATGAGCAAGATTATGCACGCACAGGGACGCCATCGTTGGCATTTTCGTGCCCTCTGACATCAAATGAGACGTGCTACAGGAGCGAGGGGCCAAGCCGCAGCCCTGCACCACAAGCGCACCAGGTCGAGCGGGGAACTGCGGGGAACCACGGTGAAAGCCGCCAAGCGGGACGAGGCAGCACCAAGGCCGTTCGCCCAGGTGAGCGCCAAAGTCCGCCGCAAATGATCGCAGCTTCCCAAGCTGAGAGCGCGAGTTCGATTCTCGTCACCCGCTCCAGAGAGAAGCCCCAGGTCAACGGCCTGGGGTTTGTTGTTGTCCAGTCCGACTGAGGGCGGCGACCCTTGGCGTGCCCCAGGCCGGCGGCCGCCCTGAGCTGCGGCAGCGCCTGCAGGAAGCGCTGGAGTGATCAGGCTCCCACGACTCGTCCGACGCCGGCCGCTCCAGTCGTCCCCGCCTCATATCGCCCACCTCCTGGGAAGTCACTCGTCTCACTCGCATTCAACGGACGGAGCGGCCGTCCTGGGCTGCCTGGCGGACGACGAAACCCTTACGTCCGCCGGGGAGCGGTCAGCGCTGCTCGGGGTGTCCGCGCCCGGGCGGCAGCCGGCGTCCCACTGCGAGCGCTGGTTGCCGTGGGCGGGGATGCCTCCGGCGCGCTTCAGCAGGGCGGCGAGGTGCATCAGGTTCCGGGTCATGAAGGTGGTGTTGCGGTTGGTGAAGTCGTTCTCCGGACCGCCCGAGCCCGGGTCGAGGTACGACGGCCCGGGGCCGGCCGCGCCGATCCAGCCGGCGTCCGCCTGTGGCGGGATCGTGTGGCCGAGGTGCTGGAGGCTGTGGAGGACGTTCATGGCGCAGTGCTTCACGCCGTCCTCGTTGCCGGTGATCAGACAGCCGCCGACGCGGCCGTAGTAGGCGTACTGACCCTGGGAGTTGAGCAGCGAGGAGCAGGCGTAGAGACGCTCGATGACCTGCTTGGTGACGGAGCTTGTCGCCCAGCCGGATCGGGCCGGCGAGCACGAGGATGTCGGCGGCCGTCACCTTCTCGTACAGCCCGGGCCAGGCGTCGGTGGCGAAGCCGTGCTCGGTCATGTCCGGGTGGACGCCGGGTGCGATGTCGTGGTCCACGGCGCGGATCAGGTCCGTGGTCACGCCGACGGCGTCCATGATGGCCCGGCTCTTGTCGATCAGGCCCTGGGTGTGGCTGAGCTGCGGGGACGGCTTGAGGGTGCAGTTGACGTAGAGGGCGGTCAGGTCGTCGTAGCGGTACGGGGTGTCGGTGGAGGGTGAGGCTGTCATGGGGGGGGCAGCCTCTCGCACGGTTTCTGGTTCGTCCTGGTTCGACGCACCCGCACATGCCTTACGGAGTCATGACGTACGGGCGCGGTCCCGTGGTGCGGCGCCGGTGCGGACCTAGCGTGGCCGTATGCGCGTACTGGTCACCGGCGGTGCCGGGTTCATCGGGTCCCATGTCGTGTCCGCGCTCCGGGAGCGCGGACACGAGCCGCTCGTGTTCGACGTGCGGAAGGATCCCGGCGCCGACGTACGGGACCCGGCAGCCGTCGGCCGCGCCCTGTCCGGTGTGGACGCCGTGTGCCACCAGGCCGCGATGGTCGGGCTCGGCAACGGGGTCGCCGACGCGGCGGAGTACGTCTCGCGCAATGACCTGGGCACCGCCGTGCTGCTCGCCGCCATGGCGGAGGCCGACGTCGGGCGCCTCGTGCTGGCCGGGTCGATGGTCGTCTACGGGGAGGGGCGGTACGAGTGCCCGCGGCACGGGGTCGTACGGCCCGGGCCGCGGGCCGTCGCCGACCTCGACGCGGGCCGGTTCGAGCCCGCCTGCCCGGTGTGCGGGGACGGCCTCTCCCCCGGCCTGGTCGGCGAGGACGCCCCGGCCGATCCCCGGAACGTGTACGCGGCGACCAAGCTCGCCCAGGAGCACCTGGCCGCCGCCTGGGCCCGCTGCACCGGCGGGTCGGCGGTGTCGCTGCGCTACCACAACGTGTACGGCCCCGGAATGCCCCGCGACACCCCGTACGCCGGTGTCGCCTCCTTCTTCCGCTCGGCGCTCGCCCGGGGCGAAGCACCGCGCGTGTTCGAGGACGGGCGGCAGCTGAGGGACTTCGTGCACGTCCGGGACGTGGCGGCGGCCAACGCGATGGCGCTGGAGGCGGAGGCCGCCCGGGGTGTGCTCACGGCGTACAACACCGCCAGCGGTGAACCGCACACCGTCGGCGAGATGGCACGGGCGCTGGCCGCCGCGCACGGCGGGCCCGAGCCGGTCGTCACTGGTGAGTACCGGCTCGGGGACGTACGGCACATCACCGCGGACTCGTCGCGGCTGCGGGTCGGGCTGGGGTGGAAGCCGGAGGTCGGTTTCGAGGAGGGCATGGCGGAGTTCGCGCGGGCCGGAATGCGGGGGGCGTAGGACCGCGGTGGACCGGTGGTGCTGCCCGCGATCAGGAAGCGGCGGCGGGCAGCACCACCTCGAAGCGGCAGCCGCCGGGAGTGTTGCGTACGGTGGCCCGGCCCTGGTGCGCCTCCACGATCCCCCGGACGATGGCGAGGCCCAGGCCCGCACCGGCCGGGGGCGTCCGGGCGTGCGTGCCGCGCCAGCCGGTGTCGAAGACGCGCGGCAGGTCCTCCTCGGGGATGCCGCCGCAGCCGTCCGTCACCGACAGCACCACGCCCTCGGGGGAACGCTCCGCGGCGACCGCGACCGTGCCGTCGGCCGGCGTCCGGCGGATGGCGTTGACCAGCAGGTTGCCCAGCACCCGGCTCATCTCCCTGCCGTCCACCTCCACCGGTACCGGCTCGATGCGGTCGCCCACCAGCCGCACCCCGTGCTCCCGGGCGAGCGGGTCGGCTCCCGCCAGCGCGTCACCGACCAGGTCGTACAGGGAGATCCGGGTGAGGGCCAGGGGGAGCGTGCCGGCGTGGATGCGGGAGAGCTGGAAGAGGTCGCCGACCATGCCGTTGAGACGCTCGACCTCGGTGCGCATCTGCTTCAGGTAGCGGTCGGGGTCGGCGGCGACGCCGTCCTCCAGGGCCTCCGACATGGCGCGCAGGCCTGCCAGCGGGGTGCGCAGGTCGTGCGAGATCCAGGCGACGAGTTCGCGCCGGGAGGTCTCCAGCGCACGTTCCCGCTCCCGGGATTCGGCGAGTCTGGCGCTGGTGGCCGTCAACTCGCGGCTCAAGAAATCCAGTTCGGCGGTCGTCGGGCCATCGGGGGCGGCGAAGTCGGCGCCGTCACCGAAGGAGCGTGCGGCCACGGCGAGTTCGCGGCTGCGGGCGACGACCCAGCGTCCCAGCAGCAGCGCGGTGGCCAGGGAGACGACGGCCGCCATGGCGACGACGGTCGTGACGACGGTCAGGTCGTGCGGCGACAGGAACATCGCCCGGGCGACGGCGAGCGTGCCCGCGAGCATCGCGACGACCCCGACCGCCGCGACCACGGCGAGCGAGGCGGTCAGCGAGCGGCGCCGGATCAGGCGCAGTACGCCCGCTCCGGCCAGGCCCGTGGCGGCGGCACCGGCGAAGGCGTACAGGGCGATGAGGAGGGTGTCACGCACGGTCAGTCCTCCGCGCCGGTGGGGTCGAAGCGGTAGCCCACGCCCCACACGGTCTGGATCAGGCGGGGCCGGGCCGGGTCGTCCTCCACCTTGCCGCGCAGGCGGCGGACGTGGACCGTGACGGTCGACAGGTCGCCGAAGTCCCAGCCCCACACCTCGCGCATCAGGTCCTCGCGGCCGTAGGCCCGCCCCGGATGGCGCAGGAAGAAGGAGAGCAGGTCGAACTCCCTGAGGGTGAGGGCGAGTTCAGTGCCGTTCTTGGTGGCCCGGCGGGCCGCCGGGTCGACGGCCAGACCGGCCGCCCCCAGTCGGTGTCCCGTGGCGGCGGGCCTGCTGCGGCGCAGCACCGACTCCACGCGCAGCACCAGCTCGCGGGGGCTGAAGGGCTTGGTGACGTAGTCGTCGGCGCCGACCTCCAGGCCCAGGATGCGATCGTCCTCGTCACCGCGGGCGGTGAGCATGATGACCGGCACGGGGCCGTGACCGCGCATACGCCGGCACACCTCCAGGCCGTCCATGCCGGGCAGCATCAGATCGAGCACGACCAGGTCCGGCCAGTGTGCGGTGGCGCGGGTGAGGGCCGTCGGGCCGTCGTCGGCGCGGTCGACGACGTAACCGGCGCGGTCCAGGTACCCGGCGACGACCTCGGCGACGGTCGGATCGTCGTCGACGACCAGGATTCGGGGGGACCCGTCGGCGGCTTGCGCCCCCAGGGGCTCGTACGGCTCCTGCTGCATGCCTCCAGCCTGGCACCGCGCCATCGCCGGTGCGCGCCCGAACACCACTCTGGCCTTGGACGTCCGCGTTTCGTAAGGAGCGGAAGTCCGATATGTACGATTCGGATTCGTAGGGTGAGACCGTGACGACGACTCCTTCGGACGTCGACGTGGTGCTGCCCTGCCTGAACGAGGCCGAGGCCCTTCCCTGGGTGCTCGAACGGATCCCGCCGGGCTGGCGCGCGCTCGTCGTCGACAACGGTTCCACCGACGGCTCGGCCGAGGTCGCCCGCGCGTGCGGCGCGACCGTCGTGCACGAGCCGCGCCGGGGCTTCGGCGCCGCCTGCCACGCCGGGCTGACCGCCGCCACCGCAGACGTGGTGTGCTTCTGCGACGGCGACGCCTCCCTCGACCCGTCGCTCCTCGTCCCCTTCGTCCGTGAAGTCCGGGACGGCGAGGCCGACCTGGTGCTCGGCCGACGGCGTCCGCGCGGCCGGGGCGCGTGGCCCGCGCACGCCCGCGCCGGCAACCTGGCGCTCGCGCGGATGCTGCGCCGCCGCACCGGGCTGAGCCTGCACGACCTCGGTCCCTTGCGCGCCACCCGCCGCGAGCCCCTGCTCGCCCTCGGCCTCACCGACCGGCGCAGCGGCTATCCGCTCCAGATGGTCGTCCGCGCGGCCGACGCCGGCTGGCGGATCACCGAGCACGACGTGCCGTACCTGCCGCGCACCGGAGCCTCGAAGGTGACGGGCACCTGGCGCGGCACCTGGCAGGCCGTACGGGACATGAGCCGCGTGTTGAGCGAACCCCCCGCGCACGGAGGAGGAACCGTCCGTTGACCACGCTCCTCGTCATCGCCAAGGAGCCGCGGCCGGGCCGGGTCAAGACCCGGCTCACCCCGCCGTTCACGCCCGGTCAGGCGGCGGAGCTGGCCGATGCGGCCCTCACGGACACCCTGCACGCCGTGGCGGCCACGCCCGCCTCCCGGCGCGTCCTCGTCCTCGACGGCACCCCCGGCCCCTGGCTGCCGCCCGGCTTCGACGTCGTACCGCAGTGCGCGGGCGGGCTGGACGAGCGGCTGGCGGACGCCTTCGCGCGCTGCGACGGCCCGGCCCTGCTCATCGGCATGGACACCCCGCAGGTGACGCCGGAATTGCTCACCGTGGACTTCGCCGACTGCGACGCCCACTTCGGCCCGGCCGAGGACGGCGGCTTCTGGGCCCTCGGCCTGGCACGCCCCGATCCCGACCTGCTGCGGGGCGTGCCCATGTCGACCTCGGTGACGGGAGCGGCCCAACGGGACCGGCTCCTCACCGCCGGCCTGCGGGTGCGCGACCTGCCACCCCTGCGCGACGTCGACACCGCCGCCGACGCCCACGCCGTCGCCGCCCTGGTCCCGCACGGCCGCTTCGCGGCACGGCTGGCCCGGTGCACGGCGGTCGCGGGGCCGGATGCGCGGCCGGTCACGGGGGTCGACTCGCCGCCGGCCACGGAGCCGGACTCCGGACCGAACTCCCCACCCACCGACCGACCGGACTCCCCACCAAACCCCTGGCCCGTCGCGGAGCCGACTTCGCCCCCGGCCACACCCCGATGAGCACCCCACCCACCACCGCCCTCGCCTGGGCGACCGCCGACCCCTACGCCGCCGCCCTGCGCGCCGGCCGCGGCCCACTGTTCCTGCGCCGCGCCGACGGCTGGCTGCTGCCGCTGGAGGTGGAACGCTGGTGCGCCCGGGCCGACGCGGTCGACCGGGACGTGCTGGACCGCTGCGAGGGAACCGTGCTGGACGTGGGGTGCGGGCCCGGGCGACTGGTGGCGGAACTCGCCGCCCGGGGCCGGGCCGTCCTCGGCATCGACGTCAGCGAGGCCGCCGTGGACCACACCGTGCGGCTCGGGGGTCGGGCGCTGCGGCGCTCGGTCTTCGAGCCGCTGCCCGGCGAGGGGCGCTGGGGCACCGTCCTGCTCATGGACGGCAACGTCGGCATCGGCGGTGACCCGCGTGCGCTCCTGGACCGGATGGCCGGGCTCCTGCGCCCCGGCGGCCTGCTGATCGCCGAGGCCGCACCAATGGACGTCGACGAACGCGCCCAGGTGCAGGTCGTCGACCTCACCGACGCCGGCGGAACCGACGCCCTCTTCCCCTGGGCGAGGCTCGGCACACGGGCGCTGCTCCGGTACGCACAGGGCTGGGAGCGAGCCGGTCAGTGGACGGCCGGTGGGCGGTGCTTCGCCGCCCTGCGCAGCCGCAGCAGCCGCAGCGCCAGCAGCAGCGCCGAACCGCCGAAGAGGACGGCAGTGATCAGCAGCCAGCGGGCGAGGAACACGTCCGCCGGCAGCCCGGTGCCGAACCGGTAGCGTCGCTCCACCATGCCGCTGATCAGCGGGAACCACACGAGAAGGAGCAGCCCGGAGAGGGCCGCCGGTACGCGCACGTATGGCACCCTCCCCCACTGCCTTGAGGGCGTGGGCGGTGCCCCCACCCGGCGCCGGACCGCGCCGAGCCCCCGTACGGCCGCCCGGTCCGCGACCGCGTACAGGGGCAGCAGCACGAGGTCGTGCAGCAGCGCCACCCCCACGAACCACAGCGCCACACCGAACCAGTCGTCCGCGAGCAGCCGCACACCCGCGTAGGCGGCGAGCACGAACGAACAGGCGAGCAGCAGGAGCTGCAGGGGACTGCCGATCGGAATGCGCGGAAGCCGCGGAAGCATCACAGGTCTCCGAACGTCATCCGGGCCACCCACTTGGTGTTGAGCACACCGGGCGCGGCGGGCACGATGATCCGCGCCGGGTGGCCGTGGTCGGGGGACAGCTCCTCGCCGTTGACGTACAGGGCGAGCAGGGAACGCGGGTCGGCCACCTGGTTGGCGCGCAGGGCGGCTTTCCGGAAGGCACCGCTCCGCTGGAGGGACTCGACGAACACGTCCGGCGGGTCGTCGTACCCGACGAGCGCCGCGAGGTCGCGCAGCCGCACCCCGCGCCACCACTGGTCCGACGTCGACCAGCCCTCCACGCAGGCGATGGGCAACGCCGCGCTGTACAGGGGGAGCCGGAGCAACTCGTCCCGGCGGAGGCGGACGGTGCCCGTGCGTCCCGTGACGACGAGCCGCCACGCGTCCTGGCCCGTCTCCGCCGCGTCGATCCCGGCGTACGCGGCGGTCTTGTTGATCTGGAAGCCGTTCGGGCCACTGCCGGGATCGCCGCCGCCGTGCGGTGCGAGGAGGGCGGTGCGCCGCAGCGGACCGTCGAAGTTCTGCCCCACCGTGGTGGCGAACAGCAGCAGCGAGCCGCCCCCGACGAACCACAGGGCACCCCGCCGGGAGACGGTCGGCTCGGCGGGGCGCGGAGACACCAGGTCGTCCTTCTCCTCCCGCAGGTGCCGCAGATTGCGCAGCGCCGTGGGCATCCTCAGCAGCACGTGGGCGACGAACGCGGCGAAGAACACCCACGCCCCGTAGAAGTGCAGCGGGTAGAAGGAGCCGGGGAAGACGTAGTCGAGTTGGACGTTGAGCACACCGGTCACGAACTGGAACAGTGCGCCGCCCACCAGGAGCAGCAGCGAGATCCGCTCCAGGGCGTGCGCGAGCGAGCGGGCCGGCGGCAGCGTGAACAGCCTCGGCACCACGGACCACAGCTTGGCGAGCAGGACGGGGATCAGGGTGATGCCGAGGGTGACGTGGACGCCCTGGTTGAGCCGGTACAGCCAGTGCGGGTTCGTCGGCCAGGCGAAGAGGTAGAAGCCAAGGATCCCCTTGTCCGGTGTCTTGTCGTTCACCGGGGACAGGCCGGGGTTGTAAGCGGCGTACGAGACCAGGCCCGTCATGAACAGCACGGTGATGCCGACGAGCAGGACGAGGCCCAGCACCGAGGTGAACCAGGGGCCGCGCAGGGGGCTGCGCCAGAAGCCGGGCGAGGAGGGAAGCCGCGGGGCGTCGGGGTCGCGCATGTCCCGACGGTAGACCGGAACCACCCCGCGAAAGGGTGCGCAACCCATGACGAAACGCTGACATCGGGCCCGGACCCCACCCCGTGACCGGCCGCGCGGCCTAGCGTTCCGGTGTGATCCGCACCCTGCCCTCCACCGAGCCCTCCACCGAGCCCGGCACCGCGCGCTCCGGCGTGCCCCGCGCCCGGAGCCGTGACCTGTACGCAGCCGGGGCCGCCGTGCTGCTCGTGACGACGGCCGTGCTGGTCGGCCACCACATCCAAGGGACCAGCCGTACGCTGTTCGTCAACTGGCCCCCGCTGTCGGCTTCCTGGGAACCCCACCTCGGCCCCGGCACTCCGGCGGCCGTCCTGGTGGCGATCGCCACCGTGGCCTACGGCCCCTCCCTCGCGGCCCGTCTCCCCTGGCGGGCCCTGGTCCACCTGACGTGGGGCACGGCCATGGCGTGGACCTACTCCCTCGCACTGATCGACGGCTGGCACCGGGGCATCGCAGTCCGGCTCACCACCCGCCACGAGTACCTCCAGGTCATCGACCGCTTCCATGACATCCCGGCGGCGCTGCGGGGCTTCACCCGGCACATCCTGCTCGGCTCCCCCGACAACTGGCCCGCCCACATCGCCGGCCACCCGCCCGCGGCCACGCTCACCTTCGTCCTGCTCGACCGGATCGGACTGCGGGGCGGGGGCTGGGCCGGGGCGTGGTGCATCACCGTCGGGGCGACGGCCTGCGTGGCCGTGCTGGTCACGGTCCGCGCCCTGGCCGACGAGGGACTCGCGCGAGGGGCGGCGCCCTTCCTCGTCCTGGCCCCGACCGCCGTGTGGATGGGCACCTCGGCCGACGCGTACTTCGCGGCGGTGGCCGCGTGGGCGGTGGCGCTGCTCGCACTGGCGGTCACCGGACGGTCTCTGTGGTGGGCGGGGGCGTCCGGGCTGCTGTTCGGCCTGACCTGCTACCTGTCGTACGGCCTCACGCTCGTCGCACTGATCGCGGCGGCGGTACTGGTGCTCGGCCGACACGGGATCCGAGGGCGCCCCGCCCTGCTGGTGCCCCTGCTCGCCGGACTGGCGGTGGTCCCGACGGCGTTCACGCTCGCCGGGTTCAACTGGTGGGAGGCGTACCACCTGCTGGTCACGCGCTACTACCAGGGCGCGGGCGGCATCCGCCCCTACGGCTACTGGGTGTGGGCCAACCTCGCCTGCACGGTACTCATCACGGGCCTGGCGACGGCGGCGGGCCTGCGGCGGACCGGTGCGGTGCTCGTCCGGCGCCGCGGCGACGCCCCCGACCGGGCATCCGAGGCCCGCCTCGCACTCCTCGTGTCCGCAGCACTCCTCGCCCTGCTGGTCGCCGACCTGTCCGGCATGAGCAAGGCGGAGACGGAACGCATCTGGCTTCCCTTCGCGCTGTGGCTGCTCCCGGCGTGCGCATTCCTCGCCCTCCCCCAAGCTCACGGCTCCGCTCAAGCAGGGGGGACCCCCGTCCGCGCTTGGCTCACAGCCCAGGCGCTGCTCGCCCTGCTCCTCAACCATCTGCTGCTCACCGGGTGGTGACCGCTCCCGAGGGGACAGAAGCTTGAGGCCGTGACGATCGCCGTGACGGCCGGAGGCGGCTTCGGAACCGGGGCCGTGGCCACCCGTACGGCGTACTTCCTGAGCTCGACATGGCCGTCGGCGCCACCGACGACCTCGTGGTCAGGGTCGGCCCGGACGTGACCGTCACGGCGCTCGCCCGGCCGGGGACGCGCGTCTTCGACATGACCGGCCGCCCGATGCGCGGCTGGATCGTGGTCGACGGCACCGCGGTCTCGGAGGACTACACGCTCGGCGCATGGCTCGACGAGGGACGCGCCTTCGCCGCGGACCTGCCGCCCAGGTGAGGCACCGCCCATGAGGAACGTGCCTCCGTCACGCACGGCGCGTCCCCGTCTTCGGCCCGGGGACACTGTCCACCCGACACCTGCTCGCGGACGGGCTCCCCGAAGTCGGCCCGCTCCACCGCGTCGGGGGTGCTCACAGCGAACCGGCCCGCAGTACGGCTGCGCCCCTCACCAGCCAGTGGCCGCTGATTGCGCACGCAAGCTCGCCCGGACGCGCTCCGGTCGACGTGCCATCCGGTACGGCTCCACCGATCAGGAGGGGACTGCCGAGCGGCACGGTCCGAGGCCGTGCCCAATCCGTGCCCGTAAGGGCGGACAACCACGGTCAACAGCGGTGCGATCAGATTCATGAAACAGCGGCGGCGCCGCGAATCAACGCAGGTCAGCGGCCGTCTGGCCGCCCAAGCGCCGTCGCTTCCCAAGCTGAGAGCGCGAGTTCGATTCTCGTCACCCGCTCCATGAACAAGGCCCAGGTCAGCGACCTGGGCCTTGTTGTTGTGCGTGGTGATCAGTCGCCGCGTGCGAGGTTCATGACAGAAGGCTTTTCGGCCGTCGCGCTCGCGGCCGGACCCGGCACCCGCTCCCGCCGGCGGGCCGGCCCCCGCCGCTCTTCCGGCGGGGGCCTCCTGGGCGGGCCTCAGGTCCTGACGGTGAAGTGGAGCCAGCTGCTCCATGTGCTCACGTTGGTGTTGTCCTTCGTGCTGCGCTCGTACTTGGAGCGGACCCGGAACTTCTGGTTGAGCGCTTTGGTGGGACTCAGCTGGGTCTTGGCGGTGCTTTTCGACGTCAGCGCGAAGCAGCTCGACGTGGTGAGCGTGTGCCAGGCGCCGCTGTAGTACCGCTGGACCTGGAAGCGCTGGCACTGACCCGCTTTGTTCGGCGTCACGGTCGCGGTCACCTTCGGCTTCACCGTGCGGTGGTAGACGCGGTAGGTGATACCGCTGTACTTGGTGCTCGTGTAGTAGCCGCCGAGCGTCGTCGCGACCTTCGCATAGGCGTTGGCGGCGCGAGTGGCCGTCCCCGGCGCGTAGCAGTCGTCGCCCGCGAAGGACGCCGTGAACGTGGTGTTGCGGGTGATCTTGTAGGTGGCCTTCAGGTTGCCCTTGGCGTCCACTGTCCCGGTCTTGATCAGTGTCTTCTTACCGCCGTTGGGCGTGGCGTAGATCGAGACCTTACGGGTGCTGTACGTCGTGCCCAGGTGCGCGGTGACGGTGGCTGTCGCACCGTACGCATATGAGGACGCGCTCGTGGTGACGGACACGGCCGTCGCCGTGCGGGACACCTGGACGATCGCGGACGCGGTGGCCGGCCGGTGGGAGGCGTCACCCGGATAGCTCACCGTGTAGGTGTTGGCGCCGCCGATGGACGGCGTGTCCTTCACGGAGATCGTGCCGTCGGCGCCCACGGGCACGGTCCACTTCACCGGCGTCTTGGTGTGGGCGGCGTCCGTGCGGGAGACGGTGACCTTCTGGCCGCTGCCGTACGGGGCGTCGCTGAGCCTGCCGCCGAAGGACAGGGCGGCCCCTCGGGGCGCGGCCGCCGGGGCCTTCAACGTCAGGTCCGGGGCGTACGGGGAAATCGTCAGGCTGATGCCGGAGGACGTCGGCTCGTGGGTGGCGTCACCCGCATACGACAGGATGTACGTGAACCATCCGGCACTGCCCGGGGCGTCGGTGACCGTGAACCGGGTGCTGGCCGGGTCGACCGGCACCGACGGAAGCTGCACCGTCTCCTGGGTGACCTCGTTCCTCCTGGCCACTTGGACTGTGGTGCCCTGGGGGAGGCTGCCGAAGCCCAGCTCGGTCAGGAGCGAGCCGGTGAAGACGACCGAGCCCGGGCTCGCCGAGCTGGTGTCCGAGCGGGTGAGGGTGGTCGACAGCTTCTTCACGTGCACCGTCAGCGAGGCCGTCGCGGCCCGGTGCGTCGCGTCACCGGCGTACGACACCCGGTAGGTGTACGCGCCCTCGTCCTGTCGGGTGTCGCTGAGGACGAACGTGCCGTCCTTGCCGACCGCGGTGTCGGGCAGGGCCGTGCCGTCGCGGGTGACCTGGAGCGGCGCCCCGGCCGGCAGGGGGCCCTGGGTGCTGAGCGAGCCGGTGATCGTGTACTGCTGGGTGGGAACCGCGTAGTTCGGGTGCCGCAGGGAGATCTGGGTGTCGGTCAGCTTCGGCGCGCTGAGCACGTTGAGAGTGTGGGCGCCGGAGGAGTCCCGTGTGACGGCGTAGAGCGTCGTGCCGTCGGCTCCCCACTTCAGGCCGTCCGGAGCCACCGTCCCGGACGGGAGGGTGAGGCGGTTCTCGGCAAGGTTGTTCGCCTCGGCGTAGAGGTAGACGGCGGGGATGCCAGCGACGGCGATCGTGCCGTCGGTGTCGACCGCGACCGAGTTCGGGGCGGAGCCCACGCCGCCGGTGAAGTACGAGGAGGGGCCAGCGTCGGCGAGGTCCGAGCTGCGGTAGACCTGGAGGGCGGCCTGCTGCGGGGCGGCGAGCAGCACCTTCGTGCCGTCGCCGGTGACCTGGAGCCCGGTCGCCGTGCCGCCGCGAACGAGGGTGTCGGCCCTGACCGACGCGGTGCCGGAGGAGACGTCGAAGGTGGCCACGTGGCTGAGGTTCTGCTGCGGCTCCTCGGCCGCGAGCACGCCGCCGCCCGTCGCGAGCAGCGGTGCGACCGACCAGTTCGACATGGCGGGCTGGGGGATCGCCGCCGGGGTGGCTGCGGACGGGTCGACCGATCCGATGCCGCCCTGCCCGTCGGCTCTCTTGTATCCGTACCAGACGCGGCCGCCCGCCACGGCGGCGGAGACCGGGGCGCTGCCCGCGCCCGTGGACCAACGGCCGGTCTCGGAGAGAGTCGCCGTGTCGATGGCGGCGATCGCGTCGGCGTCCGCCAGAGCCGCGTACAGCGTGCCGCCGTCGGTGGACAGCGCCATTCCGTTGGCGCCCTGCTCGTCCGCGATGGTGGTGACGGGCGCGCCGGACAGGTCGGTCACCACGATACGGGTCGAGCCGGAGCCCTGGCTGAAGAAGATGCGCTGGTGAGCGGCGTCGACCAGCATGTGCGCATAGCCGGTGAGCGGCAGCGCCGCGGTGCTGTCGGCGAAGGCGGCCGAGCCGGTGAGGCCGACGGTGGTAGTGGTCAGCCCGGCAACGACCACGAAGGCCGTGGCGAGCGACAGTTGCTTGAGGCGCATGGAGCTCCTGTGAAAGAACTGAGACACGCAGGTCGGACAGACTAGCCCTGGCCCAGTGACAGGCCGTCTCGCGCATCCCCTCACGCTCCCTCAGGCCCTCGGCGTCTTCTCCCACCGCTGTGTCGGACGCGGGCCGGGGCGGAAAACCACGGTCGACGACAGCCGCGCGATCCGACGCACACGACCACCCCGAGTGCACCTGCGCCTGCCGTCGGCGGAGGACGTGCGGGCAGCCGTGACGGGCGTGGTGGGCGGGTGCGGGACTAGCCTGGGAAGTACTCGGGCGGCCGTTCGGGCCAAGGAGCTTTCCTGGTGCCGATCTTGCGGTCGGGCGGGCGCGGCACGCGTCCGCGGCCCCTTTTTTCCTCATGAGGTCGAGGCGCCGCACAAGGCCGGCGCTCGCATCAGGCCTTTCGCTCTGTCGGCCGGGTGCCACGTCGCATCGCCGACAGGCGTGTGGACCAGGCAGGAGTGCGGAGATGGCTTGGAACGTGAACGGTACATATCTTGAGAGCTGCAACTGCGACACCGTGTGTCCGTGCACCACCTCAGGCCTGACCGCACCCGCCGACAACGAGCGCTGCCAGGTGACTCTCGCATTCCACGTCGCACGGGGTGAGGTCGACGGCGTGGACGTCTCGGACCACAGCGTCGTTGTCTTCGCCGACGCGCCCCGCGTGATGGCCGACGGCGGCTGGCAGGTCGTGCTGTACATCGACGCTTCGGCCGACGACGGCCAGGCCGACGCTCTGGGCAAGGTCTTCTCCGGGCAGGTGGGCGGACCGATGGCGGCGCTCGTCCCCCTCATCGGCGAGGTCCTCGGCGTCGAACGTGTTTCCATCGGCTTCCACGACGACGGCCGCCGCCACACGGTGCGAGTGGCCGACGCCATCGACATCGAGATCGAGGACCAGGTGGCCCCGCAGTTCGGCGAGGACGGTCCCGTGATGGGGCTGACCGGCATGTTCCACCCCGCGAACAGCACGTTGACGATCGCCCGTTCGACGCGGGCCATCGGCAATGGCGTACACGGCCGCTCATGGGACTTCACCGGGCGCAACGCACACTCGGCGCCCTTCTCATGGTCGGCGTGACCAGGACAACGATCACAGTCCGGCCCGGCGCCCGCTACTCCGGGCTGGTGCTGCTCACGGCGGCCGCGGCTTGGGCATGGGTGGCACTGCGCCGGGGGGACATGGGGTCGCGGACCATGGCCGGGGGTCTGCCCGCCTTCATGGGCATCTGGACGATCATGATGACCGCGATGATGCTGCCGGCCACGGCACCTGTCGCCTCGTTGTACGCGCGGACGGTCCCCGTCCACCGGACGCCACGCATGATCGCGTTCACCACCGGCTACGTGATGGTCTGGGCCGCCGCCGGGCTGCCGGCATACGCCCTGGCCGTCGGCGCTGAGCGCGTCGCAGCCACACATCCCACGGCAGGGACGGCGGCGGCCGCCGCCGTCTTCGCCGTCAACGGTGTCTACCAGCTCACCGCCCTCAAGGATTTCTGCCTCGCCAAGTGCCGCTCACCGATCGGCCTGTTGCTACGCTACGCGTCGTACCGCGGCCCCTCGCGCCATCTACGTGCCGGAGCGCATCACGGCGCGTTCTGCCTGGGATGCTGCTGGTCCCTGATGCTGCTGCTCACAGCGTTCGGTGTGATGAACCTCTGGGCCATGGCGGGCCTGACCGCCATCGTCGCCGCAGAGAAACGCTTGCCTCGGGGACGTCTTGTCGCCCGGGTCGTCGGCCTCACCTCGCTCGCGCTCGCGCTCGCCGTCTTCTGGGTGCCCCTGCTGGCTCCCAACCTCACAGGCAGCGGCATGACCGAGATGGGCCTCCATCACCTGTGACCCGCTCCATTTCCCGGCAACGGGCGCCGGCCATCACGAAAGAGTGGTGGCTATTCCACTTGCGAGTGCCGAGGGCAGTCGGGCCATGATGATCCAATGAGCATGGACACGGACGGCGTGGCTGAGGCGATCGCGCGAGAATTGCAACTGATGAGTCCCAGCGTGCGGGCATCGAGGGCACTTGCGGATCAACTCTTCGATCCGGAATTCACGGAGGTGGGTGCCTCGGGGCGCAGGTGGGACCGTGAGGCGATACTCTCCGCACTGCCGGATATGCAGGGCGCGGACGAGGACGGCCCGAGATATGAACCCACGGGCATGACAGGCACCGTCCTGGCACCCGGGTTGGTGCATCTCACGTTCGAAACCATGCTCGATGGACGGCGAGCGCGGAGAAGCTCGATCTGGCGAAAGCTGGATGACGCCTCTGGTTGGCGGATGTACTACCACCAGGCCACTCCTGTTCCAAGCGAATACGCCTGACAGGCGCCGGCGGGCAGAGCGAATACGCCTGACAGGCGCCGGCGGGCAGCGCGAGAGCCCCGGACCGCGGTCCGGGGCTCCTTTGTCGTCAGCGGGTCTGCGCCCACACCACCAGCAGACCGACCACGGCCGTGCCCGTCCCGTAGCACGCGCCGCGGAGGAACTGGTCGGCCGCGACGCGACGGCGTCGTGAGAACCACCGCGCGACATCGCACATCGCTCGGCCGCAGCGCACCCCTTTGGCGGACAGCCGGCGTCCGACGGCCCCCCGTCGGCCCGGGGGTGTCGCTTTCTCCGTGGAACACCCTGCCCGGGCGGACCGTAATTTCATGGCGGTTACACCTGCCTTTCCTGGCGTCGTGGTTTTTCTCTTTTCTCCGGGCGGCCGGACGTGCTCGCTCGGAGCGCGCCCGGCCCAAGTGGTCGCTATCGGCTCTCCGGTGGGGGCACGCGGGAGAGCGCGTATCACCGTCCGGCAAGGGCCGGGTCCGGGGCCGGGTGGACGGCCTGTGCGGCGCGGATTTGCCGGAAGGTGACCCGGCCGTCGGCGTCGACGCGGGCGCCGTGCACGGCGGGCTCGGGCAGGCTGTTGTAGTGGAAGGGCGTGGAGAAGTAGTAGGCGCCGGTGTCCGGGACGACGACGAGGTCGCCGACGTCGAGGAGGGGCAGCGCACGGTCGCGTGCCAGCAGGTCACCCGCGAAGCAGCACGGGCCCGCGATGTCCTGCGCCACGGGCCGGCCGTGCTTGGCCCGGCCGCCGCGGTCGTGCGCCTCGATCCGCAGGGGCCATGCGTCGGGGGCGAACACGGTCCGTGTGGCCACCTGTGCGCCGGCGTGGGTGATCGCGATGGGACGTCCGCCGACGGTCTTGGTGTACTCGACGTACGCGGCGGTGAACCCGTTCTTGGCCAGCACGGAACGGCCGAACTCGGTGATGATCTCGTACTCGCCCGAGAAGAGGGCCGGCGCGTGCTCGCGCAGGTGGTCCACGTAGGTGTCGAAGCCGGGCGTCGTCTCGTCGCTGTCGAAATTGACCGGCAGCCCTCCCCCGATGTCGATGCCGGTGACCTGCCGGCGGCCGAGGTGGGCGTTGATCTCCTCGGCGAACTCCACCGCCTTCGCGATGCCCCGGGCGATCAGGTCCAGGGGACAGCCCTGCGAGCCGACGTGTGTGTGCACCCAGGTGAGCCAGGGACGGTCCCGGTACGCCTGGAGCAGTCGGCGCCGGTTGCCCTCGTCCTCCAGCGGAATACCGAACTTCGAGGTCGACGTGGCCGTGCTCATGGCGGTGATCGAGCCGGCGCCGATCTGGGGGTTGACGCGCACGCCGATGCGCGAGTCGGAACGGCGGGTCGCCAGGATCTCGTCCAGCCGCGAGAGTTCCTGGAAGCTGTCCGCGTTCACCGCGACCCCCAGGCTCAGTGCCCGGACCAGTTCGGCCCGTGTCTTGGCGGGGGAGTCGAAGACGATGTGTGCCGGTTCGAAGCCCGCCTCCAGCGCCTGGGCGAGTTCGCCGGCACTGGCGACCTCGCAGCCCATGCCGCTCAGGCGCACTTCCTCGAGCACGGGGACCAGGCAGTTCGCCTTGGCCGCGAACGCGTGCAGGACCCGGAGGGAGTCGGGGAACGCGCTCCGCAGGGACGTGACGGTGTCGTTGACGCCGTCGAGGTCGACGAACCCGGCCAGTACGGCCGTCTCGGGTTCCAGGAGCCCCTGCTGTACGGCTGCCCGCAGAATCCGCTCGCGCCGGTCGGCCTTGTCAGAACCATTCATCGTGCACTCTCCCCGAGCCGAGTTCTCGCCGCCACGGCTGCCGTGGGGCGGACCATCAGACTCTCGTCGGAGCGGTGCGGGTGTCTTCGTCGGGAGTCCCGGATTTCCGCCGCGCGGTTCTCACCGGGGAGCGAAGCCGCGGACGTGCCGCAGCCGCCATGGTGCTCGGGCACGAAGAAGCGGCCTCTTCTTCGTGGCGGCGCCCGAATGCTCACGCCTCCCGGCCACCGCGGTCGAGAAGGCGCAGTTGCAGTTGGGCGAGGAGCCGGGCGTCCGGACTGCGGAGATCCAGCCCGGACACCTCGGTGAGCCGGCTGATCCGGTGCCGCAGGCTGTTCGCGTGCACACCCAGCGCCCGCGCGGTGTCCGGCACGTGACCGAAGTGGTCGAGGTAGGCCCGCAGGGTCCGCACCATGGTGCCTCCGCCGTGCGCGGCGTCGAACGCCACCAGGCGTGCCACCGGTGTCTCCGGTGCCGGGGCCGGTCCCGTCAGTGTGTCCAGCATCTGGTTCAGGGCGATCGTCTCGGCCACCTCGCTCGCGAAGGCGACGGTGCGGTGCTCTCCCGTCGAGAGCAGGGCTCTCAGTGCCAGGTCCGCCGTCCGGCGGGACTCGGGCAGGTCCGCCAGGGTTCCGACCACCGTGCCCAGACCGATTCTCGCTTCCGGCCCGAACGCGTCGGCCACCTGCCGGACCAGTGACTTCCCCAGACGTGCGACCTGTTCGACGGCCCGCTGCATGTCCTGGTGCAGCGCGCCCACCACGACCAGGGCCCCCTGGTTCACCGGCACCGCCACCGGCGTGAGGTCGTTCGCGCCGCAGTACACCGCCATCAGGGCGCACAGCCTTACGGTTTCCTCCGCCTTGCAGGAGGCTCCGGGGCGTACCGACAGGACGGCGCAGTTCCCGCGCGCCGGAATGCCGGTGCGTTCGGTCAGCAGGCCGGCGGATCCCCGTCCGTCGAGCAGCGCACGGGCCGCGTCCTCGACCAGCCGGGCGTGCGTGCGGTGCGAGCGGTGGTGCAGCAGGTGCACGGCGGCCACCCGTGCCGCCGACCGCAGTGTGTCGGAGGCGTGTGGCGGGAGGTCGCCGCCCGCGGCCGCCACCCAGATCGACCCCAGGATCTCTCCGCCTGCCCGGACGGCCACCACCAGACGTTCGGGATTCTCCCCGTGCGCCGGCCGGTGGATGACGTCCCCCGAGCCCCACAACGCGCGAAAGAACCCGGCCTCCCGCATGGCGGCCACGCGCCACTCCGGCACGCGGCGGCCGAGGATGGTCAGCCGGCGTAACTCGTCCACGTCCTCCTTCGTGGACGAGTACGCCAGGACCCGGGACTCCACGTCCTCGATCGTCACCGCGCCGCTGACCAGGACCGCCACCGCGTCGGCCAGCCCGTTCAGGTCGCCCGGCGTCACAGCCGGATCGGCGGGGACTCCGGACAGGACCAGACCGGCCCGCAGCGCGCCGATCAACTCGACCCAGCCGCACCACGCCGTCCGAAAGAGCACCGCCGTACCGGCCTCCTCGGCGGCCGCCCGCAGCGCGTCCGGGGGCCGCCCCGACCTGCCCGGCCCGAAGACCAGCGCGGCCGCTCCCGAGCCGGCGGCATCGCGCACGACGTCGACGGCGGCGGCCGACCGCGGATCCATGCCCACTGCCAGCAGCACCTGCCCCCGCGGCAGCCCCGAGTCCAGCGGGTCCAGCACCGTGATTCCCTCGACCACGCCCCCCAGGCCCCGCGGGGCCGTGCACAGCTCCAGCGCACCGGCTCCCATGACCGACAGCAGTCTTTCCAGCGTCGGCCCCGCCGCGGCGGCGTCTCCCTGCCCGGCCGTCCCGTTCAGCAGCATCAGGCCCCCCTCATGTCGATGCGCCGTGTGACGGTGAGTGTAGGAGGAGTCACAGAAAGGACGCGAGGCGTGTGCACGCGAGCCGGCCACCCGCCCCGCGCCCGGGCCGTCGGGCCATGACAGCCCCGGGCTCTTCCTCCCGTTCACCGGCGCGGGGCGGCGCCACCGTCAGGGCGGTCCGGCCGCCGCCGCTTCCATTGCCCGGCAACGGAAGCGTTGTGCCGTGGTGCGCCGCGTCCCCGGCCCGGGGCGGTGCGTCTTGCGGGCAGCGCGCGGTTTGCGGAAGGGGGGTCGGGCTTCAGGGCGGCGGCCCGTACCGCCGTCGCGGCTCGCGCCCGTACTCCCCGTCACGAGTTGCAGCGGAACGTCGGCGTCCGGGCGAAGGGCGTATCAAGGCGGCATCAAGTGCGTGTAAAGACTGCCGGGAGCAGGCAATGTGCTGTCACCCGATCGCATGGCAATATGCGGGCGGGGGAGATCGTCGAGTGAAAGCGCGGCCCAGATGAACTGGTTTGTGGGTCTCGGTATCGCTGGACTGGTCCTGCTGGTGCTCTCGCTGATCTTCGACGGGATCCTGGAAGGCCTGTTCGGCGGGGTGCTGGACGGGTTGTTCGACGGGCTGCTGTCGCTGCCGGTCATCGCCGGATTCGTGTCCATGCTCGGCTTCGGCGGGGCGATCGCGCTCGGCACCACCGGTCTGGGCGTCACGGGGGCAACGGCGATCGGCGTGGTGGCGGGCGTCGCCACGGGCTGGTTGACGTGGAAACTCAGCCGCGTCCTGATGCGGGAGCAGGGCGCTGCCGCTCCGCGGGGCGACGATCTCGTCGGCGGCTCCGGTTCCGTGGTGACCGCTATTCCGGCCGAGGGGTACGGCGAGGTGCTGGTGTATCTCGCCGGGCAGCCGCTGAAGCTGGCCGCGAAGTGTTCGGTGCCGGTGGCGCGGGGTGCCGAGGTCTGGGTGGAGTCCGTGCTGTCCGCGACCTCGGTCGCGGTCCGGCCGGTCGAAGACTGACCGTCGAAGTCGCGCCACACCACGAGGCCCGCACGCCCGCCCCTTCGCCTTCCTTCGCTTCCTTCCGCGTCCGTTCCTGATCCGTTCCGATTCGCCGTCCCCCGGGGAGGGCTGAGGGGATTCCACACATGAGCCCTGTACTGATTGCCGTGACAGGAGTCGTCGTACTCCTGGTCCTGCTGGCCCTCGTGGTCGTCACCCGCTACAAGGTCGCGGGTCCCAGCGAGGCGTTCATCGTCACCGGACGGCGCGGCAAGAAGTCCACGGACCCCGAGACCGGCCGCGTCTCCATCGACAACAGCGGCCAGAAGGTCGTGGTCGGCGGCGGTGTCTTCGTCGTGCCCTTCGTCCAGCAGAAGTTCAGCCTCGACCTGTCCAGCCGGCACATTCCGGTGGCCGTCCGGGGCGCGGTCACGCTGCGCGGGGTGAAGGCCAACCTGGAGGGCGTCGCCATCGTCAAGGTCGGCGGCACCGAGGACTCGATCCGCGCCGCGGCCCAGCGCTTCCTGCAGCAGCAGGACGGCATCGTCGGGTTCACCCAGGAGGTGCTGTCCGGCGCGCTGCGCTCCATCGTCGGGCGGATGTCCGTCGAGGACATCATCCGGGACCGGGCCGCCTTCGCCGGGCAGGTCGCGGAGGAGGCCGAGGCCAGCCTGTCCGGGCAGGGGCTGGTGCTGGACGCCTTCCAGATCCAGGACATCACCACCGAGGGCTCCTACCTGGAGGACCTCGGCCGGCCTGAGGCCGCCCGCGCCAAGCAGGAGGCCGACATCGCCGAGGCCGTCGCCCGGCGTGCTTCCGAGCAGGCCCGCCTCAAGGCGGAGGAGGAGATCGCGATCGCCCAGCGCACCTTTGCCCTGAAGCAGGCCGAGATCAAGGCCGAGACGGACGAGGCCGCCGCCCGCGCCAACGCCGCCGGCCCGCTCGCCGAGGCCGCCCGGCGGCAGGAAGTCCTGCAGGAGCAGGAGAAGGTCGCCGTCCGGCAGGCCGCGCTGACCGACCGCGAACTGGACACCCAGGTCCGCAAGCCCGCCGACGCCGACCGTTACCGGGCCGAGCAGGAGGCGGAGGCCCACCGCATCGCCCTGGTCAAGGAGGCCGAAGCGGCCGCCGAGCGGGCACGGCTCACCGGTGAGGGCGAGAAGGCCCACCGTGCGGCGCTCGCCGAGGCCGTCCGTATCGAAGGTGACTCCGAAGCGGCCGCGATCGCCGCGAAGGGCGCGGCGGAGGCCGACGCCATGCACAAGAAGGCCGACGCGTTCGAACGGTACGGCGACGCGGCGGTGCTCCAGATGCTGGTGGAGGTGCTGCCGCAGGTTGTCGCCAAGGCGGCCGAGCCGCTGTCGGCCGTGGACAAGCTGACCGTCATCTCCACGGACGGCGCCGGCCAACTCCCGCGCACCGTCGCAGACAACGTCGCCCAGGGCATGGAACTCCTCAGCTCCACCACCGGCGTCGACCTCGCCCAGCTCCTCCAGGGCCTCGCGGGACGCGGCACGACGAAGACCCCGGCACAGGTCGAATCCTCGACCCCGGCGTCGGCCGAACCGTCCCAAGGCAAGATCGACATCACCGAATAGAGCACAGAAGGCGGTGACACCGCTGACCACGGAGCCCGGACGCCCGAGTGGCGCCCGGGCTCCGCTGTTTCGCCGCTGTCGCCATCTCCAACGTTCTCCCCTCCTCTGCGACGAACTCCCGTCGTCGCACGGCGGAGGCGACAGCTCCGGAGGTCGGTCATCCCTCCCCGTCCGCCTCCTTCAGGCGCAGTGCGGAGATCAGGAAGAAGACGCCTCCCAGGAACGCGTAGCCCGCGAGGCTTCCCAGGGAGGCGTTCCCCCCGCCGGCCTGGGCGATGAACGACGCGCCCGCGACGGTGGAGATGCCCCCGCTCGTGATCATCGGCCACTGGCCTCCCAGCCGGCGGCGGACCGCCCCCACGACGAGTTGCACGAGTCCCGCGGTGATCGCCCAGAGACCCCACACCCGCAGGACGGCCGGGATTCCGGACGTGGCGGCGACCGCCAGGCCCATGCCCGCCAGCGTGCTGATCACGATGTTCGTGTACAGGCCGGTGGCCGCGCCGCCGTTCGCCCTCGCGGTACGGACGTCGACGACCGCGGCGGCCACATCGAACAGGGGGTAGATCACCAGCAGCGTCACGCTCAGCGGGCCCAGCGTCGAGGCCGTCGCGAACAGCAGAGCGGCCCATACGGCCGCGAAGGCGAAGCGGACGAAGTAAAGCTTGCGCAGGGCCAGGGGAGCGGTGGTGGTGCGGGCTTCCAGGGTGTCCAGGGTCTTCACGTGCGTGCCTTTCATGAGGGAGAACGTTCGTTCTTGTTCCTACTCAAGGCGACTGGCGGCGTCACTGTCAAGACCGAACGTTCTCCCTCATCGGCTTGGTACGCTGATCCGCATGAGTCGGAGCACAGCAGGCGGCAGCACCTCGGAAGCGCGGTCGCGGCTGCTCAGCAAGGCGACCGAGATCTTCTACGCGGAGGGGATCCACTCCGTCGGCATCGACCGGATCACCTCGGAGGCGCAGGTGACCCGGGCCACGCTGTACCGGCACTTCTCCGGCAAGGAAGACCTCATCCTCGCCTACCTCGACCAGGCCGACCGGGCGATCCGGGGGCAGGTGGACGCCGCCGCCCGGGCGAGCGGACGATCGGCGGCCGATCGGGTCCGTGACGTCGGCCGGTGCATCGTGGAGGGCATCGCGTCCCCCGGTTTCCGCGGCTGCGCGTTCCTCAACGCGGTGGCCGAGTATCCCGATCCCGACCACCCCGTCCACCGGGCGGTACTCGCCCACCGGCAGTGGTTCCTGGACACCGTCACCGACCTGCTCGCGCAGACCGGCGACGCGCCGGCCGACGCCGCAGGCCGGCAGTTCGTCATGCTCAGGGACGGCGCGATGGCGGCCGGCTGCCTCTTCGATCCGCGACTGATCTCCGAGACGTTCCTGGACGGCGTCGAGGGAATCCTGCGGGCCCGCACCGCCCCCGAGTCCGCGTCGGGCCCGGCCGCCCCTCCCGCCACCGGGACGAGCGTCTGAGGGTTCACGCCTCGCGTCCGCCTCCGGCCGGCTCGAGCGGGCCGAGCGGGCCACTGAATTGAAACCGTTCAATCGGCCGACGCCGCGCGGCGCGCCGGTCCCGCTCCGCGTCACGGCCGGGCACAGGCCGCTTGCGAAAGTGTTCGCACACCGATTGACCTACACTCCGCCCGCCCGTACGTTACCCACACTCACCTGAACTGAATCGATTCATCCATCTCTGGACGAGGAGTCGTAGTGATCAGTAGGAGGAGTGTTCTGGCGGGTGCGGCCGCCACCGTCGCGGCGGCGTCCTTGGACGCGATACCGGCGACGGCCTCACCAGCCTCCGGGCACGACGGTCTGCGTGTCACGGCGCCGAGCGTGGAGTACGTCCAGCACCCCCTCGGTCTCGACGCACAACGGCCGCGGCTGAGCTGGCCGTTGGCTTCCGAGAAGCCGAACATGCGTCAGAGCGCCTATCAGGTCCGCGTCGCCACCACCGCGAAGGGCCTGTCCCGTCCGGACGTCTGGGACAGCGGGAAGGTCACGTCCGGCGAGTCCGTCCTCGTACCGTACGGCGGTCCGCGGCTCGCCCCCCGGACACGCTACTTCTGGTCCGTACGCGTGTGGGACACCGACGGCCGGGCCTCCGGCTGGAGCGAGCCCTCGTGGTGGGAGACCGGCCTCATGGAGGCCGGTCAGTGGACGGCCGACTGGATCTCGGCTCCGGCGAGCCTCACGAACGTGCCCTCTTTAGAGGGCAGTTCCTGGATCTGGTTCCCCGAGGGCGATCCGGCGAGCAGTGTTCCGGCGGTCACCCGCTGGTTCCGCGGCATCGCGAAGCTGCCCGACGGGATCACCGCGGCGACGCTCGCCATCAGCGCGGACAACGTGTACGCCGTGTCCGTGAACGGGGTCGAGGTGGCCCGCACCGACCTGGAGACCGACAACGACGGCTGGCGCCGCCCGGCCGTGATCGACGTACTGGACCGGGTGCGCACCGGCGACAACGTCATCGCCGTCTCCGCCACCAACGCGTCCCCGGGCCCGGCGGGACTCATCGCCGTTCTCACGGTCCGTACCGCTTCCGGCGAGCACAGGACGGTCACCGACGCCTCCTGGAAGGCAACCGACAAGCAGCCTCCCGCCGACTGGCGCGGGCCCGGCTTCGACGACACCGGCTGGCCGGCGGCGATGGTGGCGGCGCCGTGGGGCGGCGGGCCCTGGGGAAGGGTCGTCCCGGTGACGTACGCCGTCACCCAGCTGCGCCACGAGTTCCGGCTCCGCAACCGGAAGGTGTCCCGCGCGCGGCTGTACGCCACGGCGCTCGGCCTCTACGAGGCCCACCTCAACGGCAGCCGTGTGGGCCGCGACCAGCTCGCTCCCGGCTGGACGGACTACCGCACCCGCGTCCACTACCAGACGTACGACGTCACCACGCTCCTGCGGCCCGGCGCCGCCAACACCATCGGGGTGTATCTCGCGCCCGGCTGGTACGCGGGCGACGTCGGCATGTTCGGCCCTCACCAGTACGGCGAACATCCCGCGCTGCTGGCGCAGTTGGAGGTGGAGTACGCGGACGGGACGAGCGAGCGCGTCACCTCGGGCGCCGGCTGGCGGGCCGCCTCCGGGGCGATCGTCGCCGCCGACCTCCACGGTGGCGAGACGTACGACGCCCGCAGGGAGACGCCCGGCTGGACCTCACCCGGCTTCGACGACGGGGGCTGGCCCGGCGTACGCGAAGCCGGCGACGTCGGCCCCGGCCTGATCGTCGCGCAGGAGAACGGTCCGGTACGCGTGGCCGAGGAGCTGACACCGAAGAAGGTGACCCAACCCAGGCCCGGGGTCTTCGTGTTCGACCTGGGCCAGAACATGGTCGGCTCGGTGCGCCTGCGGGTGTCGGGCGCCGCGGGAACGACCGTCCGGCTCAGACACGCCGAGGTGCTCAACCCCGACGGCACCGTCTACACGGCCAACCTGCGGAGCGCGTCGGCGACCGACACGTACACCCTCAAGGGCCACGGGGAGGAGAACTACGAGCCCCGCTTCGCCGTCCACGGTTTCCGCTATGTCGAGGTGACCGGATTCCCCGGTACCCCCTCGGCGAAAGCCGTCACCGGGCGTGTCATGTATACGGCAGCGTCGCCCACGCTCGACTTCGAGACCGACGTGCCGATGCTCAACCAACTGCACCACAACATCATCTGGGGGCAGCGCGGCAACTTCCTCTCCGTTCCGACGGACACGCCCGCGCGCGACGAGCGCCTCGGTTGGACGGGAGACATCAACGTCTTCGCACCCACGGCCGCCTACACGATGGAGTCGGCCCGCTTCCTGTCCAAGTGGCTCGTCGACCTCCGGGACGCCCAGACCGCGCAGGGCGCGTTCACGAACGTGGCGCCGGATGTCGGCGGGCTCGGCGGCGGCACCGCCGGCTGGGGCGACGCGGGTGTCACCGTCCCCTGGTCCCTCTACCAGGCCTACGGCGACCGGCAGGTCCTCGTGGACGCCTGGCCCTCCGTCCAGGCCTGGCTGAGGTACCTGGAGAAGAACAGCGTCCGGCTGCTGCGCCCGGCCGAGGGGTACGGCGACTGGCTGAACACCGACGACGAGACCCCCAAGGACGTCATCGCCACCGCGTACTTCGCGCACAGCGCCGATCTCGCGGCCCGGATGGCCGCGGAACTCGGCAAGGACCCCGCCTCGTACCTCGATCTCTTCAAACGAGTACGAGAGGCGTTCCGGAACGCCTATGTCACCTCCGACGGCCGGGTCAAGGGTGATACGCAGACGGCCTATGTCCTCGCACTGTCGATGGACCTGATGCCGGACGGACTGCGCGAGGCCGCGGCCGACCGGCTCGTCGCCCTGATCGAGGCCAGGGACTGGCACCTGTCGACGGGTTTCCTCGGCACGCCCCGGCTGCTGCCGGTCCTGACCGGCGCGGGGCGCACCGACATCGCCTACCGCCTCTTGCAGCAGCGCTCCTTCCCCAGCTGGGGCCACCAGATCGACAGGGGCGCCACGACGATGTGGGAGCGCTGGGACTCCATCAGGACCGACGGCGGTTTCCAGGACCCGGGCATGAACTCCTTCAACCACTACGCCTACGGCTCGGTGGGAGAGTGGATGTACGCCAACATCGCCGGTATCTCGGCGGGCCGGCCCGGCTACCGCGAGATCGTCGTCCGCCCCCGTCCGGGCGGAGCCGTCACCTCCTCCCGCGCCACCTTCACCTCGGTCTACGGGCCCGTCTCCACGCGATGGCGGCTGCGGGCCGGCCGCTTCACCCTGACCTGCACGGTGCCGCCGAACACGACCGCCGAGGTGTGGATCCCCGCGTCCAGTCCGAAGGCGGTCACCCGCACGGGCGGGACACTCCTGCGCATGGAGGACGGCTGCGCGGTCCATCAAGTCGGCTCCGGCACGCACCACTTCACCGCCTGACCGTCCGGCGCCCCCGCGGGCTCGGGGGCGGACAGGTATCCGCGCCCGCCTCCCGTTGTCGGCGGCACCGTTCGCCTCAACTCCCCTTCTTGGCACAAGCTTTGACAAGCCATTACGGTCTTGCAGCGGAAACGATCACTCTGTGCGGACGCCCTCGGGGCCGTCGGCACGGGGTTGATCTCCGTGCAACCTGGGAGTTGTCATGAGAACCGCCACCGGCCGCAGAAGACGGCTCGGCGCGTACGCGCTCGTCGCGGCGGCGGCGCTGAGCGCCTCCGTGCTCGGCGCCACGCCGGCCTCCGCCGCGAGCGACAGGCTGTGGGTCCAGTCCACGGGGGAGGTGACCCTGTCCGTCACGCCGGGCTCGTACCAGGAGGTCTCGTTCGGCTTGTCCCACGACAACGGCGACTATCACGTCGTCAATGGCGTGCTCACCCTCGACCTGTCGGAACTGGCGGGCGTGGCCGAGGTCTCGGTACCGGACAACTGCTCCCTGTACGAGTCGGTCGCCAGCGCCGTGTGCGACATCTGGGAGGTCGGTGACACCGGCGGTACCTACGACGGGCCCCAGTTCACCCTCGGGCTCCGGACAATGGAGGGCGCCCCGGCCGGTGCGGAGCTGAGCATCGGCCACCATGCGCAGGCGGAGACCGACGGCCCGGGCGGTGTGCTGCGCACCGGCTGGGGACGCACACCGGTCAAGGTGGAGTCCGTACCGGCGCCGGACCTGAGCCTGGCCGAGCCGGCGCCGGTGGGCCCGGTCGCCCCCGGTACCTCTCTGCCCGTACCTCTCACTGTCACCAACACGGGCGACGCGGCCGCGGAGGGCTTCCGTCTCCAGGTGTGGCACTCCTACGGCCTGGAGCTGCCCTCCGGCTACCCCGGCTGCACCTGGACCCCGCCCGTCCTGGACACCAAATACGTACCGGGCGGCCTGCTCGACTGCACGTTCGACACCGTCGTGGAGCCCGGTGCCTCCGTCACCCTGCCGGAGCCGCTCCGGCTCACGGTGGCGGCCCACGCCCTGTTCGAGCGACTCGACTTCGGCGTCCAGCCGCTCAAGGGGACGCAGGGACAGGACCCCGACTACAACTTCACCAGTACGTCGATCGCCGCGCAGAACACGGCGGACTTCGCCGTCGAGGGTGCCAAGGTCACCGGCGCGGCCGGGGAGAGGGTCACCGCCACGATCGGGTTCCGCAACCGGGGTCCCGCCTGGTTCGCCAACATCGGCAGCGGTGAAGCGGTCGCCACGGTCACGGTGGCGGTGCCCGCCGGCACCACGGTCGTCTCGGCGCCGGAGAACTGCTGGCCGGTGGGCTCCGGCACGTACCGGTGCGAGCTCCGGTCCTGGGTCACCCCCGAGGACCAAATCCAGTTCCCCTTCGAACTGCGCATCGACCAGGTGATCCCGAACGCCACCGGCGCCGTCACGCTCCACGCCACCCCGCGGCAGCTCCCGTACGACCCCCAGCCGGACAACTCCCACGCCGAACTGGTGGTCAACGCCTCCGAGTGACCAACCCCGAGCCCCGTCCCTGGAACCGCCGGCGCACACCGGAGTGAGCGGGGCGGGGTCGCGTGGCGTCGGGTGGAGGGGCTTCGCGCGGGCCCGACGTCCGTCGTCAGCCGTGCTGTTCGGGCTTTTGGGGCTTCGTCGTGTGTGTGGCCGCCAGTCGCAGCAGTTCGTCGACCGGCCACTGGTCGTAGACGTGCTCGCCGTACGCGGCGGCCAGGACCCGGCCGTCGGGCGCGACGAGGAAGTCGGCGGGGAGGCCGAGGCGGCCGCCGTGCGGGCTGGTGGACGGCAGGTGCTCCCGCCCGCGGACGACCTCCCGCAGGCCGCTCGCGACCGCGCGGAGGATCGGCCACCAGGCGCGCGGGTCGAGCAGGGCGCGGGGTGAGCTCTCCACGCCGAACTCCCGGTACAGCCGCCTGTCCGGGTCGGCGACGACGGCGAACGGGAGATCGGTGGTGTGGGGCAGCAGTTCGTCGGCGGGCGAGTGGAAGAGCACGACCTCGCGGACTCCGGCCGCCTCGATCTCCTCGTGCCGCCGCACCACCGAGCGCAGGTGCAGGTTGCAGACCGGGCAGCCGGCGAAGCGCCGGAACTGGAGGTGGATCAGCCGGTCGGGATCGGGCACGGCGACCCGGTCACCGGAGACGGTGGTGAGACGCCTTTCCCGGACGGTCGAACCGGGCCTCACCGGACTGCGGGACATGGGCACGACGGGCTCCCCTGTGTAGGCGTACGGCATACGCTTACCAGCGTAGGCGTATGCCGTACGCTGTCAACCGCCATGCCACGCCCACGTTCACTCACACCGGACCAGCCGGCCGCGGCCGCCCTCGCCGTCATCGACCGGGACGGGCTCACCGGACTGTCGATGCGCGCCGTCGCCAAGGAGCTCGGCATGAGCACGATGGGGCTCTACCGGTACGTGGACGACCGCGAGGAGCTGGAACGGCTCGTCGTCGAACTCGTACTCGCCGGTGTGGACGTCGAGCCGCCGGACCCCGGCATGCCGTGGCGCGAGCGGATCGAGGTCATGGTGCGGCGGCTGCGCGACGCCGTGGCGGCCCACCCGGCGATCGTCCCGCTCGCCATCAGCCACCGGCACCGCTCCCTCGGGGTGCTGCGCTGGTCGGAGGCAGTGCTCGCCGTCCTCACCGAGGCGGGCGTCGAGGGCGAGCGGCGGGTCGTCGCCCTGCGCGGACTGCTCAGCTACGTCATCGGAGCCATCCAGCTCGAACACCTCGGGGCCCTGTCCGGTGCGGGCACCGTGGCCATCACCGAGCTGCCGGCCGCCGAGTTCCCGCACATGACGGAGACCGCCCGGCACGCCCGGAACGTCGGCGCCGACCAGGAGTTCCTGGGCGGACTCGCGCTGCTCCTCGACGGCCTCGGCGGTCCCGGCGGCCTCGGCGGTCCCGGCGGTCCCGGCGCCTGAAGACGGCCCGATGGGCCCCGCCCGCAGGAGCCGCCCGAAGGCTCCCCGCTCCCTGCCCTGGCCTGGCCCCCGCCGGCCGGAACCCGGGTGTGACGGGAGAGGGCCTCCATACGCTGAGGCAGTCGGAATGAGCAGCGAGGGCGTCGGATCCGTAGAGCGAACGAGCAGCTACCTCATGGGATGGACACGGGCATGGGCGACCGACACAGCGACGGTGGGGGCGTGGACCACCGACGCGCCGGTACGGGCGGCCACGGGTCGGGCGCCGACGACGGAACCCGCGCCGCCGCGCTGGAGCCCGCACTCCGCCGCGCCCTGCGCGCCGGGGCCCTCGACACGTCGGCCGAGCAGCGGGCCGTGGCTGCTTTCCGGGCCGCCCGGGCAGAGGGCGTCCACCAGCGGGCGCGGAGGCGGGACGACTGGCGGTCACGGCACGTCCCGGGGCGGCGCTCGGTGCGGGCCGCCGTCGCCGTGCTCCTCGCCGGCCTGACGTTCAGCGGCGTGGCGATCGCGGCGATCGGCTCACCGGAGTCCGACGGGAAGGTGGAGGACGACGGCCGGGTACGGCGGCACCCGTCGCCCACCGCGCCACAGGCCCCGGCGCCCGCGCCCGCGTCGGCACCGGCGTCCGCCACCACCGCCCCGTCCGGGTCCGGCTCGCCCACGCCCGCGCCCTCCGGTCCCGGCTCCCCCACGCCCGCGCCCGCGCCCGCGCCCTCCGTGACCCGGTACCGCCCGCCCACGGCCAAGGACATCCAGGCCCACTGCCGTGCTTACCCGTCGGTGAAGGGCAGCGGCAAGGCGCTGGAGTCGACGGCCTGGAAGCGGTTCATCGAGGCCGCCGGGGGCGAGGACAACGTCGAGGCCTACTGCGCCGACCAACTGTCGCAGTCCGGGACGGGCAACGCGGGCAACGCGGGCAAGGGCAACGGCTCGGACGGCGGGAGCGGGCCGGCCAAGGACAACGGACAGCCGAACAGCCACTCGACCGAGCAGAACAACGCGAAGAACACGAAGAACGAGCAGAGCGGGAAGAACGCCAAGAACGAGAAGCCCGGTCAGGCCGGTGCGGCGAAGACCGAGTGACGGATCGGGTGCCTCGCCGCACGATTGTGTCGACCTCGTGTCAGTGCACCCGCACCCGCGACAGCCGGCGCTCGCGCCACGCTGAGACCAGCGACCCCCGCGCGGGGTCGACCGCCTGCTCTCCGGGGGGAGGTACGCGGGCGGCACCGTGCAGGGGCAGACTCGTCCGCACCCCCCATGGCGGGTCCGCCCCTGTCCAGTCGGCCTGAGCGAGTGACCTTGATCTCCTCGCGGGCAATGCGACGGCGCCTGAGGCAACCGGACCACCAACTGCTACCGTCTACCAATCTGTAGACGTTCACCCCTCGGACGGCCCGGCTTCACGAGGGTTCCACTTCTGCGTCCGCGTGTGTTCACACGCGTTCCCCGGAGCGCTCACGCACGTGGACCCATGGCCCGGAGATCCACCTGATGACGACTTCCTCCCCGCCCGCCACGGGGCTCGACGGCGCGGCCATCGACGGCGGCCTCTACACCGACGTCACCAACTTCGCTCGGGACACCCACTGGCTGAACGAGCCCGTCGCGGTCTTCTCCGACCTCGGCATGGGCCTGTTCGCGCTCTTCCTGCTGGTGGCCTGGTGGCGGGCCCGGCGCCAGGGGAACACGGTCATGACCGCCGTCCTGGCCACGCCGTTCGCCGTGATCCTGGCGTACGCCCTCAACAGCGGGATCAAGAACGTCTTCCAGGAGCCGCGCCCCTGCCGGGCCCTCCCGCACGACTTCCTCATCGAGGCGTGCCCCCCGGTCGACGACTACGCCTTCCCCAGCAACCACACCACGGTCGCCTTCGCGTTCGCGGCGGCCCTGCTGCTCATCAACCGGTGGCTCGGATCCATCGCCCTGCTCACGGCCGTGGCGATGGGTGCCTCGCGCGTCTACGTCGGCGCCCACTACCCGCATGACGTCGGCGTCGGCGCGCTGGTGGGCACCGTGGTGACCGTGATCGTCGTCCTGCTGGCACGGCGGCTGGCCGTGCCGCTGGTGGAGCGGATGACCACCGGGCCGCTGGGCCCGCTGCTCGTCGCCAGGACCGCGAAGCGGGCCCGTCCGTCGGCCCGCGCGAGCCGCGCGGCGGCGCGGGCCCGGGTGTAGGGCCTCTCGTCCGGACATCAGGAGCGGACCGCCCGGCCTGCCTCGGCCCAGTTCGCGTGCAGCTTGTCGAGGTAGGACCGGGCCTGGCTGCCGGGGGTGGCCCCGCGGGCGAAGGCGAGCATGTTGCCCTGACCGGTGTTGTAGCCGAGGGCCAGCAGGTCGTCCCTGCTGTACGGGGCCGCCCACTGGGCGGGGAGCACGGCCGCGAGGTCGTGCAGGTACCAGGCCGCGGCCTCGACGGCGAGGTCGCGGTCGTCGGGCAGCTCGTCCCAGGAGCGGTTCGCGAAGTCACGGTCCTTCCTGGTGGCGTCGAAGGTCGCACGGTGCATGTTGGCGATGCCGAAGGCGGCGTCCGGCTTGTACTTCTGCCAGGCCCGTTCGAGACCCGGCTCGTGGGGCTTGTACGACTCGTTGTAGAGGATCGCCATCAGCAGCCGGGCGCCGACGCCCGCCTGTCCGGCCCTCCGGCGCACCTGGGCGGCGTAATCGGCCGGATCGTACGGTCCCGCGGTCGCCGTCGCCGAGGGGCGTGCCGGGGCGGTGGGCGAGGCCGGGGCCGGGGCCGGGGCCGCCGGTTCGGGCCGGGGGTCGGAGCCGGAGGGCAGCCCGCCTGCCACGCGCACGGCGACGTAGCAGGCGGCGGCCAGGAGCACCACCGCCGGCCAGCGCCGCCGTGACCGGGTGACCGTCATGTCCCGCCCTTCCCACCCTTCCTGCCCCGCTCCCCCGCTTCGCTCGGGCTGGTCACTCCTCGTAGTAGTTGTTGATCACCACGTCCGGCTCGTCGTCGTCGAACGCCTCGTTCAGCAGGGCCCCGCCGACCAGGCCGGCCGCGCCGGCGCCGATGAGCGCGCCTGTGCCGAAGCGGCGGCCGCCCTGCTGCTGGTCGCCCTGGGGGGCCGGGTAGCCCTGCTGCGGGTAACCCTGCTGCGGATAGCCCTGCTGGGCCTGGGGATACCCCGGGCTCATCGGCTGGGGCGGGGTGTAGAACGGCGGCGCGGTGGTCTGGACGCGCTGCGCGCACTCGGCGCACGCCTGGACCGGCCGGGGTACGCCCCACTGCGGGTACCAGTTCACGCTCATCGTGCCGGGGCCGTGGCCGGGGTCGAAGAAGCAGGTCATGGCGGGGCTCCTCGTGGGGTGCGGGGGTGCGGTGACGGTCGGCGGCTGCGGGGACACCAGGGTGGGTGTCGGCGTCACGGGGACGGCGGGCGCGGGCGGCGCGGGCAGGGGTGGGGGCGTCGTGGGCATCGGGGCCGACGGGACCGGGTCGTACGCTCCCGCACCGGAGGCCGGGCCCGGGACCGGACCGGACGCGGCCGGGCTGCCCTCCGCGTCCGTGGTCTCCCGCAGGACGTCCACGCCGTAGTCGGCGGCGATGCCCGCGAGGCCCGAGGCGTAGCCCTGGCCGACCGCGCGGAACTTCCAGTCCGCGCCCTGCCGGTACAGCTCGCCGAAGACCAGTGCCGTCTCGCCGGACAGACCGTCGGCCGCCAGGTCGTACCGGGCCAGTTCGGCGCCGCCCTCCTGGTCGAGCACGCGGATGTGGGCGCCGCGCACCTGGCCGAAGGCGTGCCCGCGCGCGGCTCCCTCGTAGAGCGAGACCGGGAAGACGACCTTGGTGACCTCGGCGGGGACGCGGGTCAGGTCGACGTCGATGCGCTGGTCGTCGCCACCGGCGGGGCCGCCGACGCTGTGGCGGACCGAACCGTCGGGACTGGTCAGGTTGTTGAAGAAGACGAAGTGCCGGTCGGACAGCACCTTTCCGGACGCGTCGCACAGCAGCGCGCTGGCGTCCAGCTCGTATCCGGCATCCGCCCGCCAGCCCAGCCCGACCGTGACCGCCGTCAGGCCGGGAGCCTGCTTGCTCAGCGAGACATTGCCGCCCTTGGTCAAGGGCACACTCATCGAACTCCTCCGCAGCTTTTCCGGTCCCCCGTGTTCATGGGACTCAACGCGCCTGCCCTACCCGGCAGTTCCAGGGTTGCGCAATAATGAAAATATGTGCCGGAAACGGACCGGCCGGGCAACCACCGGCGCGGTACCTCGCGTCCTGGCCATTGCGGGCATCCGGAACCACGCGATCAGGCAACCCATACTCCTGGAGAAGAGGCGACGTGAGCATCATCGGCTGGATCATTCTCGGACTGCTGGCCGGGGCCATCGCCAAGATCCTGCTGCCCGGGCGGGACCCGGGCGGACTGATCGGTACGACACTCATCGGCGTAGCGGGCGCGTTCGTGGGCGGGTGGCTCTCCGCCAAGTTCCTGGGCCGGTCCGTGGAGAACAACTTCTTCGACCTCTACACCTGGGGCGCGGCCATCGGCGGCTCGCTCGTGCTGCTCATCGGCTACCGCCTCCTGTTCGGCAACTCGCGGAACTGAGCCGGCGGCGCCGCCCGGGAGGCGCTCAGTCCTCCTCGGCCGGCGACATGCACCGGTAGGCGTGGGCGCGGCGGCGGTCGCGGCGCACCAGGACGGTCGTACTGGCCGCCACGATCAGCGTGGCGGTGCTGAGCGGGACCAGGAAGGGCGTCATCACAGCCATCGCCGCGGTGACCGCCGTCATCGTCTCCATCGTCGTCACTCCTCCGTTCCGGGCTCGGCCGCGTGCCGGGCCCGGGAGGCGGTACGGCCCGTGAGGGCGGCCTCGATGGCGCCCATCCGGTCGGCCAGCAGGGCAAGGGCGGCGGTCGCGCGCGTGAGGGGGTCCCCGGCCGGGCCGCCGAGGGCCTGCGCACGGACGTGGGCCGACTTCAACTCGGCCCAGCGAGTCGCCTGTGGCGGGGTCAGGGAGCCGCGCAGCTCGGCCAGTTTGAGCAGGTTGGCCTCGGCTCCCGTGGTGAGGGTCTGTGCCTCGGCGGTGAAGTGGTCGTCGAGGACGGCGGACAGTTCGGTGTCGTTCATGACGGGCCGCAGCCGCTGGGCGATCTTGTTCATGGTGCGGTAGGAGCCCTGGAGGCGGAACGGCGGCTCGGTGCGCGTCTCGTCGGACTGGGCGGCGGAGGCGATGTAGGCGGCGTTGACCGCGAGGACCGTCTCGCGTGCGCTGAGCAGATGGCGCAGCACGGACACGATCTGCTCGACCTCGGCGGGCGCGTAGGGGTGCCCGAGTCGGTCCGCGCGGGCCGCGGGGTCGTTGCCCGCGAGGCGGAGGAACAGGTCGAGGTCGCGGCGGTCGCGGCCGGCCAGCGGGGCCAGCACCGGGTTCGCGGTGAGCGCGTTCTCCAGGAAGCTGGCCGCGAAGACGTCCTCCTTGCCGGTCAGGACGTCGCCGAGGTTCCAGACGTCGGCGCGGTTGGCGAGCATGTCGGGGACGCGGAAGCGCTCGCCGGACTCGGTGTAGGGGTTGCCCGTCATGCAGACGGCGAAGCGCTTGCCGCGCAGGTCGTAGGTGCGCGCCTCGCCGTTCCACACGCCCTCGACCCGGCGGGTGGCGTCGCACAGCGGGATGAACTTCTGGAGCAGTTCCGGCGAGGTGTGCTGGATGTCGTCCAGGAGCAGCAGGGTGTTGTTGCCCGCCGCCAGCGCGAAGTTGATCTTCTCGATCTCCTGGCGGGCGGTGGCGTTCGGGGCCTCGGCCGGGTCGAGCGAGGTGACGGCGTGGCCGAGCGCGGGCCCGCTGATCTTGACGAGCATCAGGCCCAGGCGGTCGGCGACGTACTCCATCAGCGTGGTCTTGCCGTAGCCGGGCGGCGAGACGAGCAGCAGCAGGCCGCCGGTGTCGGTGCGCTTCGTCTCGCCCGCGGTGCCGAGCTGGCGGGCGAGGCTGTCGCCGACGAGGGGCAGGTAGACCTCGTCGATGAGGCGGTTGCGGACGAACGCCGCCATGGAGCGCGGGCGGTGGTCGTCCAGGCGCAGCCGGGCGCGTTCGGCGTCGACGAGGGCGGTGCGGCGGCGCTGGTAGGCGCGGAAGGCGGGGGCCTCCCGCGTCTCGAAGCGTTCGGTACGGGCCAGGAACTCGTCGATCCGCAGGGTGAGGGTGCGGTTCTCGATGCGCGGGTGGGTGCCGAGCAGGCCCTCGACCGTGGTCACCGGGGAGACCTCGGACTCGTAGCGGGGCAGGTCAGGGCACAGCTCGGCGGCGACCGCCTCGGCCAGGTCCCCGGCGGTGATCTCCGTACCGGTGGAGGTGACGTACGCCGACAGCCACGCCCCGGCGAGCTGGCGGCGCGCGGCGAGGTCGTCGAGCGCGGCCAGGTCCTCGTCGTAGGCGGTACTGCCCACGGTGTGGCGGAACTTGTCGAGCAGGGTGCGGGTGGCGGCGCTGATGACGAACCCGTCGGGCCCGCTCGTCAGCTCCTCGAAGAGGTACGCCGCGGCAGCGGGCGCGAGGTCGCCCGCGCCCAGGGAAGCCGTCCCGCGGCCGCCGGGGGCGGCCGTCCCTGGGCCGCCTGCCGGGGCCGGTCCGCGGCCGCCGTCGGCCCCCGGCCCGTAGCCGTTCGTCACCGCTGCCACGTGGCCGTCCCCGGACACGGGACCGTAGCCGCCCGCCAGAGCGGCGCCGTCGGCCCCCGGCCCGTAGCCGTTCGTCGGCGCCGCCGCGTGGCCGCCCGCCATGGCGGGACCGCCGCCGGTCGACGGCCAGGTTTCCAGGGACGTCGCGAGTTCCGTGATGAGTTCGGCGATGGCGGGGGACGGGCCGAAGGTGTCGCGGGCGCGGGCCAGGGAGGCGGCGCGGCGGGTCCAGGCCGTGCGGGCCCCGGGGGTGGTGCCGTGCGCCCAGAACAGCTGGGCGGCGGCGCGCGCGGCGGGCTCGTGGCGCAGGGGCCCGGCCTGCTCGTACAGGGGGAGCAGGGCGGTGAGGATCGCCGTCGCGTCGTGGTCGTGGACGCCGCGCTCGTAGCCCTCGTCGTACGCCTCCTCCGCCGCCCCGCGCACCAGGGCCGGCAGGTCGGCCCGGGCCGGCGCGGCCGTGCCGTGGCGGCGCAGCAGGCGGGCGGCGAGGTGTTCGGCGCGGTAGACCTCGGGCGACTCGGACGGCAGCCGCCGGTCCCAGTACGGGCGGGTGTCCGCGAAGGCCGGGTCGGTGACGGGGGCACGGTAGTCGGTGCCGGACAGGGCGAAGGCGAGGCCGTCGCCGTGCGGGACCAGGGTGAGGTCGAGCGGCCGGTTGGTGACGGCGAAGCGGTGGGTGCCCAGGCGGATGGTGCGGCCGCCGTCGGCGTACAGGTCGGTGCGGTCGCGCAGCGCGCGGGCCGCCTCCTGGCGGGCGGACTTCAGCCGGCCGTCCAGTTCCTCGGCCCGTACGGGGTCGCCGAGTTCGCGCAGCTCCTCGGCCGTGCGGCGGACCTTGGCGACCAGCGGGTCGGAGGCGAAGAAGGTGCTGACGGCATCGGTGTCGGCGAGCGTGGCCGCGCGCCGGGCGATCGTCTCCAGCACCCGCCCCGCGGAGGCGGCGAGTTGTTCGGCGCGGCGGGCGCGGGCGTCCAGGAGACCCTGCTTGCGGCCGGAGAAGGCCTCGTAGATCTCGGTGCGCCGGTCGGCCAGTTCGCCGAGGAAGTCGTCGAACTCCGCGAAGCGGGACTCCAGGTTCTCCAGCCGCACCAGCAGGGAGGCGAGTTGCTCGTCGCAGGCGTCCGGATCGTCCGCGGCCGCGAGCGCACCGGTGACGGCCTGGCCGAGCAGCGCGAACTCGGCCGCGAACTCGGCGCGCCCCTCCTGGTCGCGCAGTTCACGGCGTCGGGCGTCGAGCAGGGCGCGGGCGCGGTTGACGCCGCCGAGCACCTCGGCGATGCGTTCCAGGACGGAGGTGCGCACGGTGGCGTCGCCGATGTCGAGGCCGGCGACGACCTCGGTGACCGTGCGCAGCGTGCCCGCGAGGTCGTCGAGCCGGCCGGCGACCGGTGCCGCCTCGGCGACGCTGCCGATCGACTCGGCGTCGGCGGCGAGGCGTTCGACCTCCTCGTGGTGGTCGGCGAAGGCGTCCTCGCGGGCCAGGAAGGCGACCGCCCGCTGCCCGAACGTGGCGAGGTCGGCCTCCGCCTCGGCGGCGAGCTCGTCGATACGGGCGGTGTCCGCGTACCGCATCTCCTTCAGGGTCAGCAAGTGACCCTGGGCCTGCCGCAGTTCGCTGAGGCCGCCGACCCAGGCGGCGGCGCCGCGCGGTGCCTCGCCGCGCAGCCGGCGCACCACCGCGGCGAGCCGGCCCGCGGCCGCTTCGAGCGCGTCGGCGGCCTGCCGGGTGAGCGCCTGTACGGTACGGAACTCCTCCAGCACCTGCTCGGCGGTGGCCCGTACGGCGTCCAGCGGGGTGCGCAGGTCGCCCAGTTCCTCCTCGCCCAGCCAGTGGTGGGTGTCGAGGGCGCGGACGCAGGCGGCGGCCAGCGCCTCGTACACCTCGACGGTCGGCGTGGTCTCGGCGACGGCGCGGCCGATGGACAGGCAGTCGGAGATGCCGCGTACGAGGTCGGCGTTGCCGATCCGCCCGAGGGGTCCGGTGCCCGCGGCGCCGGCGTGGGTGTCGGAGACGTAGGGGGAGCTCCACAGCTGCAGGGGGTGCACACGGCCCGGCTCGTCGGGTCCGGCCGAGGGGTCCGTGCGCAGCGCCATCAGCGTGCCGTCGTCGAACAGCGCCCAGCCGTGGCAGGACAGCGGGGTGGCGACCTCCTCGCGGATGGTGTTGTACGACAGCAGCAGGCTGCGTCCCTCGGCGGGCGCGTGGAAGGCGTACAGCACGTCCTCGCCGTAGGGCGAACGCACCTCGCGCTCGAACTCCAGCCCCGAGCTGTCGAGTTCGTAGGTCTTGTGGGCGCCGGTGGCCAGGCAGTAGCCGCCGGGGAACACGATGCCCTGGTCGTCGGGCAGGCGGCGGCAGGCCTGCCCGACGCCGTCGATGCGGACGACGGTTCTGGTGAGGGTGTGGAAGACGAGGTGGCGGTGGGCCTGCTCCTTGTAGGGGCGGATCCGCAGCAGGATCAGCGGGCCCACGCTCGCGTACGCGATGTCCGCGTCGGCGAGGGCCTGCAGCGGCTCGTCGACCGGTTCGCTGTGGATGCCCTCACCGGTCTCGGTGTCGTCCTCCGTCTTGACGGTGAGGCGGCCGCCGACGGTGGAGACGAAGACCTCGCCGCGCACGGAGACGTGCGGGTGGCGGCCGAGGACGTGGTCCTCGCGGCCGGTCGCGGTCCACTCGAAGTCGTGGGAGGGCTGCGGGACGTGGTCGCGTTCGCCGCGCCCGTCCAGGAACGCCGCCCGGCCGTCGGCGGTGAGCGTCCAGCGCAGCACCCGGATGTCGCCGGCCTTCTCACCGGTCCGGAAGACAGCGAGGAGGCGGTCCTCGACGCGGCGCAGGCTCAGCAGCCGGGCCTGCCGGTAGTAGCGGTGCAGGGCCTCGAACTCCCGCACGAACGCGGGGTCGTCGAGGAGTCCGGGCACCGCGTCCTCGGGGAGCCGGTTCAGCTCCCGGTCGTGCAGTGCGAGGACGTCGCCGACCCGGGGTTCGGGCAGGTGGCCGTTGTATCCGAACAGCAGGCGGTCGCCGACGGCCACGACGTCGCGGGGCACGCTGGGGTGCTCGGTGCGCAGCCGGCCGGTGCCCGTGAGGTCCAGGCGCGTGGCGCCGAACTCCTCGGCCCGTCGGGCGTTGAGTCGCTCGGCCCCGCGGGCGAGCTCGGCGGCCTGCGCGGTCAGCCGGTCGCGCAGCACCTCGTACGTTCCGGTGTCCACGGAGTCGTACGAACCCGTCTCCAGGGCGGTGGCCATGGGTGGTGCGTCCCTTCACGAAGAGGTGCGGGCCCGGGGGCGGGCCTGTCCGGCGGATCAGGCCGGCCCCCGTCGGCGGGGCCGGGTTCCCGGCCCCGCGTCTGCGGCGTGATCCGCGGGGGGGGGGGGGGCGGGCCCCCGACCGCCCCTTGAAGGCGGCCGCTCGGGGCCCTTCCGCGGCTCGTCAGGCCCGGGCGGTGCCGTTGAGGGCGGCGCCGTTGAGGGCGGTGAGCGGAGTGTCGGCGAGGCCCAGCTCACCGGCCCGGTCGAGGAGTTGCTGGAGCTGGCCGGCGTTCGCGCCGCCCGTCTGCATCATCTTCATCAGCAGCGCGGAGACCGTCAGGTTCTTGACGTCGGCCGAGCCCAGATGGCCGAGGATCCGACCGAGGTCGTCGGTGAAGTTCGACGAGCCGTCCAGCCAGGGCGCGGCGAGGGCCTGCGCGGTGCGGGAGTTCTCCACGAACCCGTCGACGCCCTTGCCGAACGAGATCGCGCTCATCAGGCGGTCGAAGAAGACCGACTCGCCGCCGACGATGTCGATGTCGGCGTGCTCGAGACCGGTCGCGAGGACCGTGGCCTGCGCCTCGGCGACCTGCCGCTGCGCCTCCAGGCCGGCCAGCCGGATCTCCTTCTCCGCCTGCAGCCGCAGCCGGTACTCCTCGTGCTCGCGGGAGGCCTCGTCCAGGGCGGCCATCGCCGCCGCCTTCTCGGTCAGGCCCGCCGCCTCGGCCTTCAGCTTCTCGCCGATCGCGGCGGCCTCCGCGAGCGCCTTGGCCTGGGCGCCCTCTGCCTCCGCGCGCAGCCGGGCCTCGGTGCCCTGGGCCTCGGCCAGTGCCCTGGCCTGCAACGCCTCGGCCTCGGCGCGGCCGGCCTTCTCGATGACCTCGGCCTCCTGCTCACGGACCTTGACGGCGGCCAGGCCCTCCGCGGCGGCCTCGGCCTGGATGGCCTCCGCCAGGCGCAGCTTGGCGCGGGCGTCGAGGTCGGCGGTCTTCAACCGGGCCTCGGCCAGGGTGAGTTCCTCGGCGGCGCGGTGGGTGGCGGCCTGCTCGGCGGCCTCGGCGGCCTTGATGTCCTTGACCAGCTTTTCCTGCGCCTCGGCCTCGGCGGCGATGATCACGGCCTGGCGCTCGCGCTCCGCCTCCTCCACGGCGCGCAGCTTCTTGATGGACTCCTCCTGCTCGGCGACCGTGCGGTCCACCGCGACCCGCTCGCGGACGACCTCGGCGATCTCCCGCTTCTCCGCCTCGACCTCCTTGTCGGCGGAGATCCGGGTGAGCTGGGTCTCCCGCTCCCGGGCGATGACCTCGAGGAGGCGGTCCTTCTCGATGCGCTCGTTCTCGATGGCGATGACACGCTCGCGGTTCTTCGCGGCGACCGCGACCTCACGGGCCTGGTTCTCGCGCTGGACACCGAGCTCCTCCTCGGTGCGCAGGAAGGCACTCTGCGCGCGCAGCCGCTCCTCCTCCACCACGCGGGCGGTCTCGGCCTCCTCGCGGGCGCGGGAGGTCTCGATCTCCCGCCTCTGCTTGATCTCGGCGTCGGCCTGGCGGCGCTCCAGCTCCAGGATGGCCTCGCGCGCGTCGACGTTCTGCCGGGTGATCTCCTTCTGCTCGGTGCGCTGCGCCTCGTTGGTGCGCACGTGCTCCACGGCCGTCAGCTCGGTGATCTTCCGGATGCCCTGGGCGTCGAGGACGTTGCCGGGGTCGAGCTGGGTCAGCGGCGTCTGCTCCAGGTAGTCGATCGCCGCGTCATCGAGGTGGTAGCCGTTCAGGTCGACACCGATGACCTCGATGATCTGGAACCGCAGTTCCTCACGCTTGGTGTAGAGGTCGGTGAAGTCCATCTGCTTGCCGACGGTCTTCAGCGCCTCGGAGAACTTGGCGTGGAACAGCTCCTGCAACGTGTCCCGGTCGCTGGCGCGGGCGGTGCCGACGGCCTGGGCGACCCGGACGACGTCCTCGGCGGTCTTGTTGACCCGTACGAAGAACGTGATGCGGATGTCGGCGCGGATGTTGTCCCGGCAGATGAGCCCCTCGCGGCCGGTGCGCGTGATCTCGATGGCCTTCACCGAGATGTCCATGACCTCGGCCTTGTGCAGCACCGGCAGGACGACCTGGCCGGTGAAGGTCACGTCGACCTTGCGCATCTTGGAGACGATCAGGGCCTTGCCCTGCTCCACCTTGCGGAACAGCCGGGAGAAGGTGAACAGCAGCAGGAGAACGACGAGCAGGCAGCCCGCGACGAGTGCGCCGATGACATCCATGGCATACGTCCTTGACAGTAAGGAACGGTGAGTAAGGGAGAGACCGGGTGGCCGGGTGCGGCCCCCCGCGGTGTCCCGGCGGCTCGGGCGCCGGGAGACGGCGGGAGACGGGTGCGCCGCGGAATCGTCAGCCCCCTCTTCCCCCTGCGACGCACCGGGCGGCAGTACTTCCCCCTGCCGGCTCCGGCAACGGACATCTGCCGATGCCCGGCACCGGAACCGTCCGCGGTGCTCCCCTCACGACATGATGCCCGACCGGTCCCACCTCGCACATTGCCGGTTTCCGGCAATGTTGGGGGGTGCTTCCATGCCGGTGGGCTGACAGAGCATCATCAAGATCGACCGGGCCGCGGTGCGGCACCCCCGGAGATCACGGGGACGGCGTCCAGCCGGGTGCGGTGCGGGCCCAGGCGCTGTCCCAGGCGGCCAGGTTGCGGCGGCGGAGCAGCAGTCCGGCGGCGCCGTACACCGCGGCGCCGGTGACCGGGACGGCCAGGGCGGCGAGGATCGCCCAGCCCTTGCTGTGGCTGCGCACCTGGGCGGCGCTCAGGGGCGGCGCGGTGATCCGCCCGTCGGTGTCGGCCCACACGTCGACGGGGCTTCCCGCCGGCAGTCCGGGCTCGACGTCGGTCCTCGCGGTGCGGGCGAGCCCACCCGGGTCGGTGAAGCGCACCGGCACCGGGTAGCGGGTCCCCTTCGCCTCCTCGGAGCCCGGCTCGGGGTGGCGGGGAGCGTCGTGCAGAAGGACCGCGGTGGTCTGCCACCGCGTCCTCCGCTGGTGCTCGGCCGCCCGCTCGTAGTGGCGCAGGGCGGTGTCGCCGACGAAGAACAGGGCCACGGGCGTGCCGGCCAGCACGGCCAGCAGGACGCCGAGGCCGATCCACGCCTGGGCCAGGTCGCTCGGGCGGCGCATCGGGTTGCGCCGCAGGCGCCAGAGCACGCGGCGGGGGAGTTCGTCGGGGAGCGGGTCGTCGGGTGACAGTCCTTCGGGGGGCGGCTGTGCCCGAGGGATGCCGCCGGCCATGGTGCGGCCCTCCTTCGTGTCCTCGTTGTCCTCGTGGTGGGGTGGGGACGGGGGCTGTTCTACGGGGCGGGGGGCTGGTCCGCCGGGTCCGCGAGGTGGTCGTGCGCGGAGCGCAGCAGGGTGGCGGCGCCGCGGACGGCGGCGGTGTGCGGCGCCGCCACGGCCCTGAGGGGCGCGTGCAGCTTGCCGGTGAGGTGGTAGGTGATCTCGGGGCGCAGGGCGCCGCCCCCGGCCAGCAGCGCGCCCCGGCGCAGGGCGTCCACGGTGAGCGACGTACGGTCCTGCCGCAGCATCGCGGTCACCATGGTGGCCACCGCCTCGCAGATCTGCATCGGCGCGGCCGATTCGAGGTCGCTGGTGCCCAGCGCCGTGCGGCGCGCGTCGACGACGGCGCCCTCCGACAGCAGCACCACCTCGGTCAGATGCGCGCCGATGTCCACCACGAGCAGCGGGCGGGCCAGGTCCGCGCCCGCGGCCAGGGCGACGGCCCGCGCGCTGGGAATGGTCAGCACCCCGCGCGGCCGCAGCACCTCCACCGCCGTGCGGGCCTCGTTGCGGAAGGCCACCCCGTCCAGTACCGGAGCGGTGAGGACGACCAGGGGGCGGGTGAAGCGGGGCAGGCGGTTGCCGAGCAGGCGGTCGAGCATCCGGGCCGTGCCCGCGGTGTCGATGATCGTGCCGCGCTGGATCGGATACACCGCCCCGGAGCCGGGGAACGTCACCGTGGGGACGTCCAGGACAAGACCCCGCCCGGCGACCCAGGCGCGGGTGCGGGCGCTGCCCATGTCGAGGGCGATGCCGCAGCCCTGCCGGCCCAGCGGCCACGGCCGGTGCCTGGTGGCCGCGGCGGCACGCGAACGCTGGGTGACGGTCACCGCCCTGCCTCCCTGACCTGCTGGCAGCGCGCGCAGTAGCGGGCCTGCGGCACTATCTCCAGGCGTTCCCGCGCGATGGGACGCCGGCACAGGTGGCAGATGCCGTAGCCGCCCTCGTCCATGCGCGCCAGGGCCGCCTCGACGTCGGCGAGGACCATGCGGGCGGAGGCCGCGAGTTTCACACGGACCTCCACCTGCGAGGCGGCCTGCTGCTGGAGCAGGGCGTCCGCGCGGGAGGTCGCGGCGGCCGAGATCTGCTCCAGCTGCTCCTGGCGGAACAGGCGCTGCTCGTCGAGGTTCGCGCGCAGCGCGGCGAGGTCCTCGGCCGTCAGGTGCGTGTCGCGGTCGCCGATGATCTGGTTGTTCACCGTTTCACCCCTCGGGCAGGGCGGAGGACGAAGGCAGGACGGACAGGCGGACGGTTCAGGCGGTACGGCGCCGGCAGCCGACGCAGTGACCCGTGTACGGCAGGATCTCCAGGCGCTCCGGCGGCACCGGCTTGCCGCACTCCAGGCAGGACCCGTAGGTGCCGTCCTCGACGCGGGCGAACGCCTCGTCGATCTCCTTCAGCACCCGCATGATGGCCTCACGCTGGGAGGACATCAGGTGGTCGTCCGCCGTCTGCCCGGTCTCGCCGAGGGCTTCCAGCTGGACCAGCCGGGTCCCGCGGGCGTGTTCAAGGCGCCGGCGGGCCTCCTGAGCGGACAGGCGCTCGCGGGGTTCGGTCCGGGCGGCGTCGAGCGACATGGTCAGTGCCTTTCGTTGTGCAACGGGGGACGGGGGTCGGTCACACCTCAACCCTGGTCGAACCGGCCGCGGTTTCCCATCGGGTCCAGGACCCATTTGCGGCCGGTCGGGGGATCCACTCGACCCGTGCATGGGTAGGCCGCACCGGGTGAAATGGGGACCGGGCCCCATCGCTTGCGGGAGCCGGCGGACGGCACACTGGCGGCAGGCCCGGTCGGGACCACAGGGGCCGCGGCTCGTCCGGGATGCGCGATGCCCGACAGTAGAGGCAGACCGCATCACGTAAGGAGGCGTGACCCTGGTGTCCCTGTTCTGGCGGATCTTCGGGCTCAACGCCGTGGTGCTGGGCTCGGCCACCGCACTGCTGCTGTGGGCCCCGGTGACCGTTTCGGTGCCGGTCGTGCTGACCGAGGCCGTCATCCTGGTGGGCGGCCTGGCCGTCATGCTGGTCGCCAACGCCGCCCTGCTGCGCTTGGGGCTGGCCCCCCTGGACCGGGTGACGAAGCTGATGACCACCGTGGACCTGCTGCGCCCCGGCCAGCGGCTGCCCGAGCAGGGCGGCGGCGAGGTGGCGGAGCTCATCCGCACGTTCAACGCCATGCTCGACCGGCTGGAGAACGAGCGGGCGACGAGCAGCGCCCGGGTCCTGCTCGCCCAGGAGGCCGAGCGGCGCCGTATCGCGCAGGAACTGCACGACGAGGTGGGCCAGAGCATGACCGCGATCCTGCTCGCGCTCAAGCGGGCCGCGGACGAGGCGGACGCGCCGCTGCGCGACGAGCTGCACCAGGCGCAGGAGATCACCCGGGGAAGCCTGGACGAGGTCCGCCGGCTGGTACGCCGGCTGCGGCCCGGCGTCCTCGACGACCTCGGTCTGGTCGCCGCGCTGACCTCGCTGACCACCGATTTCGCCACCCACACCGGGCTGCAGGTGGTGCGCCGCTTCGACGCCGACCTGCCCGCCCTGGAACCGGAGACGGAGCTGGTCCTCTACCGTGTCGCCCAGGAGAGCCTGACCAACGTGGCCCGGCACGCGGACGCCGAACGGATCGAGGTCAGCCTGCGGCACACCGACGGCGCCGTGGAGCTGGCCATCACCGACGACGGGCGCGGCATCAAGGCGGCGCACGAAGGCGCCGGCATACGCGGCATGCGCGAGCGGGCCCTGCTCATCGGGGCCGGCCTCGACATCGCCCCCGCCCCCACGGCCGGAACCGAGGTCCGGCTCACCGCGCCCGTCGTCCCCAGGAAGCAGAGCTGATCATGTCCGACCCGACCACGATCCGCATCCTGCTCGCCGACGACCACGCGCTGGTACGCCGGGGAGTGCGGCTCATCCTCGACCAGGAACCGGACCTGGAGGTGGTCGCCGAGGCCGGTGACGGCGCGGAGGCCATCGAGATGGCCCGCACCCACGACATCGACCTGGCCGTGCTGGACATCGCGATGCCGCGGCTGACCGGCCTCCAGGCCACCCGCGAACTGATCGCGCTCAAGCCGGACCTGCGGATCCTGATGCTCACCATGCACGACAACGAGCAGTACTTCTTCCAGGCGCTCAAGGCCGGTGCCAGCGGGTACGTGCTCAAGTCCGTCGCCGACCAGGACCTCGTCGCCGCCTGCCGGGCGGCGATGCGGGACGAGCCGTTCCTGTACCCGGGCGCGGTGACCGCGCTGATCCGCAACTACCTGGACCGGGTCCGCCACGGCGAGGAGACCCCGGACCAGGTTCTGACACCCCGCGAGGAGGAGGTCCTGAAGCTGGTCGCGGAGGGGCACTCCTCGAAGGAGATCGGCGAGATCCTCTTCATCAGCATCAAGACCGTCCAGCGGCACCGCGCCAACCTGCTCCAGAAGCTCGGGCTGCGCGACCGCCTGGAGCTCACCCGCTACGCCATCCGGGCCGGTCTGATCGAGCCCTGACCGCCCGCCCACGACCCCCCGGGGTCCCGGCTGTCCACTCCCCGGCCGGGGTCCCGGGTACGACATCCGCGTCCGCTCACGAGTGCCACACGAAAGGGGACGGTGCATGCACCCAGCGCCGAGCACCGACCCCGCCTCCCGTGCCCTGGCCTTCCTGACGGCCGCGCTGCTCGCCCTCCTGGCGGTCTTCACCACCGGCAGCCCGCCGCCACTGCCCGCCCCCGTCGCGGCCGCCTCCGTCGCGGACCTCGAGCCCGGACAGCACTCCGGCTCCGCGCCCGGCGACGGCCGTCCCGGCACCGACGAGCGTCACGTGGACGCTCCGCACGCCGGGCAGGGGTGCACCGTCGTGTGCTCGGCGCAGGACGGGACCCGGCAGGAGTTCCACGGGGACCGGCCCGTCGCGCACGGGCAGTTCGCCACCACCGAGGACGTCACGGACGTTCCCCTCCCCGCACCCGGACGGACGCGTCCCGTCCCGGTGACCGTGGCCGCCCGCACGGTGCACGTGGTGCAGGACGGCGGCCGGGCGCCGCCGCGGGCCTTCGGCATCTGACGTCCCCCTTTCGTCCCTCGACCGCCGTGACCGCGTCGGCCGCAGTCGCGGCGTGCCTGCCGGAGGCCTCCGTTGACCCCCAAGACACGCACGAAGCACACCAAACGCACATCTAGGTGGAGAGCGCTGTTCGCCCTCGCCGTGATCGCCCTGTCCGTGTACATCACCGCCACCGTTCCCGTACGACTCGGGCTCGACCTGCGGGGCGGCACCCAGATCGTCCTGGAGACCCGCTCCACCGCGACCACCAAGGCCGACCGCGAGGCGACCGACCGCGCCCTGGAAGTGCTGCGCGGCCGGGTCGACGCGCTCGGCGTCGCCGAACCGACCCTCGTCCGCTCCGGCAGCAACCGGATCATCGTCGAGCTGCCCGGCGTACAGGACCCGAAGAAGGCGGCCGACGTGCTCGGCCGTACCGCCCAGCTGACCTTCCACCCGGTGGTCGGCGTCGCCGACAGCGCCGAGGACCCCGCCAAGTCCGAGCCCGAGGCCTCGAAGAAGCCCGAGGCCTCGAAGGAACCCGAGGCGTCCAAGGAGCTCGTGCTGCCCGACGAGTCCGGGCAGAAGCTGCGCCTCCAGGACAGCGCCATGACCGGCAGGGACGTCAAGGGCGCCCAGGCACGCTTCGAGCAGGAGACGGGCGCCGGCTGGACCGTCACCGTCGACTTCGACAAGGCGGGCCGGTCCGCATGGGCCAAGCTGACCAGTGAGGCCGCCTGCCGCCAGGTCGGCGACCCCGCGCGCCGGGTCGCCATCGTGCTCGACGACCGGATCATCTCCTCCCCGCAGGTCGCCCCGTCCGTCGCCTGCGGCACGGGCATCGCCGACGGCTCCACGCAGATCACCGGCTCCTTCGACGACGCCGAGGCCCGCGAGCTGGCGCTGCTCATCAACGGCGGCGCCCTGCCCGTACCGGTCGAGACGGTCGAGCAGCACACCATCGGCCCCACCCTCGGCGCCAGCGCCATCGAGGCCACCGCCTGGGCCGCGGTGATCGGCACCGCCCTGACGATCCTGTTCATCGTCACCGTCTACCGCCTCACGGGCTTCCTCGCGGCCGTGGCCCTGCTCTGCTACGGACTGATCTCCTACGCCGCCCTGGCCGCCCTGGGCGCCACCCTGACCCTGCCGGGCCTGGCCGGTTTCGTCCTGGCGATCGGCATGGCCGTGGACGCCAACGTGCTCGTCTTCGAACGAGCGCGTGAGGAGTACGCCGGCATGCACCGGCCGAGCCCGCGCTCGGCCCTCACCGCCGGATTCCGCAACGCCTTCAGCGCGATCGCCGACTCCAACATCACCACGCTGATCGCGGCCGGACTGCTGTTCTTCCTTTCCACCGGCCCGGTGCGCGGCTTCGCCGTCACCCTCGCCATCGGTGTCGCCGCGTCCATGATCAGCGCGCTGGTGATCACCCGGGTGCTCGCCGAGTTCGCCGTGGACCGTGCCTGGGTGCGCCGGCGCCACCTGTTCACCGGCCTGGCGACCACCGGGCGGGTCCGCGATCTGGTCATGCGCCGCAGCCCGGACCTGATGAGCCACCCGCGTCGCTGGCTGGCCGTCTCCGCGGTCCTGCTGGTGCTCGCCGGCTCGGGCATCGCGGCCCGGGGCCTGAACTTCGGCCTGGAGTTCACCGGCGGCCGGCTGATCGAGTACACGACCACGACGCCCGTGAACCCCGACCGGGCCCGTACCGCCCTCGCCGACGCGGGCTTCCCCGGCGCGCTCGTGCAGTCGTCCAACGACAACGGCCTGACCGTGCGCACCGAGGACCTGACCGACGCCGAGGCCGCCAAGGTCACCGGGACCATCAGCGAACTCGGCGGCAAGACCGAGAAGGTCCGTGACGAGCTGATCGGCCCGAGCCTGGGCGAGGAACTGCGCCGCAACGCGCTCATCGCCCTCGGCGTCGCCCTCGGGGCCCAGTTGCTCTACCTCGCGGCCCGCTTCCGCTGGCTGTTCGGCACCGCGGCGGTCGCCGCGCTCGCGCACGACGTGGTCATCCTCGTCGGCGTCTTCGCATGGCTCGGCAAGCCCATCGACGGTGTGTTCCTGGCTTCCCTGCTCACCGTCATCGGCTACTCGGTCAACGACTCGGTGGTCCTGTTCGACCGCATCCGGGAACTGCTCGGACGCGACCGCAAGACACCGCTGGAGCAGATCACCAACCAGGGAATCCTGCAGACGCTGCCCCGCACGATCAACACGGGCATGGGCGCCTTGCTGATCCTGGTCTCCCTGACGGTCTTCGGCGGGGACTCGCTGACCGACTTCGCGCTCGCCCTCCTCATCGGGCTCGTGGTCGGCACCTACTCCTCGGTGTTCACCGCGTCCCCGCTCGCCATCGAGCTGCACCGCCACGAGCGCGGCGGCGGCCGGCGCCGCGGTCCGGGCGGCGGCTCGGGCAGTGGCTCGAGCGGTGGCAGGTCCGCACAGCGCGCCGCACCGGCGGCGCGGGTCTGAGGCCCGGACGGCGGGCGGCGGTGCACCCCGCCGCCCGCCGGAAATGGGTACTGCGACCGATGGCCGCCGCTTCCGCGCGCGGCCACGCTGGAAGGTCAGGAGGGGGGCCGTACGTCACCGCGGCCCCCCTCGTCACCGGCTCTTTTGCCAGAAGGGACCGTATCGCCGATGTCGTGGGAGACCACCAGCAGTGCCTCCGCGGCCGAGCGCCTGAGCGCGCACGATGCCCGGCAGCGCCTCGAACACGAGCGCAACTCCCGCCTCGCCCAACTGCGGGCCGTCCAGGAGAGCGAGGACGGCGGTCAGGAGGCCGACGACCTCCTGACCGCGCAGAAGAACGCCCTGAAGCAAGCGCTGAAGGACATCGAGGCCGCCTTCGCGCGGCTGGACGGCGGCTCCTACGGGAACTGCGAGGACTGCGCCAAGCCCATCCCGGTGGAGCGCCTGGAGATCCTGCCGTACGCGCGCTGCTGCGTGCCCTGCCAGCAGCGCGCCGGCTGATCCGTCCCCCGAACCCGCCGCCCCCGCGCGACGCCACCACCGCGCGACGCTCCCCGCCGCGGCCCCTGCCGCCGCTGTGAGGCCGTCTGTGGCAACGCGGCGGCCTGAATTACGGTCCATACGGTTGTGCGCACGAGGTGGGGGAACTGCTAAGGAGCCGGACAGCGGTGCAGCAGCACAGCGGTGTGAGGGACACGAGGAAGACGAGGGAATGGCCGGAGCGTCCGGAGCGTCCGGGGGGACGGGGGGACGCCGGGCGGCGGGACCGCGGCCGGTGGGCCGTCCGGCCACCGGACGGCCCACCGGCGAACGGCGCGGCGAGGGGCGGCAGACCGGCGGGCGACGCACCGGTGCGGGTGCGTGATGTGGCGGTGCGGTTCGCGCGGTTCACCGTGCGGACGCTGCGCGCCGAGTGGCACGGCATCGTCGTCGACCCCGTACGGCGGTTGGCGCACCGGGGGCTGTCCGGGCTGGTGCTGGCCTTCGTGGCGGCCTTCGGCGTGGTCCTCTTCCACGCGGTGGCGCAGCGGCCGGCCGGGGAGGCGGTGGTACGGATCGCCGGCGGCGTCCAGGCCGACCTGCCGCTGTGGCTGGCCCTGCTGCGCACCCCGGTGTCCCTGTACGTCCCGGCGCTCGACCTGCCGGTGTGGGCCGGCATCACCCAGCTGTTCCTCGCCTTCGCGCTGGCCGAACTCACCCTGGGCCGCGGCCGGACGCTGTTCATCTCGTACGCGACCACCCTGGCCGGCACCCTCACCGTGCGGCTCATGATCGCGATCGGGCCCGGCTGGTGGGGGCTGGGGCTGCCGCCCGAGACCGGCCGGATCCTCGACACCGGGCCTTCGGCCGCCGTGGTGGGGCTGTTCACCTACCTGTCCGTGGTGCGGCGCGCCCCCGTCGTGTTCCTCCTGACCGGCGGCTCGATGGTGGTGGAGTCGGTGGTCAAGCCCAACCTGGCCGGGCGCGAACACCTGATCGCGGTGGCCGCGGCGGTCGTCCTCGCGCTCTTCCACGGCCGCGGCCCTGGATGGCTGCCGCGCCGGGCTGCTGTACTGGTCCCGTGGCGGCGGATCCCGGCTCCGGCGGCTGCCCCGGCAGGCGCGGGTGCACCGGCAGCCGCGCCGACAGTCCCGTATCCGCACCCCCGGCCGCCGCGTCCGCGACGCCACCCGGCCCTGCCAGGCGCGAACATCCGGGATTCCTCCTAAAATCACGAGGAACTCCACGGGGGAAGGGTGACGCCGATGGGCTGGATCTGGTGGGTGCTGATCGTCTTCTGGACCGGCGGTTTCGCCTGGCTCGGGGACAACATCCGCACCGCGCTGCGCAACCGGCACGAGCGCAAGCTCGAACTGATGGAGGCGGCGAAGGCGGAGCGGCTGGCCGTCGAGGCGGCGCACAAGCCGCCGGAGCCGGTGTGCGGGTGCACCCATCATCTGGCCAAGCACGACAAGAGCGGCCGGTGCCACGAGCGCGTCGAGGTGCCGACGGCCTGGGACGAGAACAAGAAGCCGCTGCGCTTCGAGCCGGGGCAGTGCAACTGCCAGCAGTACGTGGGTCCGCAGCCGCTGTCGCAGGTGTACGCCGACGAGCTCACCGACCGGGCCTGACGGCCCGGCCGGGTCGGGGTGCCGGGAATCCGCGCAGGAGCGTCACACAGGCTGCACACAGTCCGTCGCGGGCCTTGTTAGCGTGACTGGCCGCTCGGCAGGCCTAGTCAGGAAGACCGGATGGACTACTGCTCCACGTGCCGTAGGCACCTCAACGGCGCCCTGGTGTGCCCCGGTTGCGGTGCGTACGCACCGGACATAGCACCGGACGTCACGGCGCCCCTCACGACCGATACAGCGACCGAAACCGCGGCCGATACAGCGGCCGGCGCCGCGGCCGTTCCCGCGACGGCTCTCGGAGCCGGCGTCGCGGCGGGCGGGGCCGCGGGCTCCGCCCCGGGCCTCGCGCCCGTCGGCAACCCCGCCGATGTCCCCGGCGGCACGCCCACCGGCCTCCCCGCCGACGTGTCGGACGCGCCCTCACGGCAGCGGCCCGGGCGGGCGGCGCGGCGCCGCCAGCTGGCCCGCTGGAAGAAGACCCAGCGCAGGGCCCTGGTGGCCACCGCCGTCGCCCTCGTCGGGGGCGGCCTGACCGTCGCCTCGATGGACCGGCACTCCACCGACCGCACGCAGGCGGCCCCGGCACCGGAGGCCCCGCACACGGGCACCGTCGGTGACAGCCGGCCGGCGCAGCCCGGCGACCCGGCCGCGACGCCCTCGGACGCCCGGCAGACCTCACCCGCGGCCGGTTCCCGGCACCAACGGTCGGCGCCGCGCGGCACCACGCCGCAGGACGTACGCCCGGACGCCGCCGTTCCCCGTACGGCGCAGGCCCCGTCGGAACCCTCCGACGTGTCCGCGGCGCCGGCCCGGACGGAGCAGTCCGCCCCGCAGGAGGGCGCCACGGCACCGGACGCCGGCAACTCCGCCTCCGCCGACCGGTCGGCCCAGTCGGCCCAGTCGGTTCCGGCGGACCGGCCGGCCCAGTCCGGCCAGTCGGCCTCCCGGTCCTCCTCGACGGCGACCCAGCGGACGGCGCCCGGGTCCACCGCGTCCGACGGCACCACCCAGCAGACCCCGCAGACGAGCCCCACGAACACACCCACGTCGCCGTCCCACCTCTGCCTGCTCGTGGTCTGCCTGGGCTAGGACTCTCCGGAGTCGTCGAAGCTGGCGAAGTACGCCGCGGCCATGTCCTCGCCGGCGTGGCCCCGTGCGGCGGCGCGGGCGAAGCGTTCGGCGCTCGCGGCGGCCACGTCGAGGCGGACGCCGTGGGCCTCGCCCGCCTGGACGATCAGGCGGGCGTCCTTCTCCGCGGTGGCCACCGCGAAGCTCGGGGGCAGGTACGCGTCGTCGAGGATGATGCCGGCCTTGTCGCGCAGGTATCCCATGTCGAGCGGGCCGTCGGCGATGAGGTCGAAGAAGCCCTGGGGGTCCACGCCGAGCCCCTTGGCCAGGGCGAGCGTCTCCCCGGTCGCCGCGGTGGCCGCGACGACCCAGCTGTTGGCCACCAGCTTCAGCCGGGTGGCGGTGGCCGCCGCGGCGTCCTCGCCGGTCCACACCGTGCGGGAGCCGACCGCCTCGAACACCGGCCTCACCGTCTCCCGGCCCTCGGCGGGCCCCGCCGCCAGCACGGTCAGCCGGCCCGCCTCGGCGGGCTGCCGGGTACCGAGCACCGGGGCGTCGTAGAGGACCAGGCCGTGCTCGTCGGCGAGGGCGGCCAGCTCGCCGGCCGCCTCCAGGCCGACGGTGGTCGACTGCGCCCAGACCGTGCCCCGGCCCAGCGCGGGGGCGGCCTCGCGCATGACCCGGAGCACCGTGCCGCCGTCGTAGAGCATCGTCAGGACCACGTCGGCGTCGCGCACCGCCTCGGCGGGGGTGCTGGCGACGTGCGCGCCGTCGGCGGCCAGGGGCTCGGCCTTGGCCCGGGTCCGGTTCCACACCCGGACGGTGTGTCCGGCCTTCGCGAGGTTGCGGGCCATCGCGGAGCCCATGATCCCGGTGCCCAGGACGCCCACGGTACGGGTGTCGGTCATGTCGTCCTCCTCCTGGCTCCTCCTGGTAGGTACGGCGGGCACCCCGCGGGGCCGCGCGGGTGCCACGGAGGGGCGGGTACCCGTACCCCGCGGTTCGCTTACCGCCACCGCCTCGTGCCGGCGTGCCGCTGCCGGGGTCAGGCCAACCAGATGCCCAGGGCCTCGACGAGGTTCTGGCGCGGGGGCTGCACGACCTTGCCGTCGAGCCGGCCGCCGGGCAGGCGCTGCCGGTAGTGCGAGCTTTCGCCAGAGCTCTCCCCCCCAACGGGTCAACGTTCCGTCAACCCTGATGTATGAAAGATGACTTGGACGCGACTGCCAGCAGGGCGGGGCGAACTTCTCACCCGCGTGAGCAGCCTCACGTCGTGTTCGATATTTTTTACCGAATCAAAAGGTTCTTCGGGCTTCCCGGCCCGTACATGTGGGTGTTCGAACCGCCCACGGCGGGACCTTGACCGGGCAGGAGGCACGGTGCGCTTTTCGCGGAACGCGACGGGAACTCTTTTCGTGGGCGGGGCACTCAGTCTGACCCTGGTCGCGCTCGCCTACCCGAGCATGCTGGGCCTGGAGAAGGTCTCCAGCGACGGCTCCCGGGTCATCTCCCAGACCCAGTGGGGTCCGCTGACGGAGGCGGACCGGGACTTCGTGGTCAAGGTGCGCGCGGCCGGGCTGTGGGAGTACCCCGTGGGCGAGATGGCGGTGAAGAAGGGGACCACCAAGGAGGTCGTCAGGGCCGGCGAGCACCTGATCGACGGGCACGCGGCGCTGGACGTGAGCTGCCGCAGGATCGCGCCCCTGCTCAACATCACGCTGCCGAACGTGGCCAGCCCCCAGCAGCAAGGCTTCGTCACCCAGCTCGCCGGGGACGACGGCAAGCAGTTCGACTCCGACATGGCCAACATCCTGCGCGTGACGCACGGCGCGATCTTCAACACCATCGCGAAGATCCGCTCCACCACCAAGAACGACCTGGTCCGCGAGCTCGCCAACCAGGCCAACGCCACCGTCCTGGACCACATCACGGTCATGGAGGACACCGGCCTGGTCAACTTCGACCAGGTGCTCTTCATGCAGACGACCCCGCCCAAGCTGCCCAACTCGGACCTGACCCCGCCGCCCCCCTCCGGCGGACAGCCCGAGGTCGTGCTCACCCCGCCGCCGAACGCCACGTCGAGCCCGCTCGTGCTGCCCGGCGACCCGAGCCCCAGCCCGGCGGCGGGCTGAGCCGGAACCCGCGCGCGGGAGGAAGCCCGCGCGCGGGGACCCGCGCCCCGCGAGCCGGAATGGTCCGAACGAGAGGCCCTAAGCGAGCCACACGGTGGTGTCCGGGTCCAGCCGGCGCCCCGTCAGGGGCGAACTGCTCAGCAGCACCTCCCCCGGCGGCAGCGGCACGGCACGGTCCGACAGGTTGGTGACGCACCGCCGGCCGCCGGAGCGGACGAACGCCAGCACCCCGGCCGGGCCGTCCTCCACCCAGGTCAGCGACTCACCCTCCAGCAGCTTGCGGCGCAGCCGCAGCGCCGAGCGGTACAGCTCCAGGGTCGAGCCCTCCACCCCGTCCTGCGCCTCGACGGCGTACGCGGCGAACCCCGGAGGCTGCGGCAGCCAGGCGGCGCCGGGCCCGAAGCCGTGCGACGGTCCGGTGCTGGTCCACGGCAGCGGCACCCGGCAGCCGTCGCGGCCCTTGCGGGCGTGGCCGGTCTGCTCCCACACCGGGTCCTGGAGCACCTCGGCGGGCAGGTCGGCGACCTCCGGCAGCCCCAGCTCCTCGCCCTGGTAGAGGTAGGCGGAGCCGGGCAGCGCCAGCATCAGCAGCGTCGCCGCGCGGGCGCGCCGCAGTCCCGCGGCCTCGTCGACGGCCGGGACGCGGCCGCCGGACAGCAGCCAGGCGTTCTCGTCGGTGCCGGGCGGGAGCATCAGGCGCGAGGTGTGCCGTACGACGTCGTGGTTGGACAGCACCCAGGTGGCCGAAGCGCCCGCGGCCCGCGCGGTGGCCAGGGACTCGGTGATGACCTGCCGCAGTTGCTCGGCGTCCCATCCGGCTTGCAGGTACTCGAAGTTGAAGGCCTGGCCCAGTTCGTCGGGCCGGGCGTACAGCGCGCGCCGGGCGCCCGGCACCCAGGCCTCGGCGACCGCCGTGCGCGGCGGTGAGTAGGAGTCGAGGATCCGCCGCCAGTCGCGGTAGATCTCGTGCACCTCGTCCCGGTCGTAGTACGGATGGCTGCCGGGCGGCACGAGCAGCAGCGCGCCCTCGCCGGTGGCGCCGATGTCACCGACGTCCCGCAGCGGCTCGTCGAGGTCCTTGGCGAGGGCGTGCGCCACGTCGACGCGGAAGCCGTCCACCCCGCGGTCGGCCCAGAACCGCAGCGTGGTGCGGAAGTCGGCGCGCACCTCCTCGCTGTCCCAGTTGAGGTCCGGCTGCTCGGGCGCGAACAGGTGCAGGTACCACTGCCCGTCCGGCACCCGCCGCCAGGCGCTGCCACCGAAGACGGACAACCAGTCGGTGGGCGGGAGTTCGCCGTGCGCGCCGCGGCCGTCGCGGAACACGTAGCGGTCGCGGGCCGGGGATCCGGGGCCGGCCCGCAGCGCCTCCTGGAACCAGGGGTGCAGGCGGGAGGTGTGGTTGGGGACGAGGTCCACGATCACCTTCAGGCCCAGGCGGTGCGCCTCGGCGGTCAGGGCGGCGAAGTCGTCCAGGGTGCCCAGGCGCGGGTCGACGTCGCGGTGGTCGGCGATGTCGTAGCCGCCGTCGGCCAGCTCGGAGGGGTAGAAGGGGCTGAGCCACACGGCGTCCACGCCGAGGGCGGCGAGGTGCGGCAGCCGCCCGGTGACGCCGCGGAGGTCGCCGAGCCCGTCCCCGTCGGAGTCGGCGAAGCTGCGGGGGTAGACCTGGTGGACGACGGCCTGCCGCCACCAGTCCGGGTTCCTGGACGACAGGTCGGACGCGGTGTCCTGCGGGGAGTCGTGCGTGGTGGAGTGATCGGTCACGCGGTCTCCTCTTCGGTGCGTACGCGGAGGTACGGATGACTGCGGGCGAGACGGGAGCTCTGTCCACAACTCTGTAAGTCTGTCCACATGGCCCGAAAAGCGAACACCGGCCGCACGACGGAACGAGTCGCCCCCTATGTGACACAAGTGTGATGAAGGCGTGAAGTCCCTTTGTGGCCCGGCAGATTGACAGGCTCAGTCGCACGCACGAGCATGACCTCACACTGTGGCGCATGTGACCGATGGGCCCGCTGTCCTCTTCGGCCTTCCGTCGGCCCGTCCCGGTCCGTGCCATTGCCCCGCGACCAGCCACCTCGCGCACGAGCAAGATGGGATCCGTATGTCCATAGCCAGTCGTGTCTCCGCCGCCCGCCTGCTGGGAACGGGCGTCGCCACGCTCGCCCTGTGTGCGGCCTCCGTCGCCGCCGCCTCCGGTGCCTGGGCGCACAGCGCGCCCGGTGGCGAGGGCTGGAAGGACGGCGGCCGCTACCAGCCCGGCACCGGCGCCGGCACGGTCACCGAGAGCGACCGCTGCCAGTTCTCGCTGGACGGCAAGAACTTCTTCGACGCTGTCAAGGTCGACGACCAGAACCTGCGGCCCACCGAGGACGGCAAGGTCCACGTCAAGGTCCGCACCGCCCGCGACGCCACGACCTGCACCGCCTCCCTGGCCTCCTACCTCGCCCACGGCGCGACCTTCGCCAGCTCCGGCGAGCAGGTGTTCGTCGACTTCGACACGGTGACGGTCAAGCGGGGCCAGACCGACTCCCTCGACATCGCCGTCCCGGACGCGGGCTGCTTCGCCCAGGTCGACCTGTACCGCGGCGCGGTCAAGTTCGACGGCAAGAAGGACGCGAACGACGGCTTCGAGCACGGCGACCTGCCCAAGGGCCCGGACCGCCCGGTCATCAAGGACAAGCTGATCGCGGCCTGGAACGGCGGCACCAAGGACTGCACGGCCGCCGAGGAGCAGCCCCCGGCCACGCCGTCCACGCCGGCCCCGTCCGAGTCCGAGTCCGAGTCCTCCGAGCCGTCGTCCCCGGCCGAGGAGCCGACGACTCCGGCCACGCAGAGCCCCGCCGAGACGGAGAGCCCGTCGTCGGCCCCGGCGACGCCGTCGGACGAGGCCCCGGCCCCGTCGGCCTCCGAGTCCACCACCGCGCCGGCCCCCGCCCCGAACGGCGGCAGCGGCGACCTCGCCGAGACCGGCGGCGGCAGCAACACCGGCCTCATCGCGGGCAGCGCCGCGGTGCTGCTGGCGGGCGGCGCGGCGCTCGTCGTCGTCACCCGGCGCCGGGCGGCGAAGCAGTCCTCCTGATCCCCGCACAACGGCTCGCGTGACGCCGGCCACCACGGCTTGCCGACGGTGGCCGGCGTCACGCATGTCGGCCCGGTGCCCCGGTGCCCTCGCCGGCGGCCAGGTACAGCCGGACACACCGCTCGGCGTCGATGCCCAACGCCACGTCCACCAGGGTCTGTTCGCGGGCCTCGCCGTGCGGTTCCGCCTCGCCCGGCCGCGGGCGTCGCACGGACACCGTCGTACGGGCTTCGTCGCACGTTGCCTCGCCGTGGTCCGTCGTACGGGGCTTTCACCATCGTCGCTTCTCCGGCCGGCCACCGCGCCCCCGTCCCCGGCGGCGCCGCTCACCCGGACGGACCGGCGCGCTGGTGGCCGGGGCCGCCCGGTGGTGCCGTGGGAGGAGCGCCGCCGCCCGGACGCCAGGTCCGCAGTGCGGGTCCCGTCCGTCTGGAGGCCTCCATGTCCCGTACCCCGGCCCATGTCCTGGCCGCTTCCGCGCTCTGCGCGGCCGCCCTGCTGGCCGGGGCCGCCTGCACCACCGGGCAGTCCGCCCGGACCGTCCACGCCCCCGCGCCGATGGCCACCCGCCCGCCCGGCCCCGCCGCCGCGGCACCGGCCGCGGCGCTCACACAGGACCAGGCGCGGGCCGCGCTGCTGACCCAGGCCGACCTCGGAGCGGGGTGGGCGCCGACCCAGGGCGCGGCGACCTGGCGGGACGGCATGCTCAAGGCGCAGGCCGACAGCTCCGAGTGCGGGCGGCTCCTCGACGCCCTCTACACCGAGGAACCCTTCGGCGCCCCCTCGGGCGCGCACGCGGTGGCCGCCTACGACGACGGCGCGAACGAGGCCCAGCTGCGCCACCAGGTGCTCGCGCTGCACGCCCCGGACGTGGACCGCGTCCTCGCGTGGCTCAGGGCGATGCCGCAGACCTGCGCGGACTTCTCCGCCAGGACCACCAGCTCCGGCGTCCTGGACGTACGGGTCGCGAACCTCGCTCTGCCGGAGACCGGCGACGCCCGCCAGGGCCTGCGCCTCACCCTCACCGACGAGTCGTCCGCGGACACGCTCACCGTGGACCTCGCCACGGTACGCGTCGGCGACGACGCGATCGTCCTCACCAACGGCGCCCTGGGCGTGCCCGCGCGGAACGCCACCGAACAGGCGGTCCAGCACGCCGTGGACCGCCTGACGACAGTGCACCGCAAGGCCCGTGCCCACGCCTGAGCCGCCGAACGAAAGACCCTAGTCCTCGTCGAATCTCATCCGGTGCGTGATCACCTCGTGTGCCACGTCGAGTGCCGTGCGGCCCTCCGCGAAGGCGTGGGCGCGCAGCAGCGCGAGCGCCTCGTCGGCGCCGACTCCGAGCTGGGCCATGATCATGCCGATGGCCTGGTAGATCTCGTCCTGTTCGGCGGCGACCGCGTTCAGCCAGGACGCCTCCGCGGGGGCGTCGTCGTCCTCGGCCACGGGCAGGGACATCAGGGCCAGTGTCATCACACCGGCCACCAGCCGCGCGGTGTGCAGTTCCCGCCCGCTGAGCTCGTGCGGGGCGTCGCCGTAGAGGTCGAGCGTGCCCACGCAGACGGCGTCGTCGCCCAGCGGAACGGAGTACACGGCCCGGACGCCGGCCTCGGCCGCCTGCTGGGCGAACACCGGCCAGCGCCGGGCGTCGCGGCCCGCGGTCAGGTCGGAGGCCAGCACGGGCGCACCGGCCTCGGCCGCGTACAGCGAGGGCCCGTCGCCCAGGGTGGCCTGGATCTCGGCCAGGCGGGCGGCCGCCGGGTCGCTGGCGCCCATCCGCACGGGCATGCCGTTGCCGCGCAGCGAGACGCTGGCGCCGGTCACCGGCAGCAGTTCCACCGCGACCGCGCACAGCCGGCGCGGGATCTCGGCGGCCGGTACGCCCCGCACGCCCTCGGCGATCACGTCGGCGACGTCCAGCGGGCCTCCCCTACGGCCCTGTTCGCGTGGCGTCCCGCCGGAGCGTTCCGGGTGGCCTTCGCCCCGGCCGGCCGGGCCGTCCCGGCCGGGTTCCTCGTCCGGGACGCCGAGGCCGTCGTCCCTGGGCCGCACGGCCACCGCCTCCTCACGTCATCGGCGCGGCCGTCGTCACCCGTCCGCGCACCTCGCCAGGACCGGACGCATCCGCACACGCCGAACGAGGAGAACCGCACGTACGCGCGTCCCCGGCCCGGGCACGCGGCGGGTACCCCCGGCCCACACCGGGAAACCGCCCGGAAATTGCCCCCGGATCACGCGATCCGCCCAGGCCACGGCTGTCACAGCGGCGGCTGCGCCGGGGCCGGGCCCAGGGTCGTGGTGCCGGGAGCGGTGCGGTGGCCGAGGCCGGTGCGGTAGGCGTCCAGGGCCGCCTCCACACGGCCGGTGCGGCGCAGCAGGTCGCCGAGGAGGCGGCACAGGTCGGCGAGGTCACCGGCGGCGCCCGCCCGCTCCAGCAGGCTCAGCGCCCGCACGTAGTGCTCCTCGGCGGCCTCCGTGTCGCGGGCGTCCTCGGCGATGATGCCGAGCAACCGGTGCGCGGCGGCGGCGTGCACGGCGCCCCGCTCGGGGGAGAGATCACCGAGGACGTCCCGCAGCAGCTCGGCCGCCTCCTCCGACTTGCCGCGCCGGTGCAGGACGTCGGCCAGCTCGACCGCGACCTGGCTGGTGTAGAGCGCGGCCCGCTTGGCGGACAGCATGGCCTGGGCGGCTCTCAACTCCTTCTCCGCGAGCTTCAGTTCGCCGTTCTGGGCGCAGACGTAGCCGCGCATCCAGTGGCAGTTGGCGAGTTCGGTGCGCAGTTGGAGGGTCCGGTACAGCTCGGCGGCCTTGGCGAGCGAGGCGTCGGCCTCGGCGATGCGGCCCTCGGCGAGCAGGGTGCGCGCCACCGACCGGTGCATCCGGGCCACCAGCGCGGGATCGCCGGCCTGCGGGGCCAGCGCGAGCGCGAGCTCGGCGGCCTGGGCCGCCCGCGCGTGCGCCCCCATGTCCATGTACGGCCCGATGACACCGGCGTAGAGCAGCAGCAGCGCGTCCGGGTCGTGCAGTCCGCCGCGGTTGAGCTCGTCGAGGGTGGACTCCATCAGGTAGACGGCGTACCGCAGCTCCCCCGCCAGGTAGTGGGAGACGGCGCGGCCGCGCAGCGCGGGGACGCGGGCGGGCAGCGGCGCGTCGGCGAGTGCCTGCTCCGAGCGTTCGAAGAACTGGCGGCCGCTCTCCAGCTCACCGGTCTCCAGAGCGCATTCGCCGAGCCCGAGCAGCGCCTCGGCCTGGACGTCGACGAGTTCGTGCTCCTCGGCCTCCGCCAGCAGCCGGGTGTACTGCTCGGCCGCCTTCTCGGACTCCCCGGTGGCGAGCGTGCGCCGGGCCTCGGTCAGCCTCAGACGCAGGTCGGTGGCGAGATGGGCGGGGCGTCCGGTGGCGAGCTCGTCGAAGGCGACCCCGAGCCGCTCGGCGACGTGCCTGAGCGCATCGTCGGAGGGCCGGACCCGGCCCGCCTCAAGCGTGGAGATGTACGCGGGGGTGTACGCCGGCTCCGCCAACTGCCGCTGGGTCAGGCCCTGTTCCCGCCGTAGCCGCTGCACCCTGCGCCCGATGGTCTCCGGGTCGTCCCGCTTCGCCATGCGCTTCATCATGCCAGCAAGCCGCCTGGTGACGAGCCGTGCAGGACTGACCAGGGGTCAGCACCGGACCTTACGCCCAGTGGCCCCCAACTCGCCCTGGCGGCCTTTCCGTTCGGCCTTTCCACCCCCTACGTTGGAGACAGCGTTAAACGCGCTTAATCCATCACTGTCGTTGCGAGGTCGGTTGCCGTGCTCGGACGCACTGTCGCGCGCCAAGGACACTTCTCCGCACGTTGCGTCAGAGGATTCGGCGCGGCCCTCATAGCCGTGGCCGCCCTGATCGCGGCGGCCAACGCCGGACCGGTGGCCTCGTCGTCCGACCCGGCCCCGGCCCCGCAGGCCGTGCAGAGCCGCTAGCGGCCCGAGGCGGCCTCTCGCATGCTCGCGCTCAGCCCGGCAGCGCCCGGCTCAGCGCCTCGTCCAGCCGGCCGGCCAGCACCGCGTCACTGGGCGGATCGTCGGTGAACAGGGCGCCCAGCTCGGCAGTGAAGGTCTGGGTGAACGCCCCGTAGAGCGGGGTGCGCGGGCGGGAGACCGCCCGCTGGAGGGCGGGCAGCAGGATGCCGCGGGCATAGCCGGGACGGCCGGCCGCGTCACGGGGCACTCGGTCGGTGCTCTCGCCGGTGGGCGAAGCCGACGGCGAACCGCCCGAGCCCGAGGAGGCCTCGCAGCGGACCTGGTCGTCGGTGTACGCCGACGTACGGGTGGCGGCGAAGCCCGCGTCCAGCAGGCAGCGTTCGCTCTGGGGGCTGGTGAGGAACGTGATCAGCTCGGCCGCCTTCCCGGCCCGCTGCGAGGACCGGGTCACCGCCAGGTTCTGCCCGCCGAGCACCGCCCTGCCGGGCAGCCGGGCCACGCCGAGCTGCTGCTCGGTGAAACTCTGGTGCAGCGTGCCGTAGGCGTACGGCCACTGCCGCAGGAAGGCGGTGCGGCCGTTCTCGAAGTCGCTGAGCGAGGACGCCTCGTCGGAGCCCAGGGCGCTGTCCAGGGTGTACGGCTTGTCGGTGCGCCGGCGCAGCTCCGCGATGCCGTCGGTCAGCTCCCGCAGATCGCCGGTGTAGCGGCCGGAGGCGTCGGTGAGCGCGAAGTCGTCGGTCGCCGAGGCGAACGCCTCCACGGCGTTGACCGTACGGCCCTCGTAGGCGGCCAGTTGCGTGGTCCAGAGCTTCTCGTACCCCTTGGGCGGGCGCGAGTCGAGGGTGTCGCCGAGCCCGAGCAGGTCGTGCCAGGTGCGGATCGCGTCCGGGTCGGTCCGCTGGACGCCCGCCCGGCTCAGATAGTCGCGCCGGTAGTAGAGCAGACCGACGTCGCTGTTGAACGGCACCGCGTACACCTTGTCCTTCCAGCGGGCGGTGCCCGCCACGGACTTGATGACGTCGTCGTCGACGGCCTCGTCGGACAGCCGCCTGACCAGGTCCGCCTCGGCGAACTCCGGCACCCAGGTGACGTCCAGGTTGACCACGTCGTAGTGGGCGCTGCCCGACTGGAGCGCGCCCAGCAGCTGGCTGCGCTGCTGGTCGGCGGATCCGGGCAGTTCCACGAGCCGGGCGTGGTAGCCGGAGTCCTGCTGTTCCTGCTGCCGGTTCCAGGCGTCGATGAGCTGCTGGCGGACGCCGTTCTTGCCGGTCACGTCCCGGCCGCTGGCCACCACGATGTCCCCGGGCACGTCGGCGGCGGGCGTCTGCCCGTCCCGTGGCCCGCCCCCGGTGCAGGCGGTGGCCGCGAGCAGCGGCAGCACCAGCAGCCGGGCGAGCGTCACGGCCGGTCGTCGTGCCATCAGTGCTCCCCCGTCCCCACTCGGGCCACCTCGTCGCGCAGGCCCCGGCCGGGATCGTCGCCCGCGTCCAGGCAGCGGCCGCCGCTCGCCTCGGCGATCCGGGCGTCCGGCCGGTCCGCGTCGCAGGAGCCGCTGACCAGGGACACCATGTCCACCGGCACCTTCGCCTTCCGCGCCCGGGCCAGCACCTCGTCCAGGTTCTTGCCGGTCAGCCGGTTGTTGTCCTCGTCGTCGGTGATGTAGACGATCAGCTGCGGCCGCTGGTCGTCGGTGCCGCGCCCTGCCATGTCGTCCAGCGCGTCGAGCAGCGCCGCGTGCGGGTCGGCCTCGGCGTCGCGCACCCGCGCCTCGGCGTCGACGACGCGCTCGGCGTCGGCGCGGCGGTGGTGCCCGTAGGGAAGCAGCTCCTGGTGGGACCGGTCGCCGCCGGTGCCGTGGACCGCCCACACCCCGTAGTCGTCCTGGGCGCCGAGCCCGCCCAACGACTGCTTCAGGATGCCGGGGCCGCCGCCGGGCCCCAGCCACCGCGTGTTCATCGAACCGGAGCTGTCGAGCAGGTAGAGGACCCGGCCGGGGCCGTGGGCGCTGCGGTACCGCGTGAGGGCCTCCTCCATCGCCGTCCGGCGGGCCGCGCCCGGCAGCGGGCTGGGGCCGCGCAGCACGCCCACGCCGACGTGGTCCGCATCGAGCAGCCGGTGGCCGGATTCCGTCGCCGACCGGAAGCCGGCGGCGGCGAACGCGGCCAGGCCGTCCTCTCCGGTGAGCCAGGTGCGGAAGCGGCCGACGGCGTCGTCCCGCGCCGCCGCGTCCAGGTCGCCGCCCTCCCAGCGGACCCGCACGAAGGTGGGCGTCAGCGCCGGCACGTCGACGGGGTACTCGGCGGTCCGCGGCACACGGGTCTTCCGCGCGCAGCCCACCCCGCTCCTGAGCAGGAACTCCGGCACGAGCACGGCGGTGCGGCCGTCCGCGGCGCGGTCGGCCGGCAGCGCGCACAGCAGCGCGGCGGCGGTCGGCGAGGGCGGTCCCGCGGGGCGCACGCGCTGCTCGGCGGCGCGCGAGTCGGTGGCGGGGCCGTACAGGCCGATGGTCGCCAGCAGCGCGGAGTCGGTGAACTCCGGGTCGGGCCGGAGCACTCCGGCGTTCCGGTCCTGCTTCGTCAGGTTCGCGGTCAGCCGGGACAGCGGCAGCCCGACGCGCTCGTCGAGTCGGGCCCCGGCGAGGTCCTGCGGCACGGCGAGCACGACGGGCGAGTACACGAACGGCCCCTCGTCCGGCTGGAGTTCGACGTAGCTGCGGGTGGTCCAGTCGGTGGTGACCCGGGCCGCCCCGGTGCCCGAGGCGGGGATCCACACGTCCGGCTGCGGCCCGACGTCCCGCTGCGGGTTGGTGTCCTCCACGCGGGGTTCCTGCCAGGCGTCGCTCTCCCGGCGCAGCGCGGTGACCGCGGCGGTCGCGCCCGCGCTGTAGACGGTGATGCCGCTGCGGCGGCAGCCGTGCCCGGTGGTGTTGGCCCGCGAGGTCAGATAGGCGTCCGCGGCGGCCCGTACCGTCGGTTCCAGGTCGGGGTCGGTCAGCAGGCGCAGTTCGAGCGGCGGCGCGCAGGAGTGGCCACCGCCGGGCCCGACGAGTTCGTAGCCGCCGGCACCGAGCGCGGCGAGCGCGAGCGCCAGCAGCGCGCTCACCACGACCCGGGTCCTGGTGCGCAGTCCGGCGAACCAGTCGATCACGGCACGCGTCCGGGCGAGCAGCGCGGCGAGCAGGGCCACCAGGAAGCGGACCGGGCTCCCCGTACCCGCCGCCTGCTCGGAGCCGGACCGCCCGTCCGGCGGCTCGGTGCGCGGCGGCTGTTCGGAGGACTGCGCCGAGGGCGCGGGCTCCTCGGACGACTGCGCCGGGTCCGACGGGGTCAGGGACGGCTGCCCCGGACCGTCCTCCTGTTCCTGCTCGCCCTTCTGCCCGCCCTGCGGCCCGTCTTCCTGTTCGCCCTTCCGCCCGTCCGCCCGCCCTTCCTCCCCCGCCGTCAGCAGCACGTCCATACCCGGTTCGGCGGCGGACTGCGGCTCCCACAGGTCCCCGAGCGGGGTCCTGCGGCCCGCTTCGGCCATCTGCCCGCGCAGCTGGTCGGACAGCTCCACAAAGGACAACTCCTCGTCGATGTCGAGGAGTTGCACGAGTTCTTCGGTGAACGGGGTGGCTCTCGTGCCGTCGCCCGAGTCGATGAGCCGGTTGGCCTGCACGCTCATCAGCAGCAGGATCCGGTGCCGGCGGTCGGCGAAGTCGTGCCACACCTTGGCGGCGTTACCCGCGTAGCAGCAGTCGAGGATCACCACGATCCGCTCGGCCTGGCTCCCGGCGAGCACGGTGAGCACCCCGGTGAACGCGTCCGCGCCCGGGAACACGGCCCGGCCGCCGGCGACCACGCGCGCGTTGCGCATCTGGAGGAACAGCTCGTTGCCCGCGCTCGGCACGGCGCCGTGCCCGGCGAAGTAGCACAGCAGCAGCCCCTCGGCGTCCTGGGCGGCGGTGCGCAGCGCCTCGCTGAACTGGTCCAGGGACGGCGAGCGCAGGACGGTGATCCCGTCCCGCCCGCCGCCGTCCCCCTGCCCGCCGTCGTCCCCCCGCCCGCCGTCGCCGTTCCGCGCGCCGAAGATCCCGCCCCGGCGCAGCACGCCCTCCAGCCGCCTCAGGTTGTGCCGGACGGCAGGCAGTTGGCCGGGCACACCCTCCGGATCGTCCGGCTGCGTGTGCTCGTACTCCTCCACACCGACCAGCAGCGCCCGGTTCACCCGCCCCCGCGGGTCGAAACGGTCCACGGGGCTACCCCTCGTCGTGGTGCACCGGATCGACGTGGGTCTCGGGTGAGTCGCCGGACTCCACCCGGCGGCGGTTCTCCAGCCAGGCCGCCACCGCCCGCCTGGTCTGCGCCACCAGCTCGTCGAACACGGCTTCGGCGCCCGCGCCGAGCAGGAACAGCAGGATCTCCATGCCGGCGCCCATGCGGCCGGGCGGCACGTCCGAGCGCGGCCGCTCGTCGATCCGCAGCCGGCCCTGCCGGACCAGTTCCTCCAGCGGTTTCTCCCGCTCCAGCCACGCCTTCAGCGCGCCGACGTCCTTGCTGCTCGCACTTCCGTCCAGCCGGACCCGTACACCTCGGCCGGCCACGCCATCCCCCTCAGCCATAACTCATCATTCTGGCAGCGGGACACAACTCCCCGGGAGGGCGCATTTCGGCCACGCCGGACCCGTACCGTCCGCGGCGAGACCGGGGCCGGGTCCGCGCCGCAGCCGCAGCCGCAGCCGCAGCCGGGTACGAGAGCCGCGTCAGGCCTGTTCCTGCAACTGGCTGAGCTGGCGGCGCACATGGTCAAGGGCGCCCTGTCGGCGGCCCGGCACCCGGCCGCGCAACTCCGCGAGCACCGAACCGAGTTCGCGGGCACGTCCGGGATCGTGGATCAGCCCCCACTGGTGGTGGGCGCGGTCGACGGCGGTCTCGACCGGCACGGCGTCGGCGGCCTGGCCCATGTCCAGACGCGTGGCGGCCACCGTCAGCCAGGCCCGGCAGCTGCGGGCGGCGTCGCCCGCGAGCATCGCCAGGTCCGCGCGGACCTCGGCCCAGTGCAGCGCGTCCTCGGAGGCCGCTCCGTGCTCGAGGGCGGCGGCCCGCTCCCAGCGGGCGGCGAGCGCGTCGGCGTCACCGTGCCGTCCGGACCGCACGCAGGCGGCGATGGCCGTGTGCGGGTCGGCCGGCACCGGGCCGGGCGCGGTGAGCACGAGGCCGGGGCGGCCGTCCTCCTCGGTGAGCCGCGACAGTGCCTGCTCGTGCAGCTCCGCCGGCGGCGGCCGGTGCCCGCTGCGCAGGATCGTCGCCACCGCCCTCATGTACGCCGGTGCCGCCACCGTGCGCCGGGCCGGCGGCGGTGCGACCCGGCCGTACAGGGCGATGTTGCGCCCGCAGTCCAGGGGGCGCCCGCGCAGCAGCGCCCAGCTCTCGGCGTCCGCGTGCAGATCGGCCACGACCGTGGTCGTGCCGTCCGGGCGCAGCCGCAGTTCCTCGCGCAGCCAGTGCCAGGGCAGGGCCGTGTAGCGGACGGTCGCCGGTGCGGTGCGGGCGAGCGCCAGGTGGAGCAGACGCTGGCGGCGGTCGAGCTGGAGCTGTCCGGCGACGAACACGGTCAGCGGGCCGGGCGCCGCCGCGGCCGCGCGCAGCCGGGTGAGCACGGCCTGCGGCTCCAGCGGGTCGGCGAGCTCCACCACGGTCGCCGTGTCCGTGCCGGACAGCACGGAGGGCGCCACGGCGGCCAGCACCGGCAGCACGGACGCGGCGTCCACCAGACGTCCCCTGCCCACGGGCGCGGCCGCGAGCAGCAGCACGGTTCCGGGCATCGTCCCCCCGTGTCGTGATCCGGTCGGTCGCTTACGCCAGCACGTTAACGGCTCCACCGACTTGCCAGGGCCCCTTCCCCGGTGTGCTCTGGTATGCGGGGGGCGAGGAGAGAGGAGCGCTCTCATGGTTCACGTGGCACCCGCGTCCGGCATCACCACCCGCACCACCCGCCCGCCCGACCTGTTCAGCGCCCGCGCCCATGCCGTCGGCCGGTGGGCGGGACCGCTCGCGCTGGGGCTCGTCTACGGCTACTGGGCCGCGGCCGACCGGCGCCACGGCGGGCCGATCACGGGCTGGAACGTGCTGTTCGGCTTCGTGACCACGATCGTGTTCGCCGTGCTCCTGGCGGCCGTCCTCGTCGTGGGCCCCCGGTTGCGACGGGAGCAGCACGCCGCGCTGTGGTTCGCCTTCATCGGCGTGGCGTTCGGCTTCCTCTACAGCCAGAGCGGCCACGCGATCATGTCGGTGGTGGGCCTGTCCCTGGGGATCGGCATCGTCGCGGGCCTCTTCTGCTTCTACTGGTTCTACACGCACGAGGACGCGGCGGGCCATCGCGTCGGTTGACCCGCTGACCCGCTGACGCACCCCGGCCGGCGCCCGGCCGGCCCGCCCGCCCTCTCCCGGTCACCCGAATGCCGCCCCTCCGCTCGCGGAGGGGCGGGCGACGGCCTTGGCTGAGAACGTGTCCCGACGTATGCGAAGCGGCCTGTCGGCCGTGCTCATCGCGCTCTCGTGCCTGCTCGTGCCGTTCGGCGCGCTGTCGGCCTGGGCGGCGTACGGGCTCTCCGACACCGGCCGCTACGTCACCACCATGGCGCCGCTCGCCGACGACCCGGACGTCCGCGACGCCGTCGCGGACACCGTCGGGAACGGGATCGTCCAGGAGTACGGGCACCAACTGGACGCCTACGTGCGCCGCGGCACCATCACCCCCTTCGTGCACGACGCGGTCCGCTCGTTCACCCGGACCGAGGCCTTCCGCACCGTGTGGAACGAGGGCAACCGGGCCGCCCACGACGCCGTCCTGCGGGCCCTGCGCGACGAACGCGACCGACGCGAACGCCCGGTCACCGTCGACCTCGCGCCCGTCACCGCCCAGGTCAAGGCCCAGCTCGCCCAGGACCACGTACCGCTCGCGAACCGCATCCCCGTCCAGCACACCGAGGTCGACCTGCTTCCGGCCCAGCAGCTGGGCCGCCTGCGGAAGGGGTTCCACGTGCTCGAAGTCGCCGGTTTCTGGCTGCCGATCGCGGCCGTCGCGTTCGCCGTGGCCGGCCTCGCCCTGGCCGCCCGCCGCCGTCGTGCGCTGACCGCCACCGCGCTCGGCATCGCCCTGGGCGGGGCGCTGCTCGCCCTCGCCGTCGCCGTCGGACGCAGCCTGACCCTCGCCGACCTGCCCGCCGAGGTCTCCCAGCCGGCCGTCGGCGCCGTCTACGACGCCCTCACCGCCACCCTGCGCACCGCCTCGTGGATCCTCGTCGCCCTCGGCCTGACGGTGGCCGCCCTGACCTGGCTCACCCGCCGTCCGCGCCTGCCCTTCCGCCGCCGGGCGTCCACGGCCCCCACCACCCAGAGCCGCCCCGAGCAGCCGCCACCGCGCGTACGCGTCTGACCCGGCGCCCGGTCCCGCGCACAGGACACCCGGGTCCCGTGCCGACCCCGTAGGCTCGTCGGCGTGATCAAGCAGGGGGGACGGTTCGCGAACTGGTGCGCCGGGCTGATGTTCGCGGGGGTGAGCGTCGTCGTCGGATGCCGGATCGCCGACAGCGACGGCATCACGCCCGTACCGCAGCTCCTCGCCTTCCTGCCCTGGCTGCTCGTGCCCACCGGGCTCGGCCTGGCGCTCACGCTGCGCGGCCGCCGGTGGACGGGGGCGGTGTGGGGCGTGGCGCTGCTCGGGCTGCTGGCCTGGTACATCGAGCCGTACGGCAAGGTCTCCGCACCGGCCGGCCCGGCCGTGGCCGGGATTCGGGTGCTGACCTCGAACGTGCAGTTCGGGCGTGGTGCCCCGGCCCTCGTCCCGGTCATCCGCCGAGAGCGGCCCGACATCGTCTTCGTCGAGGAGTGCGAGTACACCTGCCAGTCGACGCTGGACCGGGAGGTCGGCGGCGACTACCCCTACCGGCGGGCGGTCCGGGCGTACGGCTCGGAGGGGTCCCTGATCCTCAGCCGCTACGCCCTGCGCGGCACCGCCGGGGTACGCGGCACGATGGGCATGCCGGGCGCGGTCGCCGACGTGCGCGGGCACGCGGTGCGCCTCCAGCTCGCCCACCCCATGCCGCCGCTGCCCGGCCAGGTCGCGCTCTGGCACCGGGAACTCGCCCGGCTGCGGGCCTTCGCGGCGGCGGACCGTACGACGCCGACCGTGCTGGCCGGCGACTTCAACGCCTCCCAGGACCACGCGGCCTTCCGCCGCATCATCGACACCGGCCTGCGTGACGCGGCCCGGCTGTCCGGCGCGGAACGCGACCCGAGCTGGCCGTCCCGCACCACGCCCGCCCTCGGCGCCCAGATCGACCATGTGCTGGTCTCACGGGACTTCTCCGCGACCGGCGCCCGCTTCCTCGCCGTCGCCGGCACCGACCACCGCGCGCTGCTCGTCGACGTCACGCTGCACGACGGCCGAGGAGCGCATTGACAGAAGCCGCCTCCGGGTGCTTGCCCCTGCCCAAGATCACCACTGAGGGCCGCTAACCTTACGTGTCCGTCCTGGCCAGGGATTGACGGGCATCAACTCACGAAGGGTTGCGCACATGGGCATTCTCACTCTCCTGCGGAACGCGTTCGGCCGACCACGCAAGGGGCCCAAGGCCGAGGCAGAGGGTGCGGAACAGGCTCCGGCCCACAAGCCGGCACCCACCGCTGCCCTGCAGCCGGAACCGAAGGTCCCCGCCCAGCCGTCCGGCGACGACGAGCACGAACTGGTCTCGGCCGCCTTCGACAACATCACGGTCCCCAAGCCCGCGCCCCCCGCGGACGCAACGGAGGAACCGGCAGCCAAGGCCCCGGAGCCGACGGCGGAGGAACCGACCCCGGAACCCGAACCGTCCGCTGCGAAGCAGAAGTCGGAGCCCGAGCCGACGCCCGCCGCCGAGCAGCCGGAGCCCGAGCCGGAGGCGACGCCCGCCCCCGCCGCCGAGCAGCCGGAGCCGGAGGCGACCCCGGAACCCGAACGGGCAGCTGCCGAGCCGGAGTCGGAGCCCGAGCCGGCTCCGGAGCCGGTGGCGGAGGAGCCGACACCGGTTCCCGAACCGGAAGTCGTGGAGCCGCAGTCGGAGCCCGACCCCGAACCGGCCCCGGAAACGGTGGCCGAGCAGCCGGCGCCGGAGCCCGAGCCGCAGGCCGAGGCGGAGCCTGAGCCGGACGCTCCGCAAGCCGCCGACGGCGAGGAAGCCCCGCAGGGGCCAACGGCACCCGACGACGAAAGCCGCACGGGTGGTGCGGGTGGGAACGACCCGGCCGAAGGCGAAGCCGAGGCCGAACAGCCGACCACGGAGCCGGAGCCCGCGGCCGAGCAGCCGGAAACTGAGCCCGAACCGACCACGGAGCCGGTGGCCGAAGATCCGACGCCGGAGCCCGAGGCGGACGCTCCGCAAGCCGCCGACGGCGAGGAAGCCCCGCAGGGGCCAACGGCACCCGACAACGAAAGCCGCACGGGTGGTGCGGGTGGGAACGACCCGGCCGAAGGCGAAGCCGAGGCCGAACAGCCGACCACGGAGCCGGAGCCCGCGGCCGAGGCCGAAGCCGAGCCGCAGCCGGACGCCGAGGAGAACACGGCCCCCACCGTCCCCCCCACCCTCACCACCGCCTACCACGCCGCCGCATCCGCCCTCGCGAAGTACGACCTCACCGGAACCCGCGCCAAGGTCTACCTCGTCCTCGACCGCTCCGCCTCCATGCGCCCGTACTACAAGGACGGCTCCGCGCAGGCCCTCGGCGAGCAGACCCTCGCCCTCGCGGCCCACCTCGACCCCGAGGCGTCGGTCCAGGTCGTGTTCTTCTCCACGGAGGTGGACGGCACCGGCGAGCTGACCCTCGCCGAGCACGAGAACCGCGTCGACGACCTGCACGGCTCCCTCGGCCGCATGGGCCGTACGAGCTACCACGCCGCCGTGGACGCCGTACTGGCCCACCGCGCGGAGTCGGCCGACGACCCGGCGACCCCCGCCCTGGTGATCTTCCAGACGGACGGCGCGCCGGACGCCAAGACCCCCGCCACCCAGTCCCTCACCGACGCCGCGAAGAAGCACCCCTCCGTCTTCTTCTCCTTCGTCGCCTTCGGCGAGCACGACAACAAGGCCTTCGACTACCTCCGCAAGCTGAAGACCGACACCGCGGCCTTCTTCCACGCCGGCCCCACCCCCCGCGAGCTGACCGACCAGGAGCTCTACGAGGGCGTACTGGCCAACTGGCGCCCGTGACCCACGTAACCACGCGCCCGTGACCCACGGAACCACGCGCCCGTAACCCACGGCACCCGCACCGCACCAGGGCCGCCCCTTCCCACCTCTTAAAACGGGAAGCGGGCGGCCCACCCGTGTCGGCTACGATTTCAAGGTTCCGTAGACGACCCGCACCCGACGAGATCGTCACCCCACGTAGCGACTTGGGAGCAGCCCGCGATGGCTCGACACCTCATCACCAGCGCCCTTCCGTACATCAACGGGATCAAGCACCTGGGCAACATGGTGGGGTCCATGCTCCCGGCGGACGTGTACTCCCGCTATCTGCGCCAGCGCGGCCACGACGTGCTGTACATCTGCGCGACCGACGAGCACGGCACCCCGGCGGAGCTCGCGGCCAAGGAGCAGGGCCTCCCGGTCGACGAGTTCTGCGCGCAGGCGCACGACGCGCAGAAGGCGGTCTACGACGGCTTCTCGCTCGCGTTCGACTACTTCGGCCGCAGCTCGTCCCCGCAGAACCGCGAGATCACGCAGGAGATCGCCCGCGAGCTCAAGGCGAACGGGTTCATCGAGGAGCGGGCCATCCGCCAGGTGTACTCCAACACCGACGGCCGCTTCCTGCCCGACCGGTACATCATCGGCACCTGCCCGCACTGCGGCTACGACAAGGCACGCGGCGACCAGTGCGAGAACTGCACCCGGGTCCTGGACCCGACCGACCTGATCGAGCCGCGCTCCGCGATCAGCGGCAGCAGCGACCTGGAGGTCCGCGAGACCAAGCACCTCTTCCTCCTCCAGTCCGTACTGGCCGGCGAGGTCGAGGCCTGGGTCGACGAGCGCGCCGACAACTGGCCGGTGCTGGCCTCCTCGATCGCCCGCAAGTGGCTCACCGAGGGCCTGCACGACCGCGCGATCACGCGTGACCTGGACTGGGGCGTCCCGGTCCCGGCCGACACCTGGCCGGACCTGGCCGCCGAGGGCAAGGTCTTCTACGTCTGGTTCGACGCCCCGATCGAGTACATCGGCGCCACGAAGGAGTGGGCGGACCAGGACCCGGAGAACCGGGACTGGCGCTCGTGGTGGTGGGAGTCGGACGCGGACGTCCACTACACGCAGTTCATGGGCAAGGACAACGTGCCCTTCCACAGCGTGATGTTCCCGGCGACCCAGCTGGGCACCCGCTCGCCGTGGAAGAAGGTCGACGTCATCAAGGCCTTCAACTGGCTCAACTACTACGGCGGCAAGTTCTCCACCTCGCAGCGGCGCGGTGTCTTCACGCACGACGCGCTGGAGATCCTCCCGGCCGACTACTGGCGCTACTTCATGATGGCGAACGCTCCGGAGTCCGACGACTCGTCCTTCACCTGGGAGCACTTCACGGCCACGGTGAACAAGGACCTGGCGGACACCCTGGGCAACTTCGTCAACCGGGTGCTGTCCTTCTCCCGCAAGCGCTTCGGCGACGAGGTCCCGCAGGGCGGCGAGCCGGGCGAGGCCGAGGCGCGGCTCGGCGAGGAGATCGCCCGCCTCCTCGCGGAGTACGAGGAGCACATGGAGGCCATCCAGTTCCGCAAGGCGGCGGCCTCCCTGCGTGCCCTGTGGTCGGCGGGCAACTCCTACCTGGAGGAGAAGTCGCCCTGGCTGGAGATCAAGACCGACAAGGACGGCGCCGCCCTCACCCTGCGCACCGCGATGAACCTGATCCACCTCTATTCGGTGGTCTCGGAACCGTTCATCCCGACCTCGTCGGCAACCATGCGCGCGGCGTTCTCCCTGAACGACGACACGGCGACCTGGGTGACCCCCGCCGAGGCGGCCTCCCTGACCACCGTCCCCGCCGGCACCCCGTTCACGGTCCCCCCGGTCCTCTTCGCCAAGCTCACGGACGACGACCTGGAGACCTACAAGGAGCGCTTCGGCGGCTCGGACGAGTAGGGCTCACCGCCTGCGCACAGGGGCCCGGGAACGACTTGTTCCCGGACCCCTTCGCACGCCTTGCCGAGTCAGCGTTCCGAGGCATAGCCCACGAAGCCCCTCCACGCGTCCCGCGTGAGCGCGAGCTGAGGGCCTCCGGTGTTCTTGGAGTCGCGGACATGCACGGTGCCGGGGGTGACGGCGAGCTCAACGCAGGAGTTGCCGTCGTTGCCGCCGCTGTAGCTGCTCTTGAACCACGCCAGCTCGGAGGCGTCCCCGGCAGTGGTCTTGCGGATCATGTTTCTCCCAGCAGTTGCTCAATGAAGGCCAGCGACTCCCCTGGCGAGAGCGCCTGAGCCCGGATGGTGCCATACCGCAGCTCAAGAATGCGCAGGTGCTTGGGGTCGGAGATCGGCCGGCCGTTGAACGCGCCATCGGAGCGACCTACGGCCGTGCCGTCCGGGAACTTCAGCAGTTCGATCCGACCGTCCAGGCCGGAGTGGGTCTTGCAATTCATCGGCATCACCTGAAGCACGACGTTGTACAACCGCCCCACCTCCAGCAGACGTTCAAGCTGCTGACGCCACGCCATTGTGCCTCCAATGGGACGCCGCAGGACCCCCTCTTCCAGGACGAAACTGAGCGCTGGCGCAGGTGAGCGCTTGAAGACCGACTGCCGGGCCAGTCGAGCGGCCACCATGCGTTCCACGTCGTCAGGAGAGTACGGCGGCTGCGCTGCCCCGATCACGGCTCGCGCGTGCTCAGGCGTCTGCAACAACCCAGGGATGATGTGACACTCGTACAGAGCAATCTCGACCGCCTTGGCCTCCAGCTTGCCCAGTGCCCGCACGCTCTTCGGGTACCGGACCTTCTTCACGTCCTCCCACGTCGCCGCGATGAGCCCACCCGCGCGCAGCACCTCGTCGGCCTTGTCCAGGTACTCCTGCCGGGGAATCCTCTTCCCACCCTCGATCTTGTAGACCAGGTCCTCCCCGTACCCCATCGCCACCCCGAACTCGGCAGCCCGCATCCCGACCGCTTCCCGCCGCAGCCGCAACTGCCGCCCCACGGTGGTGATGACGGCGACTCCCCACTCGTCGTCCGGATCCACCTCCCACCCCGGCTCGTCCGCCTCTTCCCCGAGCCGTACCGCCTCGCCGTCCACCGACATGCCGCACCCCTCCGTAGTCCCGCGCGCCCGTCAGGCACCCACTCCGCAACTGCGAAACCTGCGACCGCGGCTACCGAGGCCCCGACCCACACAACTGCCAGGGATGCGCGTCAGCAGGCACCGGCCCGTGGAGTCCCGACTCCGGCGCCGGCGCGACGCCGCTCTCCGCGCAGGCGCAGCCATGAGCGGCCGACCGGGTCCCGCCGTGCTTCCGGTCCGGCTCCTCCGCGCCCCTGTCCGGATACCCTGGCCACGGCACCCGGTGGAGGACACCATGAGCACTCAGGCCGATCACGGACACGAGCTGATCCCGCGCCCCGAGCAGACTCCTGACGCCCTGCGCACGGCTCTCGCCGTCGTCGATCCCGGTCGCCTGGAGGAGATGCAGGCCACCAAGGACGGCGCCTTCGCCAAGGCCGTCGAATGGCAGTCTCTGAGCCCTGTGCGAGGCTGGGTCCTCACCTGGGCCAGGAACATCGAGATCGCCCGGCGCCCCGACCTGTCCTCCCGCCTGGCTCACGCGCAGAGCAGGTTGGAAGACGAGGACCCTGTCACCGCTCAAGAGGCGCTGCGCGAGCTGGGCGCCGTCCTGGACGAAGCCATGGAAGCAGTACGCGGTTGAGCTGGAAATGGGAAGAAGGCGGACGAGTTGGCCAGAGCCGCCGAAGCCCTCTACCTCCACGGCCGCGCTCACGCGGACGTCGACCCGAAGGGCAGCGATGTCATCGTGCCCGGCGGCATGTTCACGTACCAGATAGGCACCCAGCCGCACAACTGCTGAGGACGACCGCTGAAGCCAGGGAGCAGATACGGCGGAGGCCCGGAACCGTGCGGTTCCGGGCCTCTCCCAACAACCGCTGGGGACTACTTCGGCTGCGGCTTGCGTACCGACAGGTGGAGTTCCCTCAGACGCGACTCGTCCAGCTCGGTCGGGGCGCCCATCATCAGGTCCTGGGCGTTGCCGTTGAGCGGGAAGGCGATGGTCTCGCGGATGTTGGGCTCGTCCGCGAGGAGCATCACGATGCGGTCGACGCCCGGCGCGATGCCGCCGTGCGGCGGGGCGCCGAAGCGGAACGCGCGGAGCATGCCCGCGAACTTGTCCTCGACGGTCTCACGGTCGTAGCCCGCGATCTCGAAGGCCTTGAGCATGATGTCCGGCTCGTGGTTCCGGATGGCGCCCGAGGACAGCTCGACACCGTTGCAGACGATGTCGTACTGCCAGCCCAGGATGTCCAGCGGGTCCTGGGTCTCCAGGGCCTCAAGACCGCCCTGCGGCATCGAGAACGGGTTGTGGGAGAAGTCGATCCCGCCCGTCTCCTCGTCCTTCTCGTACATCGGGAAGTCGACGATCCAGCAGAAGCGGAAGACGTTCTCCTCGAACTGGCCGGCGCGCTTGGCGGTCTCCACCCGCACCGCACCCATGATCTTCGAGACCTCGTCGAACTCGCCCGCGCCGAAGAACACCGCGTGGCCGGGGGCCAGGGAGAGCCGCTTGGTCAGCTCCGCGACGTTCTCCTCGGTGAGGAACTTCGCGATCGGGCCGGTCAGCACGCCGTCCTCGCCGACCCGCACCCACGCCAGGCCCTTCGCGCCCTGCTCGACCGCGTACTCGCCGAGCTGGTCGAAGAACTTCCGCGGCTGGCCGGCGGTGTCCGGCACCGCCAGCGCCCGCACGTGCTTGCCCGCGAACGCCTTGAACTCCGAGCCCGCGAAGACGTCCGTGATGTCGACGAGCTCCAGCTTGGCGCGCAGGTCCGGCTTGTCGGAGCCGTACTTCAGCATCGCCTCGCGGAACGGGATCCGCGGGAAGGGCGAGGTGACGTGGCGACCGCCGCCGAACTCCTCGAAGAGCTCCGTCATGAGCTTCTCGATCGGCTGGAAGACGTCCTCCTGCTCGACGAAGCTCATCTCGACGTCGAGCTGGTAGAACTCGCCCGGCGAACGGTCCGCGCGGGCGTCCTCGTCACGGAAGCAGGGCGCGATCTGGAAGTAGCGGTCGAAGCCCGAGATCATCAGCAGCTGCTTGAACTGCTGGGGGGCCTGCGGGAGGGCGTAGAACCGGCCCGCGTGGACCCGGGACGGGACCACGTAGTCGCGCGCGCCCTCGGGGGAGGTGGCGGACAGGATCGGCGTCGCCATCTCGTTGAAGCCCATCGCCGACATCTTCTGGCGGATGGCGGAGATGACCGCCGTGCGCAACAGGATGTTGCGGTGCATGCGCTCGCGGCGCAGGTCCAGGAAGCGGTACTCCAGGCGCCGCTCCTCGTTGACCCCGTCCTCGGTGTTGATGGTGAAGGGAAGGGGCTGAGCCGCGCCGAGCAGCTCCACCTCGGTCACCTCGACCTCGATCTCGCCGGTCGGCAGGTCCGGGTTCACGTTCTCGGTTCCACGTGAAACAACGCCGCCGTCGACGCGGACCGTGGACTCCTTGGAGAGCTTGTCCAGGGCCTCGTACGCGGGCGTGCCCGGGCGGGCGACGAGCTGCGTGATGCCGTAGTGGTCGCGCAGATCGATGAAGAGGATGCCGCCCAGGTCTCGCCGATTGTGCAGCCAGCCACTCAGCCGGACGTCGGTGCCGACGTCAGAGGCGCGGAGCTCGCCGCAGGTGTGGGACCTGTACCGATGCATCGTCGTTCATCCAGTCTTCGCGGATCGGGGATCACCGGGCGGGCATGGCCCGGACCTACCAAGCGTACCGGGCGGCTCAAGATCGGCTCCCCACAATAAGGAGCGGCCCCGTCCGGTCCCGGGGCAGCTCCCGGACCGTACGGCCGTACGCCATCGGTGGCAGTGTCCGATCGCCTCTTCTTACAGTGGGGCAATGCGCACTGGTGAGCCCCTGCCCGCTGTGGGGGACGTACTCGCCTCCCTCGCGACCGGGATGTGGCAGTGGGACACGGCCACAGGCCTGGTCTCGGTCGACGCCGAGGCGGCCCGGCTGCTCGGGCTGCCTCCCGAGAAGGCCACGCTCACGGAAGCCCAGGTGCGCGCCCGCCTCCACCCGGTCGACTGGAACGAGATCACCGGCGTCGTACAGCTCGCCGCCGCCGAGGACAGCCTCGCCGAGGTGCGCATCCGCATCATGGACGAGCACAACCGGATCATCCGCGTCGTGCGCAGCCGCTCCAAACCGGCCTTCGACGCCCGCAAGAGGGCGTACAAGCTGATCGGCACCCTTCAGGAGGTCGCCGAGCCGACACCCGGTTCCCCCGCGGGGCGACGGGCGGTCACCGGCGACTGGCGGCGCTCCCGGGAGGCCTTCCTGCTCGACGCCGGCCGGACGCTGGCCGAGGCCCGCTCCACGGCCGAGGTACTGCGGGTGGCGGCCGGCCTGTCGATGCCGGGGTTCTCGCCGGACGGCCTGGCGGTCTTCGGCGTCCAGGGCGACCGGCTGACGATCATCGGCCACCACGGGCATCGGCCCGGCGACGAGGCTCCGTTCCTGAACATGGCGCTGGAGACGGACTACCCGGCCGCCGAGGTGGTCCGCAGCGGGCGGGCCGTCTACCTCTCCTCCCCGGGGCAGTACCAGTCCCGCTATCCGCTCACCTGGCCGCTCGCCGAACGCTTCCACCGCCGCTCCTGGGCGTTCCTGCCGCTGACCGTCGCCGGCCGCACGATGGGTGCCTGGCTGGCCGCCTTCACCTACCCGGTGGCCTTCACCCCCGACGAGCGCTCGGTACTGACCACGGTGGCCCGCATGCTCGCCCAGGCCCTGTCCCGGGCCGGGACCGCCGAGAGCGAGCGGGAGCTGAGCGAGGGCCTGCAGCGCGCGATGATGCCCACGCTGGGCCCCGAGGTCCCCGGCATGGACATAGCCGCCCGCTACGTCCCCACCGGCGGCGGCCTCCAGGTCGGCGGCGACTGGTACGACATGATCCCGCTGCCCGGCGCCACCTCACGGTCCAGCACGTCCACCGGATCGGGGCGCTTCGCCCTGGTCATGGGCGACGTCCAGGGCCACGACGTACGCGCCGCGGGACTGATGGGCCAGTTGCGCATCGCCCTGCGCGCCTACGCCTCCGAGGGGCACCGCCCGGACGCGGTGCTCTCGCGCGCCTCCCGCTTCCTGCACGGCATGCTCTCCGCCGGCGACGGCGGCGGAGACGACGGTCACGGCGGTGACGGCGGTGACGGCGGTGACGACGAGGTGCCCGACCTGCGCTTCGCGACCTGCCTGTACGTCGAGGTCGACCCGCGTACCGGGGTCCTGGAGGTGGCCCGCGCGGGGCACCCGGACCCGGTGATCCGGATGGCGGACGGCACGGTGCTGCAGCGGCTGACGGCGGGCGGGCTGCCGCTCGGCATCGACCCGGACTCCGACTACCCGACGACCCGGTTCACGCTGGAGCCGGGCGAGACGATGATGATCTGCACGGACGGCCTGATCGAGACCGGTGGCCACGACCTGGACACCGGCTGGCAGCGGATCCGCACGATCCTGGAGCGGCACGGCGGCGACACCGAGGAACTGGCCGACGCGCTGGTGCAGGCCGTGCACGGGCCCTCCTCGCACCACACCACCGGACCCCTGGCCGACCGCCGCGAGGACGACATCGCCGTGCTGCTGCTCGGCCGGCACCGCGACGGCCGGGCGGCCCGCCCCAGACTGCGGCACACCCTGATGACGGTCGCCCAGGCCGAGCCGGAGCGGGTCTCCGTGGCCCGCAGGCAACTGCGGGAGCTGCTGCACGACTGGTCGGACGAGGAGCATGTGGACTCGGCGGTGCTGCTGCTGTCGGAGACCCTCGCCAACGTCCTGCTGCACACCGACGCCGACGCGCTGGTGCTGGCCGAGGTCAGCGGGGAGAAGGAGGAGCGGCGGCTGCGGGTGGAGGTCACCGACGCCGGCGACGACCTGCCGCACAAGCGCCGGCCCGGTGAGCTCGCCTCCTCCGGGCGCGGACTGGTGCTGATCGAACTGCTCGCGGACGCCTGGGGCGTCGTGCCGCGCGGCAAGGGCAAGAGCATCTGGTTCGAGCTGTACGAGCCCTCGGCGGCCGGGTGAGCCGCTCCCCGGGGTGAGCCGCTCCCCGGGTGAGCCCTACGACGCGGCCGCGTACCGTTCCCGCAGTTCGTGCGCGGTCCCGAAGGCCGCCGCCGTCAGCGGCACCGCCAGCAGCATCCCCACGATCCCGGCGACCGACGCGCCGCCGGTGATCGCCAGCAGCACCGCGGCCGGGTGCATCTGCACGGTCCGGCTCTGGATCACCGGCTGGAGCACGTGTCCCTCCAGCACCTGGACCGCCAGCACCACCCCGAGCGCCCACAGTCCGACGACGAAGCCGCGGTCGGCGAGGGCGACCAGCACGGACACCGTGCCGGAGAGGAAGGCGCCCAGGTAGGGGAGATAGCCGCCGACGAAGACCAGCGCGCCGAGCCCGAGCGCGCCGGGCACGCCCAGCAGGAGCAGGCCGACGGTGATGCACGTGGCGTCGATCAGCGCGATGAGCGTCGTGCCGCGCATGAAGCCCTCCACGGCCGCGAAGGCCCGCCGGGCCGTGGCCTCCGCGGTGTCACCGCTCCCGCGCGGGGCGAGCGTGCGCAGAACGGCGGCGGCCTTGTGCGAGTCGCGCAGGAAGAAGAACACGAGCAGCAGGGCCAGTACGGCCATGGCGATCGACTCGCCGACCACGCTGACCCCGCTGATGACGTTGGAGGCGGCCGTCCCGGCGAACTTCTCCAGCAGCCGCCTGCCGTTGGAGGCGAGGTCGTCCAGCGAGGTGCCGGCCGCCCCGAAGTGGGTGGCGAGCCACTGCGCGGCCTTCCTGAGCGAGGCGACGATCTGGTCCCCGCTGTCGATCAGCGCGGACACCACGATGTACACCACCCCGCCCACGAACACGACGACCGCCACACAGGTGATCCCGGCGGCGAACGACCGGTTCATCCCCGCGCTCACGAGCCGCCTGAAGAGCGGCCGCAGCAGCGCGGTGCCGAGCAGCGCCAGCAGCACCGGGATCACCGCGGTCCGGAAGAGCACGCACAGCTCGGCCCCGATCCACACCACCCCGGAGACCAGCAGAACGGCGGCGCACCAGGCGGCGAGACGCCGGACGGGCTCGGGCAGCAGAGGGGCGGGGGCCTGCACGCCTCCAGACGACCACACCCCGCACGTGCTGTCCTGCACGGACGGCCCACCCGGGTGACACGGCATCAGCTACGGGCGGTACGCGGACCGGCACACCGGCACGAATTGGTGGGGCAGCCAGGGCACGCGGGCCATCGTCCGTGAGACCGGTCCGGTAGCCGGCATACGACGTGCCCCCGCACCCGCAGCGCATCCCGCCGGTATCGACAGCCGCTTCGCCGAAGACGGAGTCGTCCCCACAGCCGCCCCGGCGTGTGCGGAGTACGGTGGACAGTACCGAGGGTATTTCGCACACCGGTCTCCACGCCGGGTCGTTCTCGGCGAAGGATGAAACCCGGGTCGCCGCAAAGGCGGCCCGGAGACGGGTCCGCATCATGTCGGCGACCTTGCAACCACCCCTGCCACACCACGAGCCCGTCGCAGCCCCGGCCGCGCGTCTCGCGCTGAAGACCGACGGCACCTCCCTCGGCCTCCTGGACGGTGCCTGGTGGCCCCGCTCCCGGGATCTGCTGAGCGAGCTGCCCGCGCTGACCGATGTGCTGGACCGCTTGTGGGGCCGCATCACCCGCATCGCCGTCAACCCGAAGTACTGGCCGGTCATCCCGCACAAGGTTCCCGTGCGCGGACACATCGTCAAGGTCGGCTGGTTCACCCCCGAAATCGACCCGCACAAGCTGCTGCTGCTCTCCTACGGCACCGGCCGCTGGGATCTGCTGGTCGTCCCGCCCGAGACCGGGGCGGCGTCGGCAGCCCGCCTGATGGCGGTCGCGTCCGACTACGACGGGCCGCCGCTGACCGCGAGCGCGCTCATCACCGCGGACAAGGCCCGGCACGCCGTCTCCGCGGCCGACCGGCCACTCGATCCCGACGAGGCATGGGAGTACGAGGGCGGCGCCTCCTCGACCTCTGCGGCTGTACCGGCACAGGCCGGCGGCGTCAGCCGCCTGATCATCGGCATGTGAGACGGCCGCCATGAACACCTCCTGACGACCGCCGCCTTCCTGGTCCTCATCGCAGCGGCGGCATTCGTGATCCACCGGCTCAACCTCGAGCACGCTTTGTTGTGATCGACCTCCTGGCCGTCGCCCTTTCCGTGAAGGTCGTCAAGCAGCAGAGAAGTGTGAGGTCCCCGCCCCGGAGAGCCGATTCTCAAGAAGGTCCGCCAGCTGATCGAGTCGGTGAACGGCACCCCGAAGAGTCAGTTTCACCTGGAACCACACCGCGGCCGCACCTGCAAGGGTGTCGCCGTACGCGTCGCGCGGCGCGGTCCTCGCAGGTGCGGCCGCAGCGATCCGGCAGTGCGGACCGGCCAGGCGGTCAGTTGCTCACTGACCGCCCACGACCACTAAACGTGTTCGGAAGGACTCGTCCAACTAACTCTCGTGGCCCTTGCCCTCGCCATCCTTGCTCTTGTGTCCGTGGCCCTTGTAGCCGTGGCTCTTGTGTCCGTGGCTCTTGTGACCGTGGCTCTTGTGACCGTGGCCCTTGTGACCGTGGCCCTTGTAGCCGTGGCTCTTGTGACCGTGGCCCTTGTAGCCGTGGCCCTTGTGACCGTGGCCCTTGTGACCGTGGCCGGACGGTCCAGGAGGCCCGGACGGTCCAGGAGGCCCGGACGGCCCGGCAGGCCCGGACGGCCCGGCAGGCCCCGTCGGTCCGGCAGGCCCGGACGGCCCGGCAGGCCCCGTCGGTCCGGCAGGCCCGGACGGTCCAGCAGGCCCAGTGGGCCCCGTCGGTCCGGGAGGCCCGGACGGTCCAGCAGGCCCAGTGGGCCCCGTCGGTCCGGGAGGCCCGGGCGGCCCTGTCATGCAGACCGCCCTCGTGATCACGTTACTGTCCAGCGTGACCGCACCATTGCGTGCCAGCACCCGGCCCTCGACCGCGGCGTTGGTATTCACCGTGATGGATGTCAGGGCCAGGATGTTGCCCTTGAAGAAGGAATTGGTGTCCAGGGTGGCGCCACTGCCCACCTGCCAGAACACGTTGCAGGCCTGTGCTCCGTTGACGAGCAGGACGTTGCTCCCCGGAGCCGTGATCAGAGTGGAGCCGATCTGGAAGATGAAGACGGCGTTGGGATCACCCTGGGCGTCAAGGGTGACCGTCCCGGTGAGATTCAGCGACGACGAAGCTTTGTAGACGCCCGGGGTCAGCGTGAGTCCGCCGATGTCGCCCGGGGAGGTCAGGTTGGTGGTCGGGGCTCTGCCGGCCGCGTCGTTGTAGGCAGTGGTCAGGTCGGACTGGGCCTGAGCGGCGGCAGCATCGGCGACGTGCTGCACTCCGTTCACGATTCCGGGCGGGAAGCCCGTCACCGAAGACCCAGGGCTGACTCCCAGGTCGCCGTTGACGACTGTGGGACCCGTGTTCGTGACCCCTGAACCGGCCAGGACCGCGTAACTCGTGGCGGTTCCCAGTCCCACCGGGGCCTCGGCTGCGCTCGCGAGGTTCGAGATCAAAGTGATCGACATCAGCAGCGCGACCGCGGGCAGCATGACGACAGTCGCTCTGAATCTCAATTTTCGTCGTTTTCCCAGAGGGTCGGACGGGAGGGTGTCCATTGCCATGGACGAGTCCTTTCTCGTCAGCATTGACGCAGTCGCCGGACGTCCGGGCGTCCGGGCGTCCAAGGCAGTTCGGTCAGGTGACAGGCCGCTGAACTCACGACGGCATCTCACGGATTCGTGATGAACCGTCACTCGCCAACGTAAGTTACTCGTATCCACACACAAAGACGCGTATAGGTGCGGAAAGAAATGCGATGGCGTGGCGTCGCTCTGCCAGGAGGACCAACGGATCACCCGCCATCAGCTACACCATGCCGAGCACAACTCACCAGCAGGCACCACTCATCGAGGGGCACAAGTCCGTGAGCCTCTTTCCACTTGGTTGGCCGGCCGACCAGTTGGCGTGGCGGGTTTGGTAACAGCCGGCACCTCTTGACGGGCTGCTGAGACACGTAAGGGATTTCCGGGTGCGCGCAGGAGCGCTATACGCGGAAGGGCACGGCGGTGATGACGATTTTGGGGAGGGACCGCAGGGCTCGGCCCCGGCGTGGGGCGGTGCGGCTGTGGAGGAGTTGGTGGCTCCGGTGCCGAGTGATGATCCCCCCGTTCGTCTCCGGCTGCGCCGCGCGCCGTCGCGGGACGGGGCCGCGTCCGGCACGGCGGGGCCCGTACCCGGCCCCACGGCGGTGTGCGCGGACAGTTCGACGGTGTGCGGGCGCAGGCGCAAGGGGTGGCAGCTCACGGGTGAGGGAACGGGAGCGAGGCCGCCACATGCCGTCCAGCCCGCCCGTCGCGGGCGTCAGGCACAGGCGAGCCGGCAGCGACGACGCGCGCCTGCCCGATGTCGTACCCGGTCGACGGTCACGGCCATGGCGCGGACCTGTCCCCGGGCTCGTGGGTTCGGCCCGGCATCGTCGATCACCCGAAAGGACACCCGCAGCGGGCGCGCCGGGGCAGATCCAGTCCCTGCGCTCAGCATGCCATTGGAGTGGTTGACCAGGGTCGACGGAGGTGCGTCGACGTCGCGCCCCATAGGGGCGCCCCACTCGCCGCACCGGCCGAAAGCCCAAGTACGTCCAGTACGAGGGCCTCCGGCCGGCACACCGAGAGCACGCACCGGGCGCCGCTCCTTCACGGTCAAACTTTGCCTGCCGCGGCACTGGGAGACGAAGAAGGCGGCAGCGAGCGCGGACGAGCCCCGCCCCTCTCCGGCTGGTCTCGTCCGCGTGCCGCTTCAGCCAGGCCTTACAGTCCGCTCTCAGACATTCCGTGGACCGCGGGGATGGTGCCGAGGCGGCCCTTCTTGAAGTCCTCGAAGGCCTCCATGAGTTCCTCCCGGGTGTTCATGACGAAGGGGCCGTAGTGGGCCATCGGCTCCCGGATCGGCTGCCCGCCGAGGAGGACGACCTCCAGGTCGGGCGTGTGCGAGTCCTGCCGCTCGTCCGCGCGGACGGTCAGCGAGGAACCGGCGCCGAAGACCGCGGTCTGACCCAGGTGGATCGGCCGGCGCTCGGCGCCCACGGTGCCGCGTCCCGCCATCACGTACGCCAGGCCGTTGAAGTCCTCCCGCCAGGGCAGGGTGACCTCCGCGCCCGGCGCCACCGTCGCGTGGATCATCGTGATCGGCGTGTGAGTGCTGCCGGGGCCCGCGTGGCCGTCCAGCTCACCGGCGATGACCCGCAGCAGCGCGCCGCCGTCGGGGGAGGTGAGGAGCTGGACACTGCCACCGCGGATGTCCTGGTAGCGCGGCGCCATCATCTTGTCCCTGGCCGGCAGGTTCACCCACAGCTGGAGGCCGTGGAAGAGGCCGCCGGAGACCACCAGCGACTCCGGCGGGGCCTCGATGTGCAGCAGTCCGCTGCCCGCCGTCATCCACTGGGTGTCGCCGTTGGTGATGGTGCCGCCACCGCCGTTGGAGTCCTGGTGGTCGAAGGTGCCGTCGATGATGTAGGTGACGGTCTCGAAGCCACGGTGCGGGTGCCAGGGGGTGCCCTTGGGCTCGCCCGGCGCGTACTCCACCTCACCCATCTGGTCCATCATGATGAACGGGTCGAGGTGGCGGTAGTTGATCCCGGCGAACGCCCGGCGCACCGGGAAGCCCTCGCCCTCGAAGCCGCTCGGCGCGGTCGTGACGGTGAGCACGGGACGTGCCACGGCGTCTGCGGGCGCTGCCACACGGGGCAGCGTCAGCGGGTTCTCGACGGTCACTGCAGGCATGTCGGTTCCTCCTTGTGCGCCCACTTTAGTTGAGCGTTGAACTTTCTGCCAGCCCCAACAGAAGAAGCCCGGAGGGCATTCCCTCCGGGCTCCACGGCACCCACGTGCCGACTCCTAGCCGTACATCCGGCGCATCGCGAAGTCGACCATCTGCTCGACCGCCTTGGCGTCGAACACCATCCGGTGCTCGCCCTCCATGTCGACCACGAAGCCGTAGCCGGTCGGCAGCAGGTCGATCACCTCGGCGCCGGTGATCACGAAGTACTTGGACTCCTTGCCCGCGTACCGGCGCAGCTCCTTGAGCGAGGTGAACATCGGGATCACCGGCTGCTGGGTGTTGTGCAGCGCCAGGAACCCGGGGTTGTCGCCGCGCGGGCAGTACACCTTGGAGGTCGCGAAGACCTGCTGGAAGTCCTCGGCGGCCATCTGCCCCGTGGTGAAGGCGCGCACCGCCTCCGCGAGCGAGGGCGGCGACGGCTCGGGGTAGGCGGGAGCCTGCTGGCCGTACCCGCCGACACCGCCGGGCATCTGCTGCTGCGGAGGGACGTACCCCTGCTGTGCCGCCCCACTGTCCATCGGCTGGCCGTATCCGTACATGAGCCACAGCGTACTGACCCGCACGAGGGCTCGGTCACACATGGCGGGATCGGGGTTGCTTCTTATTACCGACGGGTAGCATCATCGGAGCTACTAGTTGGTACGTGAACCAGATGCGAGGAGTCAGTGCCTCGCCGAGTCCTCGACGGGAGCCGTGGCCATGGGGCACTACAAGTCGAACCTCCGCGACATCGAGTTCAACCTCTTCGAAGTGCTCGGACGCGACAAGCTGTACGGCACCGGTCCGTTCGAGGAGATGGACGCCGACACCGCCAGGAGCGTCCTGGAGGAGCTGACCCGCCTGGCGGAGAACGAGCTGGCGGAGTCCTTCGTCGACGCCGACCGCAACCCGCCGGTGTTCGACCCCGAGACGAACACCGCGCCGGTCCCGGCGGCCTTCAAGAAGAGCTACAAGGCCTTCATGGACTCCGAGTACTGGCGCCTCGGCCTGCCCGAGGAGATCGGCGGCACCACCGCTCCGCCGTCCCTGATCTGGGCCTACGCGGAGCTGATCCTCGGCGCCAACCCGGCGATCTGGATGTACTCCTCCGGCCCGGCGTTCGCGCGCATCCTCTTCGACGAGGGCACCGAGGAGCAGAAGAAGATCGCCTCGATCGCGGTCGAGAAGACCTGGGGCTCCACCATGGTGCTCACCGAGCCCGACGCCGGCTCGGACGTCGGCGCCGGCCGCACCAGGGCGGTCCAGCAGGAGGACGGCTCCTGGCACATCGAGGGCGTGAAGCGCTTCATCACCTCCGGTGAGCACGACATGGAGGAGAACATCCTCCACTACGTCCTCGCCCGCCCCGAGGGCGCGGGACCCGGCACCAAGGGGCTGTCCCTCTTCCTCGTCCCGAAGTACCTCTTCGACTTCGAGACCGGTGAACTCGGCGAGCGCAACGGCGTCTACGCCACCAACGTCGAGCACAAGATGGGCCTGAAGGCCTCCAACACCTGCGAGATGACCTTCGGCGACCGCCACCCCGCCAAGGGCTGGCTGATCGGCGACAAGCACGACGGCATCCGCCAGATGTTCCGCATCATCGAGTTCGCCCGCATGATGGTCGGCACGAAGGCGATCTCCACGCTGTCCACCGGCTACCTCAACGCGCTCGAGTACGCCAAGGAGCGCGTCCAGGGCCCCGACCTGGCGAACTTCATGGACAAGTCCGCGCCCAAGGTCACCATCACCCACCACCCCGACGTGCGCCGCTCGCTGATGACGCAGAAGGCGTACGCGGAGGGCATGCGCGCCCTCGTGCTGCACACCGCCGCGGTGCAGGACACCATCGCGGTCAAGGAGGCGAACGGCGAGGACGCCTCGGCCGAGCACGCGCTCAACGACCTGCTCCTGCCCATCGTCAAGGGCTACGGCTCCGAGAAGGGCTACGAGCAGCTCGCCCAGTCGCTGCAGACCTTCGGCGGCTCCGGCTTCCTCCAGGAGTACCCGGTCGAGCAGTACATCCGGGACGCCAAGATCGACACCCTCTACGAGGGCACCACGGCCATCCAGGGCCAGGACTTCTTCTTCCGGAAGATCGTCCGCAACCAGGGTGCCGCGCTGAACTCGGTCGCCGAGGACATCAAGGAGTTCCTCGCCCTCGGCACCGGCGGCGAGGACCTGGCCGGCGCCCGGGAGCACCTCGCCAGGGCCGCCGCCGAGCTGGAGGGCCTCGTCGGCCTGATGCTGACCGACCTCGCGGCCACCGAGAAGGACGTCAAGAGCATCTACAAGGTGGGCCTGAACACCACCCGCCTGCTGCTCGCCTCCGGTGACGTGATCGTCGGCCACCTGCTGCTCAAGGGCGCCGCGATCGCCGCCGAGAAGCTCGAGACGGCCTCCACGAAGGACAGGGCGTTCTACCAGGGCAAGATCGCGGCGGCGAAGTTCTTCGCGGCCAACGTCCTGCCGGGCGTCACCCTGGCCCGCAAGGTCGCCCAGAACGTCGACCTGGACCTGATGGAGCTGGACGAGGCCGCCTTCTAGGGCGAGCCCCGGACCGGGCGCCGCCCGCTCCTCACCCGACGAGGGTCCGCTCCCGGCACCGGGAGCGGACCCTCGTGACGTCGTTAAGGTGAACCCATGAGTACAAGCCAGCGCTTCGACCGCGGCCACACCGACGACCTGATGTCCTTCCTGGCGGCGAGCCCGTCGCCGTACCACGCCGTGGCGAACACGGCCGAGCGGCTGGAGAAGGCCGGCTTCCGCCAGGTCTCGGAGACGGACGCGTGGGACGGCACGGCGGGCGGAAAGTACGTGCTGCGCGGCGGGGCGATCGTGGCCTGGTACGTCCCCGAGGGCGCGGCGCCGCACACCCCCTTCCGCATCGTCGGCGCGCACACCGACTCCCCGAACCTGCGCGTCAAGCCACTGCCCGACACCGGGGGGCACGGCTGGCGCCAGGTCGCCGTGGAGATCTACGGCGGCCCGCTGATGAACTCCTGGCTCGACCGCGACCTGGGCCTGGCCGGCCGGCTCACACTGCGCGACGGCTCCACCCGCCTGGTCAACGTCGACCGTCCGCTGCTGCGCGTCCCCCAGCTCGCGATCCACCTGGACCGCCAGGTCTCGGCGGAGGGCCTCAAGCTGGACAAGCAGCGGCATCTGCAACCGGTGTGGGGCCTCGGCGACGACGTCCGCGACGGCGATCTGATCGCCTTCCTCGAGGCGGAGGCGGGACTCGCGGCGGGCGAGGTGGCCGGCTGGGACCTGATGACGCACTCCGTGGAGCCCCCCGCCTACCTGGGCCGGGACCGTGAGCTGATGGCCGGGCCCCGGATGGACAACCTGCTGTCGGTGCACGCCGGCGCCGCGGCGCTCGCGGCCGTCGCGACGGGGGCGCCGGAGCTGCCGTACATCCCCGTGCTGGCCGCCTTCGACCACGAGGAGAACGGCTCCCAGTCGGACACCGGCGCGGACGGCCCGCTGCTCGGAGGCGTGCTGGAGCGCTCGGTGTTCGCGCGCGGAGGGTCGTACGAGGACCGGGCGCGCGCCTTCGCCGGCACGGTCTGCCTGTCCTCCGACACCGGCCACGCCGTCCACCCCAACTACGCCGAGCGGCACGACCCGACCCACCACCCGCGCGCGGGCGGCGGCCCCATCCTCAAGGTCAACGTCAACAACCGCTACGCGACGGACGGTTCGGGACGCGCGGTGTGGGTGGCGGCCTGCGAGAAGGCCGGTGTCCCGTTCCAGTCCTTCGTCTCCAACAACTCCATGCCGTGCGGCACGACCATCGGCCCGATCACCGCGGCCCGGCACGGCATCCGCACCGTCGACATCGGCGTGGCCATCCTGTCGATGCACAGCGCCCGCGAACTGTGCGCCGCCGACGACCCGTTCCTGCTGGCGAACGCGCTGGTGGCGTTCCTGGAGGGCTGAGCGGCGCGGCCTCCCTGCCCATGAGGCGCCGCCTCCGCATGGTCACCCGGCTTGCGGGTACCCGGAGTTGACCGGAAGGGACCGGCACGGCCGGACCCTCCGGATCCGACACCGGACAGGGAGGCGACACTCATGGGCCTCGGCGGCTGCATCATCCTCATCGCCGTGGGAGCCATCCTCACGTTCGCGACCGACTGGCACATGCAGGGAGTCAACCTGCACGTGGTCGGCGTCATCCTGATGATCGTCGGCCTGATCGGCGTCACGACGTTCAGCAGCATCTACCGCCGCCGCCGTGTCATGGTGCCTCCCACCACGGTCGTCGAAGAGGATCACCACCACCACGCACGCGACGGCTACAGCGACGGCTACGGCCTCTGAGCCGCGTACCGGGCCGGCCCCGCGACCACGGAACATGACGGGCGGACGGCGACAAGCCCGAGCATTTCCCTCGGCCCACCCCCTCGTCGTGTTGTGTGAACATCGTGAAGACTTTCCGCCCTCGACATCATCACGACGGGGGGTGACACGGTGCCGCCGGAGCCCTTGGAGGGTCAGCCCGCCGCGCTCTCGTCCATCCCGGCCAGGACGAGCGGCAGCCGGTCCGCCGCCCCCTCGGTGAGGCGGACCGGAACGCCCCAGTCCTGCTGGTGCACATGGCAGGCGGGGTACTCGTTCGCGGGGTCGTCGTCGCAGGAGGCCGCCATCGCGGAGACGTGCAGGACACCCTCCGCGACGGCGGGGTTCAGCTCCAGTTCGCGGCACAGGTCGGTGTCCGCGCCCTCGCCCTTCAGCAGCAGCTCGGGCGGGGTGGAGGAGACCAGCAGCCGGGTCGACGGCCCGTACCGGGTGTCGAGCTTCTGACCCGCCGGGGCCTGGAAGATCACGTCGAGGCGGAGGCGGCCGGGGGCGACCTCCGTGGCGGAGCGCTGGGTGCGGTGGGCGACCGCCTCGACCCGTACCGCCTCCTCCGGCAGGCGCAGCCGGGTCAGCCGGTGCCGCGCCGACTCCACCACCACGATGTCGTCGCCGACGAGCACCGCGTCGCTGGGCTCACGCAGATCGGTGGCGAGCGTCGTGACCTCACCGGTCGCCGGGTCGTAGCGGCGCAGGGCGTGGTTGTAGGTGTCGCTGACGGCGACCGATCCGTCGGGGAGCGCCGTGACACCCAACGGGTGCTGGAGAAGGGCCTGTTCGGCCGCGCCGTCCCGGTGCCCGAAGTCGAACAGACCCGTGCCGACGGCGGTGTGGACGTGCCCTTCGAGGTCCACCCAGCGCAGGGCGGACGTCTCGGAGTCGGCGAGCCACAGCCGGTCCGGCGTGGCCGCGAGCCCGGAGGGCTGCGCGAACCAGGCGTCCGCGCCGGGCCCGTCGACGAGCCCCTCGTTCGTGGTCCCGGCCGTGACGGCGACGCTCCTGTCCTCCGGGTCGTAGGCCCAGAGCTGGTGCACGCCGGCCATGGCGATCCACACCTTGCCGTTCCACCAGGCCACGTCCCAAGGTGAGGACAGCTTCACGTCCAGGGCGGGGCCGGAGGTGGCCTCGCCCTGCATCCACTGGTGTCCGGTGCCCGCCAGCGTCGTGGTCACGCCCGTCTCCGGGTCGAAGCGCCGCAGGGCGTGGTTGACCGTGTCGGCGACCACGACGGCGCCGTCCGGCAGGAGCGCGAGTCCCTGCGGCTCCTGGAACCGGGCCCGGTCCGGACCGCCGTCGGCCATCCCCCGGCCGCCCTGGCCGATCCGCCGCACCACGGTCTCGCCGTCCTCCGCCAGTTCCACCAGCTGGTGCCGGGTGGTGTCGCTGACCAGGAAGTTCCCGGAGGGCAGCAGCAGTGCCCTGCCCGGGAAGCGCAGGGTGGTGGGCTCCGGCTCCGGCGGCACGTACGGTCCGTCACCGCGGCGCAGGGTGCCCTTCGCCTCGTGCTCCGCCTCCAGCTCCTCCACCAGCCGCTCGATCGCGTGCGCGTGCCCCTCGCCGGCGTGCTGCGCGACGACGTAGCCCTCCGGGTCGATGACGACGAGCGTCGGCCAGGCCCGTACCGCGTACTGCTTCCAGGTGGCGAGCTCCGGGTCGTCGAGCACCGGGTGCTCCACCCCGTACCGCTCCACCGCGTCGACCACCGCCTGGTGCTCCGCCTCGTGCACGAACTTCGGCGAGTGCACCCCGACGACCACGACCGTGTCCCGGTGCCGCTCCTCCAGCTCGCGCAGCTCGTCCAGGACGTGCAGGCAGTTCACGCAGCAAAACGTCCAGAAATCCACAACGACGCACTTGCCGCGCAGGTCGGCGAGCGTGAGGTTCTTCCCGCCCGTGTTGAGCCAGCCGCCCTTGCCGGTCAGTTCGGGGGCGCGTACGCGGGCGCGTCGGGGTGCCGTGTCGTTCATGGGACCAAGGGTGCCACCCGGCGGCGGTGGCCCGTCCGGCGCGGTGCCGTACGGGGCTTGTCGGACCACCGGCGGCGTCGCGGGGGCGGAGCCGGGGAAGCGGTGAGGACATGAGATTCCTCGTACGCGACCGGATTTTCGGCATCGGTGACGACTACTGGATCGAGGACGAACACGGCCGCAAGGTCTTCCTCGTCGACGGCAAGGCGATGCGGCTGCGGGACACCTTCGAGCTGAAGGACGCCCACGGCCGGGTCCTCATCAACATCCACCAGAAGATGCTCGCGCTGCGGGACACGATGGTGATCGAGCGGGACGGGGAGGCCCTGGCGAAGATCAGGCGCAAGCGGCTGTCGCTGCTGCGCAACCACTACCGGGTGTCCCTGGTGGACGGCACCGAGCTCGACGTCAGCGGCAAGATCCTCGACCGGGAGTTCGCCGTGGAGTACGACGGCGACCTGCTCGCGGTGATCTCCCGGCGCTGGCTGAGCGTCGTGGAGACCTACGGCGTCGACATCGTGCGCGAGGACGCCGACCCCGCGCTGCTGATCGCGGTGGCGGTGTGCGTGATCCACCTGGCGGAGAAGGAACGCGAGCACCGGTAGGCGCCGAGGAGGAGCCCGTGCGCCAGGAGCCCTCCCGGCGCCGGCGAGGCCCCCCGTCGCTGGACGTGATCCTGGCGGCACGGAGAATCCCCGGCGCCGGACACCGTCCCGGCGGGCGGAGAAGCCCCGGCGCTAGTGCCGCGGCAGGCAACGTTTGCCCGTCAAGGAGCGGCGTCCGGTGCGTGCTCTCGGCGTGCCGGCCGGAAGTCCTCGTACTGGACGTACTTGGCTTTCGGCCGGTGCGGCGAGTGGGGGTCCCCCCTGCTCGAAGAGCTCGGGGGAGCGTGCCGGGCGTCGCGACGGGGCAGACGTTGCCTGTTGCGGCGCTAGACGCCGTCCTGGCGGCGTGGGGGTTCCAGGCCGAGGACCCGGTCCTTCAGGGCCGGGAACTGGTCCCGGGTGGCCCGCACCCTCGCCGGGTCGAGGTCGACCGTGAGGACCTCCTCGCCGGGGCCGGCCTCGGCCAGCACCTCGCCCCAGGGATCCACCACGATCGAGTGACCCGCCTGCGGAACTCCGGCGTGCGTCCCCGCCGTTCCACAGGCGAGCACGAACGCCTGGTCCTCCACCGCCCGCGCCCGGGCCAGCAGCGTCCAGTGCGCACGCCGGCGCTCGGGCCAGCCCGCCGGGACCACCAGGGTCTGCGCGCCCGCGTCGACGAGCCCGCGGAAGAGTTCGGGGAAACGGAGGTCGTAACAGGTCGCGAGGCCCAGGGTGGTGTCCGGCAGAGGGACCGTCACCAGTTTCCGCCCCGCGCTCATCAGCACGGCCTCGCCCTTGTCGAAGCCGAAGCGGTGGATCTTGCGGTAGACGGCGGCCAGCTCGCCGGAAGGGGAGAAGACCAGGGAGGTGTTGTAGAGGGCGTCCGCGCCCTGGGCCGGATCGCCGTCGGACGCGACGCGTTCGGGGATCGAGCCGGCGTGCAGCCACACGCCCGCGTCGCTCGCCGCCTTGGCCATCGCCTCGTAGGTGGGCCCCTCCAGCGGTTCGGCCTCGCGTTCGAACTCCGCGAAGGCGAAGGCCCCGGTGGTCCACAGCTCCGGGAGCACCACGAGATCGGCCCCGGCCTGCTCGCACACCAGTGCGGCCACTCGTTGACGCCGCGAATCGACCGATTCGCCCTCGTCCACGGCAATCTGGATCAGCGAAGCGCGCACACTACCACCGTCCTGGCACTCGAGTCGTCCGGACAGGCCTACGATCGTCACACGAAAGCACTGCCGGGCTGCCTCACAGCAGCGTAACTTAGCGTCTCAAGACACCCGCCGACCGCAGCCACCTGCCCACTGGCAATGCCATCACATCCTGCCCGTGTACCGACCGCCGAGGGGTCCCGTTCCGTGAGTCTGCATCCCACCCTCCAGCCCTACGCCGATGCCTGGACCCACTCCGTCGAGGCGATATCGGAGCTGATGCAGCCCCTGGTGGAAGCCGACTGGAACCGGCGCACCCCGTGCCCCGGCTGGTCGGTCCGCGACGTGGTCTCGCACATCATCGGCATGGACTGCGAGATGCTGGGCGACCCGCGGCCCATCCACGCGCTGCCGCGCGACCTGTTCCACGTCACCAACGAGCACCAGCGCTACATGGAGATGCAGGTCGACGTCCGCCGTCACCACACCTCGCCGGAGATGACCTCCGAGCTGGAGTACACGATCATCCGCCGCAACCGCCAGCTGCGGAACGAGGCCCGCGACCCCGGCACCAAGGTGCGCGGTCCGCTCAGCGCGGAGATCACCCTCGAAGAGGCCATGCGCTACCGGGCCTTCGACATCTGGGTGCACGAGCAGGATCTGCGCGTGGCCCTCGGCCGGCCCGGCAACCTGGACTCGCCGGGCGCCCACGTCGCCCGTGACCATCTGCTGGCCGCCCTCCCGGACGTGGTCGCGGTCAAGGCGGACGCCCCGCGCAGCTCGGCGATCGTCTTCGACGTGCACGGCCCGGTGGAGTTCCTGCGCACGATCCGCGTCGACATCCAGGGCCGCGGCACCCTGGAGACGGCCCCGGCCCTCGGCCCGGCGGCGACCCTGGCGCTCGACTGGGAGACCTACGTACGCCTGGCCTGCGGCCGGACCACCCCGGAAGCGGTCGCGGACCGGGTGAAGACGGAGGGCGACCTGGACCTGGCGGAGGCGATCCTGCGGAACTTCGTGGTGACTGCCTAGTGCCGCGGCAGGCAACGTTTGCCCGTCGACGACGGGGCGAACGTTGCCTGTTGGGACACTGGGACCGCGGCCGCGGACAGAGGTGCCTCCCCGGGGGCGAGCCGGATCCCCCCTGCTCCAGGAGCCTGGGGGGAGGCGCCTCCCGACCGCGGCGAGCGCGCCGGCGCCGGCCCCGCCTCGCGGCGGTGACGCGGGGCACCGTCACGCCGGCACGTGCACCGTCTCCACCCGGCTGGCGACCAGCCGCTCCCGCTCCCGGCGCGCCGCCTTCCTGCGCAGCCTCAGGATCTGGCTCACGCCCAGCGCCTGGAGCACGAACACCGCCGAGAAGGCGATCCGGTAGTCGTCCCCGGTCGCGTCCAGCAGCACCCCGACCGCGAACAGCGTCGTCATCGAGGCCACGAAGCCACCCATGTTGGTGATGCCCGACGCCGTCCCCTGGCGCTCCGCCGGATTCGCCGGGCGTGCGAAGTCGAACCCGATCATCGAGGCCGGCCCGCACGCGCCGAGCACCAGGCAGAGCACGACCAGCAGCCACACCGGCGCCCGTCCGCCCGGATACGCCAGCGTCACCGCCCACATGGTCGCGGTCACCGCCACCGTGCCGAGCGCGAGCGGCAGCCGTGCGGCGTGGTGCCGGGCGACGATCTGCCCGTAGACGAGCCCGACGGCCATGTTGGACACCACGACGAGCGTGAGCAGTTCCCCCGCGTCCGCCCGCGACAGGCCCTGGGCCTCGACCAGGAACGGCAGCCCCCACAGCAGCAGGAACACCATCGCCGGGAACTGCGTGGTGAAGTGCACCCACAGCCCGAGCCGCGTCCCGGGCTCCCGCCAGGCCGCGGCGATCTGCCGGCGAACGTACGCGGCGCCCAGGTGGGGCAGCGGCTCCGGTTCGTGGCCCTCCGGGTGGTCCTTGAGGAACAGCACCAGCAGCACCAGCACCACGGCTCCGGCCAGCGCGCTGCCCGCGAAGGCCGCCGTCCAGCCCACCCCGTGCAGCAGCCGGGCCAGCACCAGCGTGGACACCAGGTTGCCGGCCATTCCGACCAGTCCGGCCAGCTGGGCGACCAGCGGACCGCGCCGGACGGGGAACCAACGGGTGCCCAGCCGCAGCACGCTGATGAACGTCATGGCGTCCCCGCAGCCGAGCAGCGCGCGCGAGGCGAGCGCGGTGCCGTACGACGGGGAGAACGCGAAGCCGAGCTGGCCGGCCGTGAAGAGGACGGCGCCGATGGCCAGCACCTTCTTGGTGCCGAGCCGGTCGACGAGCAGGCCGACCGGTATCTGCATGCCCGCGTAGACGAGGAGTTGGAGGATGGAGAACGTCGACAGCGCCGAGGCGCCCACGTGGAAGCGGTCGGCGGCGTCGAGGCCGGCGACGCCCAGGGACGTGCGGAAGATGACGGCGACGAAGTAGACGGCGACGCCGATGCTCCACACGGCGACGGCACGCCGGCCGCCGGGCGGATCGCCGGGCAGGATGGCCGGCGAGGAGGCCGACGAGGACGAGGCGCTCACCGGACCTCACCCCGCGCGAGGTGGGAGAACCAGTTGACGTGCCGGTGCACGACCTCGACGGCCGCCTCCGCGTCACCCGAGCGCAGCGCGTCGAGGATCTGCTCGTGCTCGGCGAGCGTCTTGGCGAGCCGGTCGGGGTGGGAGTGCATGACGGCGACGCCCATGCGCAGCTGCCGGTCGCGCAACTGGTCGTAGAGCCGGGACAGGATCTCGTTGCCGCCGCTGCGGACGATCTCGGCGTGGAAGCAGCGGTCGGTGACGGCGGCCGCGGCGAAGTCACCGGCGGCGGCCTCCTTCTTCTGCTTCAGCAGCAGTTCCTCGAGCCGCTCGATGAGCCCCGGCGGCGCGGGTACGGCCTTCCTGGCCGCGTGCTCCTCGACCAGTTGCCGGGTCTCGACCACATCGGCGATCTCCTGCGCGGAGACCGGCAGGACGAGGGCGCCCTTCTTCGGGTAGAGCCTGATGAGCCCCTCGACCTCCAGCCGCAGCAGAGCCTCGCGCACGGGCGTGCGCGACACCCCGACGGCCTCGGCCAGCTCACCCTCGGTCAGCAGGGTGCCGCCCTGGTAACTGCGGTCCAGGACGGCCTGTTTGACGTGCGTGTACACGCGGTCGGCGGCGGGGGGCTGTTTCACGGCCATGCTCATGCCCACAGCATAGATACAACACGTACGCAAGGCCCGCCGCATCCAGCATGCGGACCATACGGGCCCGGCGGGAAATCCACCCCGGAAACCGCACAACCTTCCACGGCGCCCGCGAGTCAGACTGGTGCGGCCCCACCTTGTGGGCTCTCAACTCTGCCGCACCGCAGAGGAATTCGACATAATCGGGGTACCTCACTTGAAAACCGGCATCCAGGGCATCCGTATCCGCAGAGCCGCCGCGGTCACCGTGACCGCGAGCGCCGTGCTCGCCGCCGGGGCCCTCACCGCAGCACCCGCGCAGGCCGTCGCCACGCCGTCGATCGTGGCCAAGGGCGGCTTCGTGATGGACGACGCGACGGGCAAGACCCTCTACGCCAAGACCGCGGACACCAAGCGTTCCACCGGCTCCACCACGAAGATCATGACCGCCAAGGTCGTGCTGGCCCAGCCGAAACTGAACCTCGACGCCAAGGTCACCATCCAGAAGGCGTACAGCGACTACGTCGTCAAGAACAACGCCTCCCAGGCCCACCTGATCGTCGGCGACAAGGTGACCGTCCGCCAGCTGCTGTACGGCCTGATGCTGCCCTCGGGCTGCGACGCCGCCTACGCGCTGGCCGACAAGTACGGTTCGGGCTCGACGCGGGACGCGCGGGTGAAGTCCTTCATCGGCAAGATGAACAGCACCGCCAAGAGCCTCGGCATGACGAACACGCACTTCGACTCGTTCGACGGCATCGGCAAGGGCAACAACTACTCGACGCCGCGCGACCTGACGAAGCTGGCGCGCAGCACGATGAAGAACGCCACGTTCCGTACGGTCGTGAAGACGAAGTCGTACACGGCCAAGACCGTCACCAAGACGGGCAGCATCCGCACGATGGGCAAGTGGACGAACACGAACACGCTGCTCAGCAGCTACAGCGGCGCGATCGGCGTGAAGACGGGCTCCGGCCCGCAGGCCGGCGCCTGCCTCGTCTTCGCCGCCACCAGGAACGGCAGGACCGTCATCGGCACCGTCCTGGCCTCGTCGACGTACGCCCAGCGCGCGACGGACGCGACGAAGCTCCTGAACTACGGCTTCACCCAGAAGGGCTGACCGCCGCTCACCGGCCCCACCGGGCCGGAAGGGCCCGCCGCTGAGACCAGCGGCGGGCCCTTCTCGTGTGCCCCGCACCTCCGGACGGAGGTGCGGGGCGCCGTGGTGCCGTGGGCCGTCAGGCCCAGGTGATCAGTCGCTTCGGCTGTTCCAGGATCGCGGCCACGTCGGCCAGGACCTTGGAGCCGAGTTCGCCGTCGACCAGGCGGTGGTCGAAGCTGAGGGCCAGCGTGGTGACCTGGCGGGGCTTGACCTTGCCCTTGTGGACCCACGGCTGGAGCTTGATCGCGCCGACCGCGAGGATCGCCGACTCGCCGGGGTTGAGGATCGGCGTGCCGGTGTCGACGCCGAAGACGCCGACGTTGGTGATCGTCACCGTGCCGCCCTGCATGGCCGCCGGGGACGTCTTGCCCTCGCGGGCCGTGGCCACCAGCTCACCGAGGCCCTGCGCGAGTTGCGGCAGCGTCTTGGCGTGGGCGTCCTTGATGTTCGGCACGATCAGGCCGCGCGGGGTCGCCGCCGCGATGCCCAGGTTGACGTAGTGCTTCAGGACGATCTCCTGAGCCGCCTCGTCCCAGGACGCGTTGATCTCCGGGTTGCGCTTGATGGCGACCAGCAGGGCCTTGGCGATCAGCAGCAGCGGGTTGACCCGCAGCCCCTGCATGTCCTTGTCCTGCTTGAGCTCCTCGACCAGCTTCATCGTGCGCGTCACGTCCACCGTCACGAACTCCGTGACGTGCGGGGCCGTGAACGCCGAGCCGACCATCGCCGCCGCCGTCGCCTTGCGGACGCCCTTGACGGGGATACGGGTCTCGCGCGCCCCGTCGTGGCTCACGGCGGGAGCCGGAGCCGCGGCCACCGGCGCCGGCGCAGCCGCCGGCTCGGGGGCGGTGGGTGCGGCCGGTGCCGCCACCGCCGCGTGCACGTCCTCGCGGGTGATGATGCCGTCCGGGCCGGACGGCACGACCGTGGCGAGGTCCACTCCCAGGTCCTTGGCCAGCTTGCGCACCGGGGGCTTGGCCAGCGGGCGGGGCCCGGCGGGCGCCGCGGCGGCCGCGGTGCCGTGCCCGTTCAGCTCCGCCCTCGGTGCCGTCGCCGCCGGGGCGGCCACGGCCTCCGGGCCCTTGCGCGGGCGGCGCTTGGTGGAGGACACCGAGACGCCGTAGCCCACCAGCACCGGCTGGCGGCCCTGCGGCTTCTCCTCCCCGTCCGTGCCCTGCCCGGTCTTCGGCTCGGCCACCGGGGCGGCCTGCGCCGGGACCTCGGCCGGAGCCGCGCCCGCGACCTGCACCGCGATGATGGACGTGCCCACGTCCACCGTGGTGCCCTCGGCGAAGTGCAGCTCGCGCACCACCCCGTCGTAGGGGATGGGCAGTTCGACAGCCGCCTTGGCGGTCTCGACCTCGCAGACCACCTGTCCGTCGGTGACCGTGTCACCGGGCTGGACGTACCACTTGAGGATCTCCGCCTCGGTCAGACCCTCGCCGACATCCGGCATCTTGAACTCGCGCACGGACGCATCGGTCATCGTCGTCACGAACCTCTCCCTCAGTACGCCAGCGAGCGGTCGACGGCGTCGAGCACGCGGTCCAGGTCCGGCAGGTAGGACTCCTCCAGGCGGGCCGGCGGGTACGGCGCGTGATAGCCGCCGACCCGGAGCACCGGAGCCTCAAGGTGGTAGAAGCAGCGCTCGGTGATCCGGGCGGCGATCTCCGCGCCGGAGCCGAAGAACACCGGCGCCTCGTGGACCACGACCAGACGGCGCGTCCGCTCCACCGACGCCTGGATGGCGTCGAAGTCGATCGGGGAGACCGAGCGCAGGTCCAGGACCTCCAGGGACTTGCCCTCCTCGGCGGCCGCGGCGGCGACCTCCTGGCAGAGCTTCACCATCGGGCCGTAGGCCGCCAGGGTCAGGTCCGTGCCCTCGCGGACGACCTGCGCCTTGTGCAGCGGGGCGGGGATGGCCTCGGTGTCGACCTCGGCCTTGTCCCAGTAGCGCCGCTTGGGCTCGAAGTAGATCACCGGGTCGTCGCTCTGGATGGCCTGCTGCATCATCCAGTACGCGTCCGCCGCGTTGGAGGGGCTGACGATCTTCAGGCCCGCCACATGCGCGAACAGCGCCTCGGGGGACTCCGAGTGGTGCTCGACCGCGCCGATGCCGCCGCCGTAGGGGATGCGCACGACGACCGGCAGCTTGACCTTGCCCAGCGAGCGCGCGTGCATCTTCGCGAGCTGCGTGACGATCTGGTCGTACGCCGGGAAGACGAAGCCGTCGAACTGGATCTCGACCACCGGGCGGTAGCCGCGCAGGGCGAGGCCGATCGCGGTGCCGACGATGCCGGACTCGGCGAGCGGTGTGTCGATGACGCGGCTCTCGCCGAAGTCCTTCTGCAGCCCGTCCGTCACCCGGAACACGCCGCCGAGCTTGCCGACGTCCTCGCCCATGATGAGGACCTTGGGGTCGTTGTCCAGGGCACGGCGCAGCGACTCGTTGATCGCCTTGGCCAGGGCCATCTTCTCCGCAGCCATGTTCAGACCCCCTCTGCGTCCGCGAACGACGCCTGGTAGGCGGCGAACTGGGCGCGCTCCTCGTCGACGAGCGCATGCCCGTCCGCGTACACGTTCTCGAAGATGGCGAAGAGGTCCGGGTCGGGCATGGCACGGACCGCTTCGCGCACTCGTTTGCCCAACGCCTCGCTCTCGGTCTCGAGTTCCGCGAAGAATCCGTCGTCCGCGTGGTTTGCGGCCTCCAGGTGGCGGCGAAGGCGCAGGATCGGGTCCTTCGCCTCCCAGGCCAGGCGCTCCTCGTCGCCCCGGTACCGGGTGGGGTCGTCGGAGGTGGTGTGGGCGCCCATGCGGTAGGTGAACGCCTCGACCAGGGTGGGGCCCTCGCCGTTGCGGGCGCGCTCCAGTGCCCACTTGGTGACCGCGAGGCAGGCCAGCACGTCGTTGCCGTCGACGCGGACGCCGGGGAAGCCGAAGCCGGCCGCCCGCTGGTAGAGCGGGACCCGCATCTGCTTCTCGGTCGGCTCGGAGATCGCCCACTGGTTGTTCTGGCAGAAGAACACCACGGGGGCGTTGTAGACCGCGGAGAAGGTGAACGCCTCGGCCACGTCGCCCTGGCTGGAGGCGCCGTCGCCGAAGTAGGCGACGACCGCGGAGTCGGCGCCGTCCTTGGCCACGCCCATCGCGTAGCCGGTGGCGTGCAGCGCCTGGGAGCCGATGACGATCGTGTAGAGGTGGAAGTTGTTGCTGTTGGGGTCCCAGCCGCCGTTGTTCACCCCGCGGAACATGCCGAGCAGGTTGGTCGGGTCCACCCCGCGGCACCAGGCGACGCCGTGCTCACGGTAGGTCGGGAAGACGTAGTCGTCCTCGCGGGTGGCGCGGCCGGAGCCGATCTGGGCGGCCTCCTGGCCGAGCAGCGAGGCCCACAACCCCAGTTCGCCCTGGCGCTGCAGGGCGGTGGCCTCGGCGTCGAAGCGGCGGGTGAGCACCATGTCGCGGTACAGGCCGCGAAGCTCGTCGGCGGTGATGCCGGCGACGTACTTGTCGTACTCGGCGTTCTTGACGCGCTCGCCCTCGGGCGTCAGCAACTGCACGAGTTCGGGGTCGGCGCCCTTCTTGGCGCCGGTACGCCGCCTGGTGCCGGCGGCTTTCGTGCCGGTCGCGCCGGCCTTGCTTCCGGCGCTGCGTCGCGATGTGCGCGCGGCAGTGCTCTCCACGGTCACGTGTGCTCCTCCGTCGGTCCGGCCCCGGGGTTGCCGGTAGCCAGTGCGGCTCACCTGTTCCGGACCACCGGGCACGGGGTGGGTGCCACTCGGCCGGGAACAGGCGTGACAGGTGCCCCGGCGAGCGCCCTGCAGCAGTCACGTTACCCAGTGCTCCACATTTCTGGGAAACCCCTCCTGACCTGGGCGTTTCCTTGGATTTCCAAGTATTTACGCTTGGACGTCCAAGTACCTCGCCGGGCAGTCGGGGCAGCCGCTGGTCACAGCCGTGCAGGGGGCCGGAACACCGGCACGTTATCCCGGTCACCCCCGAGTCGGGAAGGGTCGACGAATGGCCGGAACTGCTCTTGATGGATGACCCCGCCCGGGGGAAGGCGGAAAGGGACCCGGCGGGGGCGGGCCTGAACCCGTCCTGCGGCGACAAGCGGGACTCGGGCAGGGGGCGCATCGGCGCGCGGCGGGCGGTCGCGGGACGACATCGCGACCTTACGTGACCGAAAGTGACCGCCGACGACTTTCTGTGACAAGCCCCAGCTCACGGCCCTCCGGGGGTGCCCTAGCATCTGGCGCGTGCCGCGCCCATGTGTACCACCCCCTGTGCCCCACGCGCCCCCTCTGAGCGCCTTGATGCGCCAGTACGCCGCCGGTTCGCCGCTCACCTGCGAGCCGGTCGACCAGGGCCTGCTCAACCGCGGCTACCGGCTGTGCACGACCCGCGGCCGTTATTTCCTCAAGCACCATTTCGATCCGGACACAGCCGATCCCGCCGCCATCGCGCGCCAGCACCGGGCGACCCAGCGCCTGGCCGACCTCGGCGTCCCGGTGGCGCCGCCGCTCACCGGCCGCGACGGGCGCACGGTCGCCGTCGTGGGCGGCCACGCCTACGCCCTGCACCCGTGGATCGACGGCCGGCACCGGCACGGCGGCCAGCTCACCACCAAGCAGTGCGCCCGCCTCGGGACGCTGCTGGGAGCCGTGCACGCCGGTCTGGAACGCGTGATGCCGCCGAAGTGCCGCACCCGCCCCGCCGAGAGTCCCCATCCCGTGCGGAGTGCCGATCCCTCCGACACCTTCGCCCTGATCGACGACCTGCTCGCGCACGTCCGCCGCCACCGGCCCGCGGACGCCTTCGACGAACTGGCCCGGCACCGGCTCCTGGAGCGCCGCGCGCTCCTGGAACGGCACGCGGACCGGCGCCCGCCGCCGGGCGGGCCCGTCGGCTGGGTGCACGGCGACTTCCACCCCTTCAACCTGCTCTACCAGGGGGACGCCCCCGCCGCGATCGTCGACTGGGACCGGCTCGGCGTGCAGCCCCGCGCGGAGGAGGCGGTGCGCGCCGCCGCGATCTTCTTCGTCCGGCCCGCCGGCACCCTGGACCTGCCGAAGGTCAGGACGTACGCACGCGCGTACCGGCTGGCGGCCGGTGTCACCCCGTCGGAGCTGGCGGCGGCCGTGCGCCGCGTGTGGTGGGAGCGCCTGAACGACTTCTGGATGCTGCGCTGGCACTACGAGCGCGGCGACACCCGCGCCGACCCGCAGTTCCCGGCCGCCTCGGCGCTCGCGGTGTGGTGGACGCGGGAGTACGGCGCGGTGTGCGGCGCGTTCGCGGAATGACGCGCGAATGACGCGCGGAATGACGCGCGGGATGACGCCGGAAGAGCCGGAGAAACACCGCGCGCGTGGAGCCCGTACGGCCCCACGCGCGCGTGCAAGGATGGTCGGTCCCCGGCGGGACTCAGGCGCCTCCGCCGACATTCCCCGCGGTCCCCGCGGAGGTACCGGCGGCGTCGCCGCCACCACCACCGCCGCCGTCCCCGGTGCCGTCGCCCGGAGCGCCGCCCGTGTCCGGGGGCGGCGACACGGACCCGGGGTCGGCCGGTTCGCTGGAGGGCTGCGGGTCGGGCTGCTCGTTGGTGGTCTGCTCGCCGGACGGCTCGGACTCGGTCCACGACGGCCGGGACGACGGCGTGTACCTCCCCCAGCTACCCCCGCCCGAACCGTAGCCCCGGTCCGTCGACGTGTCGGACGGCTGCTCGTTCGACGACTCGCTCGGGGTGGCGGAGGGCTGCTCCTCGTCGGTGGACTGCGTGTTCGACGGCGACTTGGAGGTCTCGGGGTCGCCGCCGGTGTCGCCACCGGTGGTCTGCAGCGCCAGCGCCACGCCCGCGGCGATGGCGATCACCGCGAGGACGGCCAGGATCCACAGCTTGCCGCGGCCGCTGCCCTTGTTGCCGTACCCCTCGAAGCCGCCGTCGTCGCCGTTGCCGTACCCGGCGGGCAGGATCGGCTGGGGGATCTGCGTGGTGCCGGAGCCGAAGTCGTTCGCGTGCGGCATCACGGTCGTGCCCGCGAAGCCCGCCGCTGGGGTGTGCCGGCCCTCGTGCCCCTCGACCGGGCCGGTGTTCCAGGTGCCGGTGTGGCCGCCCTGGTCGTACAGCATCTGCAAGCCGTACTGGATCAGCCCGCGCATCTCCTCGGCCGTCTGGAAACGGTCGTCGGGCTCCTTGGCCAGCGAGCGCATGACCAGGCCGTCGAGTTCCGGCGGGCAGGTGCCGCCGGCGACCTGCGAGGGCGGCACCGGCATGTCCTGGACGTGCTGGTAGACCACCGACAGCGGGGTCTCGCCGGTGAACGGGGGCCGCAGCGCGAGGAGTTCGTACAGCAGGCAGCCCGTGGCGTACAGGTCGGAGCGGTAGTCGACGGCCTTGCCGAGGGCCTGCTCGGGGGAGAGGTACTGCGGAGTTCCCATGACCATGCCGGTCTGCGTCATCGTGGTGGACGCACCGTGCAGGGCGCGGGCGATGCCGAAGTCCATCACCTTCACCGCGCCGTTGTCGGTGATGATGACGTTGGCCGGCTTGATGTCGCGGTGCACGATGCCGTGCTGGTGCGAGTAGGCCAGCGCCTCCAGGACACCGGAGACGATGATCAGCGCCTGCTCCGGGCCGGGCGCCTCGGCGTTGAGCAGCAGATCGCGGATGGTGCGGCCCTCGACCAGCTCCATCACGATGTACGGCACGGCCTGGCCGTTCGCCTCGTCCTCGCCGGAGTCGTACACGGCGACGATCGAGTGGTGGTTGAGGCCGGCCACCGACTGGGCCTCACGTGTGAACCGGGCCTTGGAGACGGGGTCCTCGGCCAGGTCGGCGCGGAGCAGCTTCACCGCCACGGTCCGCCCGAGACGCACGTCCTCCGCGGCGAACACCTCGGCCATGCCGCCCCGGCCGAGTCTGTGCGTCAGCCGGTACCGGCCGTCGCCGACCACGCCGTCGTTGCCCCACATCTCCGGCGCGTCCGACATACTGCCGCCACTCGCCTCGGGGTCGGACGGGCCCTGGGCGCGATGCTGCTGTGCCATCAGTCCTCGCCGTCGTTTCTGCCCGCGGTGCGCGCGGTGTTGTCACGGTCTCCGTCGGCCACGCTACAGGCTCCGCGGGGGCCGCCGGTCCAGGATCGTCGCGGCGAGCACCGCCGGAACTGACCCGAGGCTGACCGGCCATGAAACCCCGTGCGGGTGCCGTGGTGCAAATTCCGTGTACCGGCGGTACGCCCGCTGTAACGCTTCCGCGACGCTTCTTTCGCGTACGGTCACGGAACGGGCACTGAGCTTGACGTGTCAGTGCCCTGGGGCAGACTTGGCCGGGATTGACTCATTGGATCAACGAGGGCGCCTGACGGCCTAATGGGGGACGGGGAGACATGAGCCAGGACGGCGCACACGGCCAGTATCCGGGACGGGCACTGGCCGGCGGCCGCTACCAGCTGCGCGACCTGCTCGGCGAGGGCGGCATGGCCTCGGTGCACCTGGCCTACGACTCCGTGCTCGACCGTCAGGTCGCGGTCAAGACCCTCCACACCGAACTCGGCCGCGAACAGGCCTTCCGCGAGCGGTTCCGCCGCGAGGCCCAGGCAGTGGCGAAGCTCACGCACACCAACATCGTCTCGGTCTTCGACACCGGCGAGGACGATGTGGACGGCATGACGACGCCCTACATCGTCATGGAGTACGTCGAGGGCCGGCCCCTCAGCTCCGTGCTGGACGAGGACATCCGGCAGCACGGCGCGATGCCCGCCGACAAGGCGCTGAAGATCACCGCGGACGTGCTCGCCGCGCTGGAGATCAGCCACGAGATGGGCCTGGTCCACCGCGACATCAAGCCGGGCAACGTGATGATGACCAAGCGCGGCGTGGTCAAGGTCATGGACTTCGGCATCGCCCGCGCCATGCAGTCCGGCGTGACCTCGATGACGCAGACCGGCATGGTCGTCGGCACCCCGCAGTACCTCTCGCCGGAGCAGGCGCTCGGCCGGGGCGTGGACGCGCGGTCCGACCTGTACTCGGTCGGCATCATGCTGTTCCAACTGACCACCGGGCGGCTGCCGTTCGACGCGGACTCGCCCCTGGCCATCGCGTACGCGCATGTCCAGGAGGAGCCGGTGGCGCCCTCCTCCCTCAACCGCTCGCTCCCTCCGGCGGTGGACGCGCTGGTCGCCCGCGCGCTGCGGAAGAACCCCAACGAGCGCTTCCCCAGCGCGGAGTCCATGCGCGACGAGTGCCTGCGCGTGGCGGCCTCCTTCCAGGCGGCCGCGCCCAGCATCGTCCCCGGCGCCCGGACGGCGAGCGGCGCGGGCGTCGGCTCGGCCGTCTTCCCGCCCGTCGACCAGACCGGCCCGGTGTCACACGGCCAGGTGCAGACGCCGTACCAGCCGGCCCCGACGCCCAACCCCTACAGCACCGGCACCCCCGGCTACGGCTACCCGCAGCAGCCCGGCTACCAGACGCCCGTCTCCTCGCCGTACGCGCAGCAGCAGGCGCCGACTCCGCCTCCGTACGGTGTCCCGACCCAGCACACGCCCCCGCCGGGCGGCGACCGGAACACCAGGCCCGTGGTCATCGGGGCGGTCTCCGTCGCCGCGATGGCGGTGCTCGGCCTGGTCGTCGCGCTGATCCTGGACAGCGGCAGCGGCAGCGGGGGCGGTGGCGACGAGGCCAAGGGAGGGGGCGGCAGCGCGAGCGCGTCCACCTCGGTGGTCGAGGGCCACCGCGGGCCGGACACCTCGAAGACGATCAAGTCCGACGAGTGCGGGGAGCCGCGGGTGTCCTACGAGGACGAGGACAAGATCCGGCTGCCGGACTTCCGTTACAAGAACCTCAGGTCGGTCAAGGAGTGCCTCCAGGCCGCGGGCTGGAAGCTGAAGAAGGTCTACGTCGACGAGAACACGTACGGTCAGGACACGGTCCTCAACCAGTTCCCCTCGGCCGACACGGACGTCGACCCGAAGAACATGCCGGTGATCCAGCTCGACATCTCGACCGGCAACCCTCCGTCGTCCTGACCGGATCCCGTCGAGCACGGCGGACGGTCGCGCGAGTCGAAGGCCCCGGCAGTCCGGCTGCCGGGGCCTTCCCGCGTCCGTGTCACAAGGGCGGGTGCGGGTGCGTACGTGTGCCTACAGGTACGGTCCGCCCGAGCGGCCGCCGGTGCGGGGGTCGTCGCCGCCCTCGACTCCGATACCCGGGGGAAGGGCACGGCGCATCTGCTCCAGCTGGGCGCGGGCAGCCATCTGCTGAGCGAACAGGGTCGTCTGGATCCCGTGGAAGAGACCCTCCAGCCAGCCCACCAACTGCGCCTGTGCGATGCGAAGTTCGGCGTCGCTGGGGGTTCCCTCGTCGGTGAACGGCAGGGAGAGCCGCTCCAGCTCCTCGACGAGTTCCGGCGCCAGGCCGTCCTCCAGCTCCTTGACCGAGCTCGCGTGGATCTCCTTGAGCCGGACCCGGCTGGCCTCGTCCAGGGGAGCCACGCGCACCTCTTCGAGAAGCTGCTTGATCATGCTGCCGATCCGCATGACCTTCGCGGGCTGCTCCACCTGCTCCGTCACCGGGGTCTCACGGGAGTCGTCGTCCCCGCCGCCGCCGAGCGCCATGCCGTCCTGGCCCACGACCAGGATCTGCGGATTCTCCGGCGACCGTTCGTTCCTCGGCATCTCCATGAGTCCATTGTCTCGCACCCGCACCCGCCACTTCTGTGGCGCCCCCCACGGAAAGCGGTCCACCGCGTGGCCGAACCTGGAATGCCGCATTGATCCGGTGATGTGACCGTGGTCGCAGGAACGATCCGATGCACCGGCCAGGCACCGTGAGGGGGTCCCCGACGTGACTCCAGGGCTGCGCGCTCCGCTGCGCGCGACGGTACTGCTGCTCGCGCTGGCGGCGGCCGTCCCGGCCAGTGGCTCCGCCTGGGCGTACGACCCCGACCGCGCGCCTTCGGCCTCCGCCACGCCGTACGACCTCGCGCCCGCGCCCGCCACGGACCCCTCCGGCGCCGCGGCCTCGGGCGCCGTCGCGCCCGAGATGGCCGCCGGTTTCCGGTCCTCGCCGGTCCACGGGACCTCGCCGTCCTCCGCGCCGGCGTCCCCGCCCTCATCCCCTTCCGCCTCGGCCTCCACCTCGGCCGCTCCGCCCTCGCCTTCCTCCGACCCGTCGCGGGCCGGGAGCCGTCCGGGTGAGGGGCGGCTGCGGCCGGGGCGGCCGCACGATCGGCGGCCGGAGCACGAGGACGACGACACGGACGGACCGGGGGAGCACGACCACCGCGGTGAGGACTTCGGGAGCGACAGCGCGACCGCGGAGGCACCGAGCGTTTCGCCGTCGGGTCAGGAGGCCGCTCCCCTGCCGTCCGGAACGGACGGCCCCGACGGCCTGCCCGTCGCGCAGGACGAGACCGATACCGGGCCCGTGCTGCGGTATCTGCCGCTGGGGAGCGGGCTCGTCCTGATCGGCCTCGGCCTCGGCCTGGCGTTCATCGCCCTGCGCATGCGCCGGAGCTAGCAGCTCAGCGCGCCACCAGGAGCAGTTTGCCGATGTGGCCGCTCTCCTCCAGGATCCGGTGGGCGGCCGCGGCGTCGCTCATCGGGAGTTCCTGGTCGATCACCGGCCGGACATGCCCGTCGGTGAACAGCGGCCAGACGTGTTCGCGCACGGCGGCGACGATGGCCGCCTTCTCACCGAGCGGGCGGGCGCGCAGCGAGGTCGCGCTGATCGCGGCCCGCTTGCTGAGCAGGATGCCGAGGTTCAGCTCGCCCTTGGTTCCGCCCTGCATACCGATGATCGCGAGCCGGCCGTTCACGGCGAGGGCCTGGACGTTGCGCTCCAGGTACTTGGCGCCCATGTTGTCGAGGATCACGTCGGCGCCGTCGCCGTCCGTCGCCCGCCGGATCTCCTCGACGAAGTCCTGCTCGCGGTAGTTGATCAGGATCTCGGCGCCGAGTTCGGCGCAGCGTTCGAGCTTCGTCTTGCTTCCCGCGGTCACGGCGACCTTCGCGTCCACGGCGCGGGCGAGCTGGATCGCCATGGTGCCGATGCCGCTGGAGCCGCCGTGCACGAGCAGCGTCTCGCCGGGGCGCAGCTGGGCGACCATGAAGACGTTGGACCAGACGGTGCAGACGACCTCCGGCAGCGCCGCGGCCTGCAGGAGGCCGACGCCGTCGGGCACGGGCAGCAGCTGACCGGCCGGAACGGCGACCTTCTCGGCGTAACCGCCGCCCGAGAGCAGCGCGCACACCTCGTCGCCGACGGCCCAGCCGGACACCCCGGGGCCGAGCGCCGCGATCCGCCCGGAGCACTCCAGGCCGGGGTAGGGGGAGGCACCGGGCGGCGGGTTGTAGGAGCCCTGCCGCTGGAGGACGTCGGCCCGGTTGACGGCACTCGCCGCCACCTCGACGAGCACCTCCCCCTCGCCGGGCACGGGATCCGGTACCTCGTCCCACACCAACGCCTCGGGCCCACCGGGTTCGGGAATCGTGATCGCATGCATGGACCCGACGCTACTGCTTCGTCTGTGAGGCCGCCGTCAGTCAGTCCTGGGGAAGCGGCCGGGTGTCCGGGGTGACCTTCGTGCCCGGTGTGGCCCGGACGATGGTGATCAGGCGGTCGGTCAGCTCCAGTGCCCGTACGGACGGGTCGTCGTAACCCAGCACCCGGTGTCCGCGCAGTACGCTCACCACCAGGTCGTCCATGTCCCGCGGATCCTGGCCCACCTCGGCCTTTATGACGGGCCGTTCGACGATGTCCAGGCCGCTGCCCTGCTGGATGAGGTCCTCCAGGACCATGCTCGCGGCCGGACTGAGCACGGACAGCCCGAGCAGCCGCCCCGCCGCGCTCGCGCTGGTGACGACGGCGTCGGCACCGGACTGCTTGAGCAGGGGCGCGTTCTCCTCCTCGCGTACCGCCGCGACGATCTTCGCCGAACGGTTGATCTGCCGGGCGGTCAGCGTGACCAGCACGGCGGTGTCGTCCCGCTGGGTGGCGATGATGATCTGCCGTGCCCGCTGCACCTCGGCCCGCATGAGCACGTCGCTGCGGGTGGCGTCCCCGACCACGCCCGCGTAGCCCTCGGCCGTGGCCGCGTCGACCACCTTGGCGCTGGGGTCGACCACGACGACCTGCTGCTTCTTCAGCCCGGCCGCGCAGACGGTCTGGAGCGCCGACCTCCCCTTCGTGCCGAATCCGACGACGACGGTGTGATCGCGCAAAGCGGACCTCCAGCGATTCTGACGCCATTCCTCACGGGTTCGCTCGGTGAGGACTTCGAGCGTGGTGCCGACCAGGATGATCAGGAAGATCACACGCAGCGGGGTGATGACGAAGATATTGGTGAGGCGCGCACTGTCGCTGACGGGGGTGATGTCCCCGTATCCGGTGGTGGAGAGGGTCACCGTCGCGTAGTACGCCGCGGCGATGAGATCCACCGGGGCTTCTTTGGCACTGTCCTGGTATCCCTCGCGGTCGACGTAGACGATCACGACCGTCAGCAGCAGCACCAGGACTGCCAGGGACAGTCGTTTGCCGACCTGACGTATCGGGCGCTCCACCACTTTTCGGGGGAGTTTCACCCGATGGGTCACGAGATGCTCGTCCGCCTGGCGGGCGATCGCGTCATGGCCCGGAAGTTTCACGTGAAACACACCCCGATTCCGGCGGCGGCCCACGGCAGGTCGAGGAGTTCGGCCTCCGCGCCCGGTCGGGCACCACCCGGTGGTACGACAGCGAGAGCATCGGCCGCCGCGACACCGCGCAGCATGGCGGGGCCGTTGTAGCGCAGCGGAACGGCGTGGTCGCCGCGCAGCACCACGGGCACGAGCCGGGTGTCGTCCGGATGCCCGTGCACCACGTCCGTCAGCGGCAGCGTGTACGGCTCAGGCGCCGGTCGCGCGGCCAGCGTGCGCAGCAGCGGCTCGGCGAGCGTCAGCAGACCCGACACGGCCGCGAGCGGGTTGCCGGGCAGGCCGACGAGGTGCTGGTTCTCCTTGGTGCGGGCCAGGAGCATGGGGTGGCCGGGCCGCACCTGGACGCCGTCCACCAGCAGTTCGGCGTCGATGCGGCGCAGGGTGGGATGGATGTGGTCGACCGGTCCGGCGGCGGTTCCCCCGGTGGTGACGATCACGTCGGCCTTCGACCCGGTGATCGCCTTGTGCAGGGCCTTGGTGTCGTCGCCGATCCGGCGCACACCGGTGACCTCGGCGCCCAGCGCCCGCAGCCACGGCGGCAGCATCGGGCCGAGCGCGTCCCGGATCCGTCCGTCGTACGGCAGGCCCCCGGTGAGCAGTTCGTCGCCGAGCACGAGGACGTCGACGCGGGGACGGGGGACCGTGGTGAGGGTGTCGTATCCGGCGGCCGCGGCCAGACCGAGCACCACCGGGGTCACCAGGGTGCCGACGGGCAGCAGCTGGTCCCCGCTGCGGCACTCCTGCCCGCGCGGGCGGATGTCCTTGCCGTGCCCGGACTGCTCGGTGGCGTACAGCCGGCCCGTGGCGTCGATGTGGCCGTGTTCGCTGCGCAGCACGGCCGTGCTGTCCTGCGGGACGCGGGCGCCGGTCGCGACGCGTACCGCCTCGCCGTCGGTCAGCGGCTCGGGCTCGTCGTGCCCGGCCAGGACACCCTCGTCGCGTACGTCCCAGGGGCCGGGGCCGGCGACCGCCCAGCCGTCCATGGCGGAGGTGTCGAAGGAGGGCAGGTCGCACAGGGCGGTCAGGGGCGCGGCCAGGACCAGCCCCAGGGCGGCGTCGAGGGGCACCGGGACGGGGGCACGGCGGCCACCGGCGCGGGCCGCTCGGGCGGCGGCCTCTCGGGCCCGCGGCCAGGCGATGGCCTGGTCGTAAGCTTCCCTGGAGCACGCGTGACCGGCCTCGGTGCCTGCGTGATCCCCGCGGGAGGCGGAGGCGGGGGTGCCGCCGCGGCTCGCCCGGCCCCGGCCGGGCTCAGGAGCACGTCGGCTGCTGCCTTCGTTCACCAGGGCGAGCGCCTCCTCCACGTCGAAATCCTCGGCGTCCCCGGCGTCCTGGGCGTGCTTGCCGACCCGCGCGCCACGGGCGGGCATCAGACGTCCGGGCGGGTGTCGGGCGTGGCGTCGGGCGCCACGTCGGGCTCGCCGGTGCCGCCGGTGGTCTCGTCCGCCCAGCGCAGGGCGAGGGCGGCGGCCTTGCGGGAGGCCTCGGCGACGGCTTCGGGGCCGCCCTTGCCCTGCGCTGCCGCGTACCCGACGAGGAAGGTGGTCAGGGGTGCCGCGGGCCGGGCCACGCCGTGGGCGGCGTCGCGGGCGAGGTCGAGCAGGGCGCGGGTGTCGACGTCCAGCTCGATGCCCAACTCGTCCTTGACTGCGGAAATCCATTCATCCAACACGTGCCCATGCTCCCTGATGCGTGCCCTGGCGATGGCGATGTCGTCCCAGGTGTCGCAGTCGAAGGACGCGACGTCGTCGGGGACGCGGGTGAGGTCGAGCGCGGCGGTCAGCCGCCGCAGTGGCAGCCCGGTGAGGGCCCCGCCCTCGGCGGAGCCGTCGGACGCGGTGCGGGCGAGCCCGGCCAGCGCGCGGCGCAGCGCCTGCGCGCGGTACGCGGCCACGAGCGGCTGGTCGTGGCCGTCGGCGTCGGTGATCAGCACGCCGTCGGACCGGTCGGCCCGCAGGACCGTCAGCAGCCGCCGTACCGTGCCGCGTTCGAGGAACGGCAGGTCGGCGGAGAGGACGACGACGTGGTCCGCCGTGGTGTGGCGCAGCCCGGCGTCGAGCGCGGCGAGCGGTCCGGCGCCGGCCGGTTCCTCGCGTGCCCAGCGCACGGGCCGCACGGTGGGGCGGGGGTCGGCGACCACCACCGTCGTGCCCGCGTCGGCGCAGGCGTCGAGCACACGGTCGAGCAGGGCGCGGCCGCCGATGCGCAGGCCGGGCTTGTCCGCGCCGCCGAGCCGGCGGGCGGCTCCCCCGGCGAGCACGACGGCGTCGTGGGCGAGGGGCTCGTAGGAGGTCACCCCCCGAGTATGCGTCCCGCCCGCGATCAAGGGGAACGCGGGCGGGACACTGTCGTCACAGCGTGCGCAGGAGCACCGCCGGCTGTTCCACGCAGTCGGCCACATACCGCAGGAAACCGCCCGCGGTACCGCCGTCGCACACCCGGTGATCGAAGGTCAGCGAGAGCTGGACGACCTGCCGCACCGCCAGCTCGCCCTCGTGCACCCACGGCTTGGGGACGATGCGGCCGACGCCGAGCATGGCGGCCTCCGGGTGGTTGATGATCGGCGTGGAGCCGTCGACGCCGAACACGCCGTAGTTGTTCAGCGTGAAGGTCCCACCGGTCAGTTCGGCCGGGGTGAGGCTGCCGGCGCGGGCCACCTCGGTCAGCCGGGCGAACTCGGCGGTCAGCGACTCCGCGTCACGCGTGTGCGCGTCCCGGACGACCGGCACGACGAGTCCGCGTTCGGTCTGCGCGGCGAAGCCCAGGTGCACGGCGTCCAGCCGGACGATCTCCCTGGCCTCCAGGTCGACCCGCGAGTTGAGCTCGGGGTAGCGGGCGAGGGCGGCCGTGCAGATCCGGGCCAGCAGCGCGAGCAGGGAGATCTTCTGCCCCCCGGCGGCGTTCATGGCGGTCCGGGCGCGCATCAGCTCCGTCGCGTCGGCGTCCACCCAGCAGGTCGCGTCCGGGATCTCGCGGCGGCTGCGGGAGAGCTTGTCGGCGACGGCGCCGCGCACCCCCTTGAGCGGAACGCGCGAGCCGGAGTCCTGCGCCGCCCTGCCCGCGGTCGCGGGCGCGGGAGCGGCCGGTGCGCCGGCGGTCCGGCCTCCTGCCGCGCCGGCCCTGAGGACGTCCTCGACGTCCGCGCGCAGGATCAGCCCCTCGGGCCCGGAGCCCGACAACTGCCGCAGGTCCACGCCGTTCTCCCGCGCGAGGCGGCGCACGAGCGGCGAGATCACGGGGACCGGGCCGTCGGTGGGCCGCTCGGCCACCGCGGCGGCCCGGGCCGCCGGGGTCGCCGGGGCGCCCGTCGTACGCGCCGTCCCGTTGGCGGCCAATGCCGCGGACGCCGAAGGCGCCACGGCGCCGTTCGTGCCCGGGCGCGAGCCCTGCGTCACCGGGGCCGGGCGCACCCTGCGCCGGCGCGCCGGAGGCGCACCCGTGCCGTAGCCGACCAGGACGTTGCCGGAGCCCTCGGTGTCGCCACCGGCCTCACCGGCGTCCTGCTCCCCGACCGCCACCGTCAGCAGGGGCGCGCCCACGGGCAGTTCCGCGCCCTCCTCGCCGAAGCGGGCGGTGACCACGCCGGCGTAGGGGCAGGGCACCTCGACCATCGCCTTGGCCGTCTCGACCTCCACGACCGGCTGGTCGATGGCGACCACGTCGCCCACCTCGACCAGCCAGCGGACGACCTCCGCCTCGGTGAGTCCCTCGCCGAGGTCGGGGAGCCTGAACTCCAGCACCTGTGCCATCAGCTCTCCGCCTCCCACTGCAGACGCGCCACGGCGTCCAGGATCCGGTCGACGCCGGGCAGGTGGTGCCGCTCCAGCATCGGCGGCGGGTAGGGGAGGTCGAACCCGGCCACGCGCAGCACCGGCGCCTCCAGGTGGTGGAAGCAGCGCTCCGTGACCCGGGCCGCGATCTCACCGCCCGGGCCGCCGAACCCGCCCGACTCGTGCACGACGACCGCGCGTCCGGTGCGCCGCACCGACGCGCACACCGTCTCGTCGTCGAACGGCACCAGTGAGCGCAGGTCGACGACCTCCAGTTCCCAGCCCTCGGCCCGCGCCGCCTCGGCGGCCTCGAGGCAGACGGGCACCGACGGACCGTACGTGATCAGCGTGGCGCTCCTGCCGGTGCGCCGCACCACCGCGCGGCCCACCGGCTCGACGGTCTGCGGGTCGTCCGGGTTCCAGGTGTCCTTCGACCAGTACAGCCGCTTGGGCTCCAGGAAGACGACCGGGTCGTCGGATGCGATGGACGCCCGCAGCAGCCCGTAGGCGTCGGCGACGGTCGCGGGCGTGACGACATGGAGCCCCGGAGTCGCCATGTAGTACGCCTCGGAGGAGTCGCTGTGGTGCTCCACACCGCCGATGCCGCCGCCGTAGGGGATGCGGATGGTGATCGGCAGGGGCATCCTGCCGCGGGTGCGGTTGCGCATCTTGGCGACATGGCTGGCCAGTTGCTCGAACGCCGGGTAGGCGAAGGCGTCGAACTGCATCTCGACCACCGGGCGCAGCCCGTACATGGCCATGCCGACGGCGGCGCCGAGGATGCCGGCCTCGGCCAGCGGGGTGTCCGTGCAGCGGTCCTCGCCGAACTCCTTGGCGAGGCCGTCGGTGATGCGGAAGACACCGCCGAGGGTGCCGACGTCCTCACCCATGACGTGCACGGAGGGGTCGGCGGCCATCGCGTCGCGCAGCGCGCGCGTGAGGGCCTGGGCCATGGTGGCCGGCTTGAGCGCGACGGTGGTCATCGGGCCGTACCTTCCTCCGACTCGGCCTGGAGCTCGGCGACCAGCTGGTCGCGCTGCTCGCGCAGCTGCGGGGTCGGCTCCGCGTACACGTGGGCGAACAGGTCCATGGGGTCGAGCGGCGCGTCCTGGTTCATGCGCTCGCGCAGCCGCGCGGCCATCGCCTCGGCGTCCTCGCGGGCGGCGCGGACGCCGTCCTCGTCGAGCAGGCCGCGCCCGGTCAGCTCCCGCTCGAGGAGCTGGACCGGGTCGTGCTCGCGCCAGGCCTCGACCTCGGCGTCGCCGCGGTAGCGGGTGGCGTCGTCGGCGTTGGTGTGGGCGTCGATGCGGTAGGTCACCGCCTCGATCAGGGTGGGTCCGCCTCCCGCGCGCGCGTTCCGCACGGCGTCGGCGAGCACCTCGTGCACGGCCGCGGCGTCGTTGCCGTCGACCAGGCGGCCCGGCATGCCGTACCCGACGGCCTTGTGGGCCAGGGACGGCGCGGCGGTCTGCTTGGCGAGCGGGACGGAGATCGCGAAGCCGTTGTTCTGCACGAGGAAGACGACGGGGGCCTGCCAGACGGCGGCGAAGTTCAGCGCCTCGTGGAAGTCGCCCTCGCTGGTGCCGCCGTCGCCGATCATCGCCAGCGCGACCACGTCGTCGCCCTTGAGGCGGGCGGCGTGCGCGAGGCCGACGGCGTGCGGGAGCTGGGTGGCGAGCGGCGTGGACAGCGGGGCCACACGGTGCTCGTAGGGGTCGTAGCCGGTGTGCCAGTCGCCGCGCAGCAGCGTCAGGGCCTCGACGGGGTCCACACCGCGGGCCACGACGGCGAGCGTGTCGCGGTAGCTCGGGAAGAGCCAGTCGCGCTCCTCCAGGGCGAGCGCGGCGGCGACCTCGCAGGCCTCCTGGCCGGTGCTGGAGGGGTAGACCGCCAGGCGGCCCTGCTTGGTCAGGGCGGTGGCCTGCGTGTTGTAACGGCGGCCCAGGACCAGCTGCGCGTACAGACGCCGCAGCAGCTCCGGATCGGCCTTCGCGGCCGCCTCCGTCCCCAGGACGCGGTAGGGCTCCGCGTCGGGCAGCAGCGGCGCGGGGTCGGTACGGGGCTGCCAGGCGGGCGGCGGCGAAGGCCGGTACGCGCCCCGCTGCTCCATGACCGTCATGACGGCACCTCCTCGTGGGAGCGGCTACGAAGGGCGCGTCGGGTGTGACGCGCCCCACCTACCGATTGTTCGGTCGTGGGCGCATTTTGGCTACAGGCGGGCCCAGGCTGTGGACAATCGGTTCTCCACAGCCTGAGATGTACGCAGTACGTCCACAACGGAAAGGCGGGGGGACATGGCACCTGAACAAATGGCCGGGAACGCCGGGACCGCCGGGACCGCCGAGAGCAGAGACGGCGCCGTACCGCCGCCGCGTCCGCTGGACGCGATCGACCAGGACATCCTGCGCATGCTCCAGACGGACGGGCGCGCGTCCATACGGTCGGTCGCCGAACGGGTCCACGTCTCGCGGGCCAACGCCTACGCACGGATCAACCGGCTCATCGAGGACGGCGTCATCCGCGGCTTCGGCGCCCGCGTCGACCACGAACGCGCGGGACACGGCACGTCCGCGTACATCACGCTGAAGATCGTGCAGAACACCTGGCGCACCGTGCGCGAGCACCTCAGGCAGCTCCCCGGCGCCCACCACATCGCGCTGGTCGGCGGCGACTTCGACGTCCTGCTGCTCGTGCACACCCCGGACAACCGGGCGCTGCGGGAACTGGTCCTCACCCGGCTCCAGGCCATCCCCGAGGTGCTGAGCACGCGCACGCTGCTGGTGTTCGAGGAGGAGGACCTGGAGCCGCAGGGGTGAGGCGGGCGCGGGGTCAGTCCTTGCGCAGTCCCGAGAACACCAGCCGCGTCACCGCGTCGGCGACCTCGCGCTCCGACATGCCGCGCCCGTCGGGCCGGTACCACTCCACGATCGAGTTGATCATCCCGAAGACGAGCCGGGTCGCCAGCCGCACCTCCACGTCGGCGCGCACGTCCCCCTCCTCGGCCGCCGCCCTCAGCAGATCGGCCACCCGGTGGTCGAAGTCGCGGCGCCGCTCCAGCGCCCAGCGCTCGGTCTCGGTGTTGCCGCGCACGCGCAGCAGCAGCGTCACATAGGGCAGTTCGCCGATGAGCACCTCGACCATGCGCCGCACCACGTACTCCAGGCGCTCGGCGGCGCGCCCCGCGCGCGCGTGCTCCTCGTCGAGGATGCCGAACAGCTCGTCCAGCGCCCGGCTGACCGCCCGGCGCAGCAGCTCCTCCTTGCCGGCGACGTGGTGGTAGATCGACGACTTGGAGATGCCGGCCGCCCTGGACAGGTGCTCCATGGAGGTGCCGTCGTAGCCGCGCTCGTTGAAGACCCGCACGGCCACGGACAGCAGCGTCTCCGGGGTGTACGTGTCGCGCCTGGCGGTGGTCATGGGGTGCCCTCCCGCTTGTCGGTGGCGTAGGCGTGGCGGTAGAGCGCGAGCGACGGCGCGTAGCGGCCGGACGGCTCGCACTCGTGCAGGTTGTCCAGCACGGAGCAGGCCCAGGTGCCGCCGAGTCTGCGGCTCCACTCGAAGGGTCCGAGCGGGTAGTTGACGCCCAGGCGCATCGCGGTGTCGACGTCCTCCTCGGTGGCCACACCCTTGGCGACGGCGTCGTGCGCCAGGTCGACGATCCGGGCGACCGTGCGGGCGACGATCATGCCGGGGACGTCCCCGATGACGCTGACCTTCTTACCGAGCGCCTGGAACAGGCCGGTGGCCTCGGCGACGGTCCGCGGGGAGGTGTCCTGGGAGGCGGACAGGGCGATCCGGGTGGCCCTGCGGTAGTCGAGGGCGAGGTCGAAGTAGACGACGTCCTTGAACTCCACGGAGGTCTGCCCGTCGGCGAGCACGAGCTGGCCGCCGCCCGGCAGCACCAGGCGGGTGCCGTGGTCCTCGTCCTCCTCGCGCACCTGGATGCCCGCCTCCCGGATCATCGGGAGCAGCTCGGAGGCGGGCCCGAGATCCCCCTCGGCGACCACGTGGGCGGGCGGCGCCTCCTGCTCCGCGGTGTGCGGCTCGGGGCGCTCGGCGCCGTCGCGGTGGTCGTACCAGCCCCGGCCGCTCTTCCTGCCGAGCCGGCCGGACTCGACCAGGCGGCGCTGGGCGAGCGAGGGCGTGAAGCGCACGTCCTGGAAGAACGACCGCCACACCGAGTGGGTGACGGACTCGTTGACGTCCTGCCCGATGAGGTCGGTCAGTTCGAAGGCGCCCATCCGGAAGCCGCCCGACTCGCGCAGGACGGCGTCGATGGTGACGGGGTCGGCGCCCTGGAACTCGTACACCGCGAAGGCCTCGGCGTAGAAGGGCCGGGCGATCCGGTTGACGATGAAGCCGGGGGTGTCCGCGCAGGCCACGGGGGTCTTGCCCCAGGCGCGGGCCGTCTCGTACGCGCGCGTGGCCGACGTGACGTCGGTGGCGTACCCGGAGACCACCTCGACCAGCGGCATCAGCGGGGCGGGGTTGAAGAAGTGCAGGCCCACGAGGCGGCCCGGGGCGCGCAGCGCGCCGCCGACGGCCGTCACCGACAGGGAGGAGGTGTTGGTGGCGAGCAGGCAGTCGTCGCCGACGATGTTTTCGAGCTCCTTCAGCAGCTCCTGCTTGACGTCGAGCCGCTCCAGGACGGCCTCGACGACCAGCGCGCAGTCGGCGAGTTCCGTCAGATCGTCGGCGGCCAGGATCCGGGCGCGGGCGGCGTCCCGCTCGGCGCCGGTCAGCCGGTCCTTCTCGACGAGCCGGTCGAGCCGGGTGACGATCGCGGCGGCCGCCTCCCGGGCCCGCCCGGGCACGGCGTCGTACAGGCGTACGGTGTGGCCCGCGACCAGCGCGACCTGGGCTATGCCCTGGCCCATGGTGCCGGTGCCGACGACGGCCACGGGACTGCTGAGGTCGAGTGCTGTCATGTGCGCGATCCTCCCGCACGGCGCCGTTCACGGATGCGGCGGACCCCTTGTACCGACCGATCGTTCGGTTACTCTAACTCTGACCGCCTGTTCCTGCCCATGGCCGTGACCATGGAGATGCCAGATCACGGGCTCGACGAAGAGCTCTTGAGACGAGGAGTTGGTCCCGCATGGCCGCCGAACTGACCGCACACGAGCTGATCGCCAGGCATCGGCCCACCCTGGACCAGGCGCTGGAGGCGATCCGCACCCGCGCGTACTGGTCGCCCCACCCCGAGCACCCCAAGGCCTACGGGGACAACGGCAGCCTCGACGCGGCCGCCGGCAAGGCCGCCTTCGACGCCGTCCTGAACACCCGCCTCGACCTCGGCCAGCCCGGCACGGACGACTGGGTGGGCGGGGAGGTCTCGCCGTACGGCATCGAGCTGGGCGTGAGCTATCCGCACGCGGACGTCGACGTGCTGCTGCCCGCCATGAAGGCCGGCCAGCGGGCGTGGCGGGACGCGGGCGCCGAGGCGCGCGCCATGGTGTGCGTGGAGATCCTCAAGCGGATCAGCGACCGGACGCACGAGTTCGCGCACGCGGTCATGCACACCTCCGGCCAGGCCTTCATGATGGCCTTCCAGGCGGGCGGCCCGCACGCCCAGGACCGTGGCCTCGAGGCGGTGGCGTACGCGTACGTGGAGCAGGTGCGCACCCCCGACACCGCCGAGTGGACCAAGCCGCAGGGCAAGCGCGACCCGCTCGCCCTCACCAAGCAGTTCACCGCCGTCCCGCGCGGCATCGCACTGGTCATCGGCTGCAACACCTTCCCCACCTGGAACGGCTTCCCGGGCCTGTTCGCCTCCCTCGCCACCGGCAACGCGGTCCTGGTCAAGCCGCACCCGCGCGCGGTGCTGCCGCTCGCGCTGACGGTGAAGACCGCCCGCGAGGTGCTCGCCGAGGCCGGCTTCGACCCGAACCTGATCGCGCTGACCGCCGAGCGTCCCGGCGAGGGCATCGCCAAGACGCTCGCCACCCGCCCCGAGATCAGGATCATCGACTACACGGGCTCGACGTCCTTCGGCGACTGGCTGGAGGCCAACGCCCGCCAGGCGCAGGTCTACACCGAGAAGGCCGGCGTCAACACGGTGCTCGTGGAGTCCACCGGCGACTACCAGGGGATGCTCGCCAACCTGGCCTTCTCGCTGTCCCTCTACAGCGGCCAGATGTGCACCACTCCGCAGAACCTGTTGATCCCCCGCGACGGCATCAGCACGGACCAGGGCCCCAAGTCCTTCGACGAGGTGGCCGCCGACCTCGCCAAGGCGGTGGACGGCCTCCTCGGCGACGACGCGCGCGCCAACGCGTTGCTCGGCGCGATCGTCAACCCGGACGTCAAGGCCCGCCTGGAGGCCGCCGCGGGCCTCGGCGAGGTCGCCCTCGCCTCCCGCGAGATCACCAACCCGGACTTCCCCGGCGCCGTCGTCCGCTCGCCGGTGATCGTGAAGCTGGACGGCGCCAAGCCGGACGCCGAGGCCGCCTACATGAGCGAGTGCTTCGGGCCCGTCTCCTTCGCCGTCGCCGTCGACTCGGCCGCCGACGCGGTGGAGCTGCTGCGCCGCACGATCCGCGAGAAGGGCGCGATGACGGTGGGCGCGTACACGACCGACGAGGAGGTCGAGCTGGCGGTGCGGGAGGCGTGCCTGGAGGAGGCCGCCCAGCTGTCGCTGAACCTCACCGGCGGGGTGTACGTCAACCAGACCGCCGCCTTCTCCGACTTCCACGGCTCCGGTGGCAACCCGGCGGCCAACGCGGCCCTCACCGACGGCGCGTTCGTCGCCAACCGCTTCCGCGTGGTGGAGGTCCGCCGGGAGGCGTAGGGCCTGTTGCGAAAGTCCCGTCGTCCGCCCGGAGGGCGGGCCTCGCGGCGTCAGGTGCGTGCTCTGGAGGTCCCCCTGCTCGAAGAGCTTGGGGGAGTGCCGGGCCCTGGCCCTCGTACTGGATGTACTCGGGTCAGGGCCCGGTGCGGCGAGAGTGCGTGCATGGCGTCGCGGGGCAGGCGGGACTTTCGCAACAGGCGCTAGGGTCGCTCAGGACGCGGGTGCGCCCCCGGTGGCGCTCCAGTGGTACAGCGTCATCGCCACACTGGTGGCGAGGTTGTAGCTGGAGACCTGGGGGCGCATCGGCAGCGCCAGCAGGTGGTCGGTGCGCGAGCGCAGTTCGGGGGACAGGCCGCTGCGCTCGGAGCCGAAGGCGAGCACGGCGTCGTCGGGCAGCTTCACCCCGCGGAGGTCCTCGCCCTCCGGGTCGAGCGCGAACAGCGGCCCGCGCGGGAGCTCGTCGACGTCCAGCCGCTCCACCGCGGTCGCGAAGTGCAGCCCCGCCCCGCCGCGCACCACGGTCGGATGCCAGGGGTCCAGGGTGCCCGTGGTGACCACTCCGGTCGCCCCGAAACCGGCGGCCAGGCGGATCACCGCCCCCGCGTTGCCCAGGTTGCGCGGCTGGTCCAGGACGACGACCGGCGCGCTGCGGGGCGCGTGCGCCAGCGTGCGCAGATTGGCCTCGCGGGAGGGCCGTACCGCGAGGGCCGCCACGGCGGTGGGATGCGGGCGCGGCACCAGGGAGGCGTACGTCTCCCGCGGCACCTCGCTCAGCAGGGCGTCCAGCGTGTCCCGCACGTCCGGCGCCAGCTCGCCGGCGAGGGCGAGCGCCGCGCGCCGGTCGGCGGTGACGGCCACCGGCACCTCGGCCCCGAAGCGCAGGGCGTGCTTGAGGGCGTGGAAGCCGTCGAGCAGCACGGAGCCGCCGGCCAGCCGGTGCCAGGCGCGTACGGGATCGTTCATGCCGGGAAGCCTACGTGGGTGGGTCCGGCCTCCTCCGGGGAGCGCGGGTCCTTCGCCGGGGGCCGGTCCCCGTCCCGCCGCAGTCGCGTACGCGCGCGTGCCGCCAGTCCGCCCAGGCGGCGCAGGAACGGCGTCGGCAGGAACACCGCGTCCGCCGCGATCATCGCCAGCGAGAAGAACGGCAGCCCCAGCACCACCGCGATCGCGGCGTGCTCGGTCATCATGACCGCCAGCAGGACGTTCTTCACCCGCCGGTTGAACAAGGTGAACGGGAAGGCGACCTGCGCCATCACCGTCCCGTAGGTCACCAGCATCACCATCGTGCCGCTGGCGGCCAGCAGACCGGCCAGGGCCGGCCAGGGCGAGAAGTAGTCCAGGTGCAGCGGGTAGTAGACGGCGGTGCCGTCCTGCCAGCGCGAGCCCTGGATCTTGTACCAGCCGGCCGTGGCGTAGATCAGGCAGGCCTCCGCCATGATCACGAGCAGGGCGCCGTTGTGGACGACGCGGGCGACGACGTCGAGCAGCATCCGCGGCTGCGCCGAGCGCGCCCACCGCCCGGCCGCCCACCACAGGGCCAGGCCCAGCCACACCGTCCACAGCAGGAGGGGCACGAACGCCTCGCCCTGCGCCCGGCCCGCCGCGGTGACCACGGCCAGGAACAGTCCCAGCACGCCCCACAGGGCGGGACCGGCCCGGTCGGGCACCCGCTCCCCGCGCGCGCGTGCCTCCCGTGTCCGCTCGGCCCGGCGCGCGTCCAGCGACCAGACCTGGCCGCAGCGGGTGAACACCAGGTACAGCGCCATCAGGTGCAGCACGTTGTCGCCGCCGTCGCCCACGAAGACACTGCGGTTCTGCAGGGAGAGCACGCCGACCATGAAGAGCACGGAGGTCGTACGGGTGCGCCAGCCCAGCGCGAACAGCAGGCTCGCCAGCAGGGCCAGCGCGTAGCACGTCTCGAACCAGAGGTTCCCGCGGAACCACAGCAGGGCCGTGAAGGCGCCGTTGTCCGAGGCCAGTTGCTGCGCCAGGTTCCAGCTCCACGGGCCGTCGGGGCCGTAGAGCTCATGGCGGTGGGGGAACTCGCGCAGCAGGAACAGCAGCCAGGTGAGTGAGAAGCCGATGCGTATGACGGCGCTCTGGTAGGGGCCGAGGGCCGCCTCGGTGACCTTGGCGATCCCGCGCGAGACCGCGAGCGTGAGACGGTTCACCGCCCGCCTCCCCGGGTCTCGCCGGCCGGCACCGTCCACCAGGGCAGCGTGCGGTAGGCCGGCTTGCCCGTCGCCTTCTCGCTGCTCCACGGGGGCGGGGGCACGTTGCTGGTACGGCTGCGGACCTGGACGCGTTCGAGGACGCCGCCCGCGCCGGCTGCGTCACCTCGTTCCAGGCGCAGCACCACGATGCGGCGCAGGTACTGCTCGGCCAGGGCGCCGCGCAGGCCCACCGGCCGGTTGTCGGCGTCGTGGGCGGCGCCGTAGAAGTCCCAGGCGCGGCGCAGCTCGTTCTGCTGGGTGTGGCTGGGCAGCAGGTTGCCGTCGATGGCCCGGCCGTCCTCGGCCGACAGGTCGTACCAGCCGGTGGTACGGGTGTCGCCGTCCGCGGTCCCGACCTCGGCGCGTACCTGGACGGCGATGTTCTGCTGGAGCGGGTTCGGCGCGAACAGCTTCCAGTTCTGCTCGAACTCCGGGTAGATCCACCCGTCGACGGCCTCGGCGTGCTGTCTGTTCACCGTGTTCGACGGCGTGACGTGCAGGAACACCATCCCGAGGTGCACACACACCGCGACGGCGACCACCGCGAGCGCCAGCACCGCACCCACCTGGTACGGCGCCGCCAACGCGGCGGCCCCGGAGGGGGGCGCCGCCGGGCCGCCGGGGGCGGGAACAGGCTCAGGGGCGGGTGCGGGTATCGGGAGCCGGACGTCCTCGTCCGGCCCGTCGGCGGCCTGCCCGTTCGGGTCGCTCCCGTCCGGCCCGTCAGCGGCCGTCAGGCCGTCGGTGGCCGTCAGGCCGTCCGTAGGGGCGCCGGCGGGGCCGGCCGTGGGCCGGGAGGCCTCGTCCGGGCGGGCGGCGTCCAGTCGGCTGGGGGCGCGTGAGGCGGTCGAGTCGTCGTCGTGCGCGTTCATCCCGCCCCGTTTCCGCTCCCGGTCCGTCCTGCGGCCGCCGCCCGCCCGCCCGCGGGGCGCCGTACCGCCGCGCGCACCGCTTCCCGGTGCCGTACCGGAACGGTACTCAGGGCCGCCCTCCGGGCACACCCCCGGGGCGTACCGGGCTCCCACGCACCTGCGGCCGTCGCCGCCCTCCCCGACCCTCCCACGCCTGACACACGGTCAGGCTCCCCTGGGATTCCTGGGATTGCAGGCCCCGGATCACGGGGTCACACCACCTGGCCGGGCTGCCCCTCGTCGGTCACCACGGGCCGGCCCGAGGCGGCCCACACCTGCATGCCGCCGTCGACGTTCACCGCGTCAACTCCCTGCTGGACCAGGTACATCGCGACCTGCGCCGACCGCCCGCCGGAGCGGCAGATCACATTGATCCGCCCGTCCTGGGGCGCCGCCCCGGTCAGTTCGCCGTACCGGGCCACGAACTCGCTCAGGGGGATGTGCAGCGCCCCCTCGGCGTGGCCCGCCCGCCACTCGTCGTCCTCGCGGACGTCCAGCAGGAAGTCGCCGTCCTCGAGGTCCTGAACGCCGACCGTGGGCACACCAGCTCCGAAATGCATACTGCGACGCTACCCGAAGCGCGCCGGAGGGATCCGGCACGGACCCGGCACCCGCTCACACACCGGTGACACGGGTCACTCCTGGCCCACCAGCTCGGCGAGCTCCGCCTCCCGCTCCGTGATCTCCTTGCGCAACTGCTCGGCGACCTCGTCGAGGAGACGGTCCGGGTCGTCGGGGGCCAGCCGGAGCATCCCGGCGATCGCGCCGTCCTCCAGGCCCTTGGCGACCAGCGTGAGCACCTCCTTGCGCTGGGCGAGCCATTCGAGGCGGGCGTAGAGCTCCTCGCTGCGGCTCGGCGGCTGCTCCTTGGGCTTCGGCCCCGCCGCCCACTCCGCGCCCAGCTCCCGCAGCCCGTCCTCGTCACCGCGCGCGTAGGCGGCGTTCACCCGGGTGAGGAAGTCCTCGCGCCGCTTGCGCTCGTCGTCCTCCTGCACCAGGTCGGGGTGGGCCTTGCGGGCCAGCTCGCGGTACAGCCGGCGGGCCTCCTCGCTGGGGCGCACCCGCTGCGGGGGCCGCACGGGCAGGTCGGTGAGCATCGCTACGGCCTCCGGGTACAGCCCACTGGAGTCCATCCAGCCGTTCATCAGCTCGTCGACCCCGGGGATCGGCTGCAGATCGGCCCGCGCCTCCTGCGCCTTGCGCAGGTCCTCGGGGTCACCGGTACGCGCGGCCCTGGCCTCGGCCGTGAGTACCTTCAGCTCCTCCAGCCGGGCGTAGAGCGGTCCGAGTCTCTGCTCGTGCAGGCGGGCGAAGTTCTCGACCTCCACTCGGAAGGTCTCCACCGCGATCTCGTACTCGATGAGCGCCTGTTCGGCGGCCCGTACGGCCCGCTCCAACCGTTCCTCGGGCCGCGCCGAAGCGCCCTCGGACGTCGCCCGGTCCGCCCCGGCGACGTCACCCTGCTCAGCTTCCGGGGTCGTCACCCGACCAGACTAGTGCCCCGCGCAACACGCTCCGGCCCACCGCCACGACGGCCGCGCCGCCCGGCTCCCCCGGCCCTTGTCCAGCACGTGAGATACCTCACGCACCCGGGACCCGGCCGACGTGTGCACTCCCTCACATGCGTCAGCACAACGAAAAACGGGCCCCACCGTGACTTCCGTCACTGGCGGAGACCCGTTCATCGGTATCTCATGGTGCGCGAGGGGGGAGTTGAACCCCCACGCCCTTGCGGGCACTGGAACCTGAATCCAGCGCGTCTGCCTATTCCGCCACCCGCGCATTGGGTGTGTCCTCCGGCTCCATCCCCCCTTGGGGCGGCGCCTTCCGACATGCAGAACATTAGCACGGCCCGGACGGTGGATTCACATCCCTTTCCCCAGGGCAGGCGCCCGGCACCGGCCCCGGCCGACCCGCCTGCCGTGCGGGGCCGGCGGCCCCGCACGGCCCCGTACGGCGTATCGCGGACGGAGTCCCGTTCCGTATCGAGGAGCGCCCGTTCACGTATCAACCTCGTACCGGTCACCCCCTTCTGCCCAGGAGCCGGGCAAGGTCGGCCGCCGGGTGCGGGACACTGGTCTGCGACCCCCTCTACGATCCTGGGCAGAAGTACCGAGTGACACCGGGCACGCGACGGGTGTCGACACCCGTCGACAGGGCCGACAGGGGGAACCAGCCGATTCACCGGCGCGTGGATACGATCAGTAAGCAGTACCAGGCAGGCAATACGCAGCACGACGGCAAGACCCGCAGTGACGGCAACTACGGAGGAGGTGCCCCATGGGAGTCCTGAAGAAGTTCGAGCAGCGTCTCGAAGGTCTGGTCAACGGCACCTTCGCCAAGGTCTTCAAGTCCGAGGTCCAGCCCGTGGAGATCGCGGGTGCGCTCCAGCGCGAGTGCGACAACAACGCGACGATCTGGAACCGCGACCGCACCGTCGTACCCAATGACTTCATCGTGGAGCTCAGCGCACCCGACTTCGAGCGTCTGAGCCCCTACTCCGGCCAGCTCGGCGACGAGCTCGCCGGCATGGTGCGCGACTACGCCAAGCAGCAGCGCTACACCTTCATGGGGCCGATCAAGGTCCACCTGGAGAAGGCCGAGGACCTGGACACCGGTCTGTACCGGGTGCGCAGCCGTACGCTCGCCTCCTCCAGCAGCCAGCAGGCGCCACAGGCTCCCTCGGCCGGCCCGGCCGGCCGTCCCGCCGCCCCCGGCGGATACGGCTACCCGCCCGCCGCGGGCCCCTCGGCGGCGCCCCCCATGCCGGCCGCGCCGCCGCCCGGCGCCCGCCCCGGCGGCTACGGCTACCCGCCCGCCGCCCAGCGGCCCGCGCCCGCCCCGGCGGCCGGCGGCGCCACCCGCTACTGGATCGAGATCAACGGCACCCGCCACCAGATCTCCCGCCCGACACTCGTGCTCGGCCGCAGCACCGAGGCCGACGTGCGGATCGACGACCCCGGCGTCTCCCGCCGGCACTGCGAGATCCGGACCGGAACGCCCTCGACGATCCAGGATCTCGGGTCCACCAACGGCATCGTGGTGGACGGGCAGCACACCACCCGCGCTACGCTCCGCGACGGCTCGCGGATCGTCGTGGGCAGCACCACCATCATTTACCGGCAAGCCGAAGGGTGAAGCGGGGGCAATGTCAGAGCTGACCCTCACGGTCATGCGGCTGGGTTTCCTGGCCGTACTGTGGCTGTTCGTGATCGTGGCCGTGCAGGTCATCCGCAGCGACCTGTTCGGTACGCGCGTCACCCAGCGGGGGTCCCGCAGGGAGACCGCCCGGCCGCAGCAGGCCGCGCGCCAGGCCGCGGCGCCGCCGCAGCAGCGCGGTCAGCAGGGCGGTGGCCGCCAGCGCCGCAACGCCCCCACCAAACTCGTGGTGACCGAGGGCATCCTCACCGGCACCACCGTCGCGCTGCAGGGCCAGACCATCAGCCTGGGCCGCGCGCACGACTCCACGATCGTGCTGGACGACGACTACGCCTCCAGCCGCCATGCCAGGATCTACCCGGACCAGGGCGGTCAGTGGATCGTCGAGGACCTCGGATCCACCAACGGCACGTACCTGGACCGGAACCGGCTGACGACCCCCACACCGATCCCGCTGGGCGCGCCGATCCGCATCGGCAAGACCGTCATCGAGCTGCGGAAGTAATACGACTAATGAGCGAGCGGAGCGAGCACGCAACGGCGGCCGGCACCCCGGGCCCCGGCGCGCTCCCGACCGGAGGGTGGGCACCGTGCGGATGTACCCGGAGCCGACGGGCGAGGTGCGCATGAGTCTGTCACTGCGCTTCGCCGCCGGATCGCACAAAGGCATGATCCGCGAGGGCAACGAGGATTCCGGTTACGCCGGCCCGCGGCTGCTCGCGATCGCCGACGGAATGGGCGGCCAGGCCGCGGGTGAGGTCGCCTCCTCCGAGGTGATCTCCACGATCGTCGCCCTCGACGACGACATCCCCGGCTCCGACATCCTCACCTCGCTCGGCACCGCCGTACAGCGCGCCAACGACCAGCTGCGCGCCATGGTCGAGGAGGACCCCCAGCTCGAGGGCATGGGCACCACGCTCACCGCCCTGCTGTGGACCGGCCAGCGACTCGGCCTGGTGCACGTCGGCGACTCGCGCGCCTACCTCCTGCGCGACGGCGTGCTGACCCAGATCACGCAGGACCACACCTGGGTGCAGCGCCTCGTCGACGAGGGGCGCATCACCGAGGAGGAGGCCAGCACCCACCCGCAGCGCGCGCTGCTCATGCGCGCCCTCGGCAGCGGCGAACACGTCGAACCCGACCTGTCCATCCGCGAGGTGCGCGCCGGCGACCGCTACCTGATCTGCTCCGACGGCCTCAGCGGCGTCGTCTCCCACCAGACGATGGAGGAGACCCTCGCCGGCTACCAGGGCCCGCAGGAGACCGTGCAGGAACTGATCCAGTTCGCGCTGCGCGGCGGCGGCCCGGACAACATCACCGTGATCGTCGCCGACGTCCTCGATCTGGACACCGGCGACACCCTCGCCGGACAGCTCTCCGACACCCCGGTCGTGGTCGGCGCGGTCGCCGAGAACCAGAACCACCTGCACGACAACGGCATCATGCAGACCCCCGCCGGACGCGCCTCGGGCCTCGGCCGCCAGGTACCCGGACAGGGCGGCGGTGGCGGCGAGTTCGGCCCGCCCGGCTCCGGCGGCGACACCGCCGGCTACGCCCCCGCGGGCGAATACGGCGAGGACGACTTCGTCAAACCCCGCAAGAGCCGCAGGTGGCTCAAGCGCTCCTTCTACAGCGTGCTCACGCTCGCGGTCCTCGGCGGCGGCCTCTACGGCGGCTACCGCTGGACGCAGACGCAGTACTTCGTCGGCGCCAACGAGGAGCACGTCGCCCTGTACCGGGGCATCAGCCAGGACCTGGCGTGGCTGAAGCTGTCGAAGATCCACACCGACCACCCCGAGATCGAACTCAAGTACCTGCCGTCCTACCAGCAGCAGCAGGTCAGAGCGACGATCACCGCGGGCGGTCTGGCCAACGCCCAGAAGAAGATCGACGAGCTGTCCGTGCAGGCCTCCGCGTGCAAGAAGGAGGTCCAGCGCCGCACCGCCGAGGACAAGAACGGCGCCAAGGCCGAGGAGGGCCAGGCGGGCGGCACCACCGGCGCCGGCGCCACCACGGGAACCACCCGCACCGCCTTCACGTCCAAGGCGACACCGGCGCCGAACCCGTCGACGGCCACGTCCCCGTCCTCCCCGTCCGCGTCCGCCACCGCGTCCACTCCCAGCCCCGGCCCCACTCTCTCGGAGGAAGAGCAGAAGGTCGTCTCGCTGTGCGGTAAGCAGTAGGCAAGCCGTGAGAGGCCCTGTCACACGATGAGCACTACCAACCCGTCGACGCAGCACACGTCCACGATCGGTGCGATCGGCGCGCCCAGCCGCCGCAACACCGAGCTTGCGCTGCTGGTCTTCGCCGTCGCCATCCCGGTGTTCGCCTACGCCAACGTGGGCTTGGCCATCAACGGCCAGGTGCCCGCGGGCCTGCTGAGCTACGGCCTGGGCCTCGGTCTGCTGGCCGGTGTCGCGCACCTCGTCGTCCGCAAGTTCGCCCCGTACGCGGACCCGCTGCTGCTGCCGCTGGCCACGCTGCTGAACGGGCTCGGACTGGTCGTCATCTGGCGCCTGGACCAGTCGAAACTGCTGCAGGCCATCGACCAGGCGGGAACGGCCGCGCCGCGGCAGCTGCTGTACACGGCGCTGGGCATCGCCCTGTTCGTGGTCGTGATGATCTTCCTCAAGGACCACCGCGTCCTGCAGCGCTACACCTACATCTCCATGGTCGGCGCACTGATCCTGCTGCTGCTGCCCCTGGTACCCGGCCTCGGACAGGACATCTTCGGCGCCAAGATCTGGATCTCGGTCGCCGGATTCTCCATCCAGCCCGGTGAGTTCGCGAAGATCGTGCTGGCGGTCTTCTTCGCCGGCTACCTGATGGTGAAGCGCGACGCGCTCGCCCTCGCCAGCCGCCGCTTCATGGGCCTGTACCTGCCGCGCGGCCGCGACCTCGGCCCGATCCTGGTCGTCTGGTTCATCTCGATCCTGATCCTGGTCTTCGAGACCGACCTCGGTACGTCGCTGCTGTTCTTCGGAATGTTCGTCATCATGCTGTACGTCGCCACCGAGCGGACCAGCTGGATCGTCTTCGGTCTGCTGATGTCCGCCGTCGGCGCCGTCGGCGTGGCCAGCTTCGAGACGCACGTCCAGCAGCGCGTCCAGGCCTGGCTCAACCCGATGAAGGAGTACGCGCTCAGCCAGAAGGGCGTCAGCGGCCACTCCGAGCAGTCCATGGAAGCGCTCTGGGCGTTCGGCTCCGGCGGCACCCTCGGCTCCGGCCTCGGCCAGGGCCACTCCGACCTCATCAAGTTCGCCGCCAACTCCGACTTCATCCTCGCCACCTTCGGCGAGGAGCTGGGCCTGGCCGGCCTCATGGCCATCCTGCTGATCTACGCCCTGATCGTGGAACGCGGCGTGCGCACCGCGCTGGCCGCCCGCGACCCCTTCGGCAAGCTGCTCGCCGTCGGCCTGTCCGGCGCCTTCGCGCTCCAGGTCTTCGTCGTGGCCGGCGGTGTGATGGGCCTCATCCCGCTGACCGGTATGACGATGCCCTTCCTGGCGTACGGCGGTTCCTCCGTCCTCGCCAACTGGGCCCTGATCGGCATCCTGATCCGGATCAGCGACACCGCCCGCAGACCGGCGCCCGCTCCCGCCTCCAACCCCGACGCCGAGATGACCCAGGTGGTCCGCCCGTGAACAAGCCCCTGCGCCGAATCGCGATCTTCTGCGGTCTCCTCGTCCTCACCCTGCTCGTCCGTGACAACTGGATCCAGTACGTCAAGGCCGACACCCTCAAGAACGACAAGCACAACCGCCGCGTCACCATCGCCCGTTACGCGACCCCGCGCGGCGACATCATCGTCGGCGGCGGCAACCCGATCACCGGGTCGGTCGAGACCAAGAGCAACGGACTCAACGACCTCAAGTACAAGCGCACGTACAAGAACGGCCCCATGTGGGCGCCGGTCACCGGGTTCACCTCCCAGGCCTTCGGCGCCACCCAGCTGGAGTCCATCGAGGACGGCATCCTCACCGGCAACGACGACCGGCTGTTCTTCCGCAACACCCTGGACATGATCACCGGCAAGCCCAAGCAGGGCGGCAACGTGGTCACCACGCTCAACCCGGCCGCGCAGAAGGCCGCCTACGACGGCCTGAAGAAGGTCGGCGGCAAGGGTGCCGCGGTGGCCCTCGACCCCGCCACCGGCAAGATCCTCGCCCTGGCGTCCTACCCGTCCTACGACCCGTCGTCGTTCGCCGGCAACTCCAACAAGGACGCCGAGGCCTGGAAGAAGCTCCAGAAGACGGCCGACCCCAACGACCCGATGCTGAACCGGGCACTGCGCGAGACCTACCCGCCGGGCTCCACCTTCAAGGTGGTCACCGCGGCCGCCGCGCTGGAGAACGGCCTGTACAAGTCGGCGGACGAAGCCACCAGCACGCCACTGCCGTGGATCATGCCGGGCACGACGACGCCGCTGCCGAACGAGGGCAACATCCCCTGCGAGAACGCCACCATGCGCACGGCGCTGCGGGTGTCCTGCAACACCGTCTTCGGCAAGATCGGCGCGGACCTCGGCAACGCCAAGATGCTCGAGGAGGCGAAGAAGTTCGGCTTCGACAGCGAGCAGTTCACGCCGGTGCGCAGCAACGCCTCGGTGTTCTCCGACGACATGAACGAGTCGCAGACGGCCCTGTCCTCCATCGGCCAGTTCAACACCGCCGCCACCCCGCTCCAGATGGCCATGGTCGCCTCCGCCGTCGCCAACGACGGCAAGCTGATGAAGCCGTACATGGTCGACAAGCTGCAGTCGCCCAACGTGGACACCCTGGAGCAGACGGAGCCGCAGGAACTGAGCCGGCCGCTCAGCTCGCAGAACGCCCAGATCCTCCAGTCGATGATGGAGACCGTCGTCAAGGACGGCACCGGCCAGAACGCGAAGATCAACGGCGTCACGGTGGGCGGCAAGACCGGTACCGCCCAGCACGGCGTCGACAACAGCGAGAAGCCGTACGCCTGGTTCATCTCCTACGCCAAGCTCGCCGACGGCAGCTCGCCGGTCGCCGTGGCCGTGGTGGTCGAGGACAACAACGCCAACCGCGACGACATCTCCGGCGGCGGCCTGGCGGCTCCCATCGCGAAGAACGTCATGGAGGCGGTCATCAGCGCCAGGCAGTGAGTCCCGTCACGCCCCCTTCACATCGGTGCACGTTGCGATACCGGTCCTGTATCGGGTGACGGGCTTGGCCAAGTCACACAGAGCGAGCCGGGTACGGTAGGCCCGGACAGCAGCCTCCGGCGGCACAAGGGTGCCGGTCGGGACCGACGGAGAGGGCTGGTAGGTAGCTATGGAAGAGCCGCGTCGCCTCGGCGGCCGGTACGAGCTGGGCCATGTGCTCGGCCGTGGTGGCATGGCGGAGGTGTACCTCGCGCATGACACCCGGCTGGGACGCACCGTGGCGGTGAAGACGCTCCGCGCCGACATGGCGCGCGACCCTTCCTTCCAGGCCCGGTTCCGCCGGGAGGCCCAGTCGGCCGCCTCGCTCAACCATCCCGCGATCGTCGCGGTCTACGACACGGGCGAGGACTACATCGACGGGGTCTCGATCCCGTACATCGTGATGGAGTACGTCGACGGCTCCACGCTCCGTGAACTGCTGCACAGCGGCCGCAAGCTGCTGCCGGAGCGGTCGATGGAGATGACCATCGGCATCCTCCAGGGCCTGGAGTACGCCCACCGCAGCGGCATCGTCCACCGCGACATCAAGCCTGCCAACGTCATGCTGACCCGCAACGGCCAGGTCAAGGTCATGGACTTCGGCATCGCCCGCGCCATGGGCGACTCCGGCATGACCATGACGCAGACGGCGGCCGTCATCGGCACCGCCCAGTACCTGTCTCCCGAGCAGGCCAAAGGCGAGCAGGTCGACGCGCGCTCGGACCTCTACTCGACGGGTTGCCTGCTCTACGAGCTGCTGACGGTCCGCCCGCCCTTCGTGGGCGACTCCCCGGTCGCGGTGGCCTACCAGCACGTGCGCGAGGAGGCGCAGCCGCCGAGCGTCTTCGACCCGGAGATCACGCCCGAGATGGACGCGATCGTGATGCGGGCGCTGGTCAAGGACCCCGACTACCGCTACCAGTCCGCCGACGAGATGCGCGCCGACATCGAGGCCTGCCTCGACGGCCAGCCGGTCGCGGCCACGGCAGCCATGGGCGCGGTCGGTTACGGCGGCTACCCCGACGACCAGCCGACCACCGCCCTGCGCTCCGACGCCGGAGCCGCGGGCGCGACGACGATGCTGCCGCCCATGAACCCGGACGACGGCGGCTACGGCTACGACGACCGCCCCGACCGGCGCCGTCAGAAGAAGTCCAACACCTCGACGATCATGCTGATCGTCGCCGGCCTCCTGGTCCTCGTCGGCGCGATCTTCATCGGCATGTACGCCTTCAGCGGCAACGGCGTCAAAAACGACGAGTTGACCGTCCCCGTCTTCGTCGGCCAGACGAAGAGCGAGGCCCAGGAGTCGGCCAGGAACGCCAGCATCGAAGTGGCCTTCACCCAGGACACCTGCGACGACCAGCCCAAGGGCAAGGTCTGCTCGCAGGATCCCAAGGACGGCAAGATCAAGAAGGGCGACACGGTCAACCTTGTGCTGTCCACCGGGGCGCCGAAGGTGACGGTTCCCGATGTCCGCGGCGTGACCTTCGACAAGGCGGAGTCCCAGCTGGTGGACAAGGGCTTCAAGGTCGAGAAGAAGACCGAGGAGTCCGACCAGACCCCCGACGTGGTCATCAGCCAGGACCCCGAGGGCGACACGGAGAAGGAGAAGGGCTCCACCATCACGCTCACGGTCGCCACGGAGAAGAGGCAGGTCGCGGTCCCGGACGTCGCGGGCAGGACCTGCCAGGAGGCCCAGCAGCTGCTTCAGGGCGTCAACCTCAACAGCACGTGCAGTGAGGTGCCCACCGACGACCCCAACCGGGACGGCAAGGTCGTCCAGACCGACCCGGGCATCGGCCAGCAGGCCGACAAGGGTTCGAGCGTGAACATCCAGATCGGCAAGTTCCAGCAGCAGAAGAAGAAGGTGCCCGACGTCCGCGGCCGAACGGTGGCGGAGGCCAGGCAGATACTCGCGGCTGAGGGCTTCACCAACGTCCAGTTCGCCGATGGCAGCAACCAGGACGACAACTCGGTGGTCTTCAAGCAGGATCCGGGCGAAGGCCAAGAGGTCGACGACCCCGGCAGCACCCAGATCACGCTGACCACCTTCGGGGGCGGAGGCAACAACAGGGGCAACGGCGGATTCTTCGGCGGCTGACCCCCGACCCCGGCGACACTCAGAGCCCCGGCTCCCCTCCGACAAGGGGAACCGGGGCTCCGTCGTACGCCGGTCAGCTCATCGCAGTTCCGCCGGTGGGGTCCGCCTGGCGTCGACCTTCTCCGTGCGGACCAGTTCGCCCCAGACCACGTAGCGGTAGCGGGAGGTGTACACCGGCGTGCAGGTCGTCAGGGTGATGTAGTGGCCGGGCTTCTTGACGCCCGACTCCTCGGGGACCGAGGACAGGACCTGGACGTTGTACTTGGAGGTCTCCGGGAGGATGTCGTAGACCTTGTAGACGTACCACTTGTCCTTGGTCTCGAAGACGACCGGATCGCCCACGCGCACCTTGTCGATGTTGTGGAACTTCGCGCCGTGACCGTCCCGGTGGGCGGCGAGGGTGAAGTTGCCGGCCTTGCCGGACGTCGGAAGGGTCGCCTTGGCGGGGTCCGTGTAGTAGCCGGCCACCCCGTCGTTGAGGACCTCCTCCGCCGTGCCCTTCTTGACCAGGACCTCGCCGTTGTGCATGGACGGCACGTGCAGGAAGCCGATGCCGTCCTTGGTGTCCAGCGCTCCGGGGCCGCCGGGCACGGAATGGGCCCACTCGTCGCGGACCTTGCCGCCCTCCCGGTCGGCCTTGCGGTCCGCCAGGACGTTCGTCCACCACAGGGAGTAGACGACGAACAGGCCGAGGACCAGACCCGTCGTGATCAGGAGCTCACCGAAGACGCTGACGGCGAACGCCAGCGGGCCGGTCCCCCGGCGGCGCCGCCCGCGGCCGGCGCCCGACGCGTCACCGTGCCCTTCGCGGCCGTCGGTGTGCCCTGCCGTGTCGTCCGTGGTCGCTGCCACTGTTCATCCGCCCTTTAACTGACGAGCGCATCCGGCTTTCCCTTGCTGCGCGGCCGTTCCTCGACCATCCTGCCCCAGACGATCATCCGGTACTTGCTGGTGAACTCCGGTGTGCAGGTGGTCAGCGTGATGTAACGGCCCGGCCCGGTGAAGCCCGACCCCTTGGGAACGGGATCGAGGACGCTGATGTTGGCCGGCGAGGTCACCGGCAGGATCGACGCCATCTTGTAGACGAAGTACGTGTCCTGCGTCTCCACGACGATCGCGTCGCCCGGCGAGAGCTTGTTGATGTAGCGGAACGGCTCACCGTGCGTGTTGCGGTGACCCGCCAGTCCGAAGTTGCCCGTCTTCGCGTCGGGCATCGCCGTGTTCAGATCGCCGTTGCCGTAGTGCCCGACCATGCCCTTGTCCAGCACCTTCGCCTTGCTGGTGCCCTCCGCGACGGGCACCACCACGTCCAGCTTCGGGATGTGCAGGAGGGCGAAGCCCTGCCCCGGCTCGAACGTCCCGGGGTTGCGCTTACCGCTCGCCCAGTCGTCCTGGAGCTGGTGCGCCTCACTGCCCGCCTGCGCGTGCGCCCGGACGTTCGTCCACCACAACTGGTAGGTGACGAAGAGCAGCATCACCACACCGGTGCTGATGAACAGCTCGCCGATGACCCGGCTGGCGATCACGGCCGGGCTCGCCCTGCGCGCCCGCGCCTGCCGGCGCGCCTCCATCCGGGACAGCGGCGCCGACGACCGGTCCGCCGGGCTGTCCTCCTCCGGCAGCGGGCCACCCGCGGCCCCACGACGGCCGTTACGGCGCCTGGCGGCCTTTCTGCGGGCCGCGCGCCCCCCCGGCGAGGGCGAGGGGGCCTGCGCGGCGGAAGAGGCGCCAGGCGACGGTTCCGGGATCCGCAGCGCCATCGTCTCGTCGTCGGCGGGAGGCAGATACGCCGTCGCGTCGCCCGAGGACCCGTACGGCGCCGCCGCGCTCTGCGGGGGCACGTGCGGGGCGTTCTGCTGGGGCGCCGCCCCCTGCGGCCCGTAGGACGCGGCGTAGGGGTCCTGGGGCGCGCTCTGCGCCTGGCCGGCCCCGTACCACCCGTCGAACGCGTCCGGTCCCCCGTACGACTGCTGCCCGTACGAGGTGTCCGTCTCGCGCTCGGGGCGCAGCGCGGTCACGCCGTGGCCCTGCCCACCACCGGGGCGAGCCCCGCCGACCTCGCCACGGCCTCCTTGTCGCCGCACTCCGCCAGCCAGTTGGCCAGCATCCGGTGCCCGTGCTCGGTCAGCACCGACTCCGGATGGAACTGCACGCCCTCGACGGGGAGTTCACGGTGTCGCAGGCCCATGATGATGCCGTCCTGCGTGCGGGCCGTGACCACCAGCTCGTCGGGCACGGTCGCCGGCTCGGCGGCCAGGGAGTGGTAGCGGGTCGCCGTGAAGGGGGAGGGCAGGCCCGCGAAGACGCCCGTGCCCTCGTGCTCCACCGGTGAGGTCTTTCCGTGCAGCAGCTCGGGCGCGCGGTCCACCACACCGCCGTAGGCCACCTGCATCGACTGCATGCCCAGGCACACGCCGAAGACGGGGACACCGGTCGCGGCGCAGTGCCGGACCATCTCCACGCAGACACCGGCCTGCTCGGGCGTGCCCGGCCCCGGCGAGAGCAGTACGCCGTCGAAGCCGTCCTGCGCGTGCGCCGTCGACACCTCGTCGTTGCGCAGCACCTCGCACTCGGCCCCCAGCTGGTACAGGTACTGGACCAGGTTGAAGACGAAGCTGTCGTAGTTGTCGACGACGAGAATCCGCGCACTCACTGGTTGTCCACCGTCACATCGTTGAAGGGAAGCAGCGGTTCGGCCCACGGGAAGACGTACTGGAACAGGGCGTAGACCACGGCGAGGACGAGCACCAGTGAGATCAGCGCCCTCACCCACACGTTCCCCGGCAGATGCCGCCAGATCCAGCCGTACATGCCGTCCCTTCCGTCTCCCACGGCACCAGACTCACGCCGTACGCCACCAGACTAACGGCGCGGCGCCCGAGGTTTCCCGGCCTCCGCGAGCCGGGCGGATACCGCCTGCGCCCGGACGTACGTGGCAACAGCGTCGATCACCTCAACGACCGCGGACCCGGTTTTGTACGGCCCTTTGTCGATCCGATACGCGAACCGGGCCGTTCCGTTCACCAGTACGACTACTGCACCGGCTTCGCGTAGTGCAGGTCCACCGTGCCCGAGTAGCCGGGCAGGGTGGCGGTTCCCTCGTCGGTGACCTTCCAGCCCAGGCCGTAGACGTTGACGTACACCATGTAGTTCTGGATCGCCGGGGAGTCCGCGAGCGCCTTCTGGAGCTTCGCCGGGTCGCCGACCGCCGTGATCCTGTACGGCGGCGAGTAGACGCGGCCCTGGAGGATCAGCGTGTTGCCCACGCAGCGCACCGCGCTGGTGGAGATCAGCCGCTGGTCCATCACCTTGATGCCCTGGGCGCCGCCGTTCCACAGCGCGTTGACCACGGCCTGGAGGTCCTGCTGGTGGATCACCAGGTAGTCGGGCTGCGGCTCGGGGTAGCCGGGCAGCTTCGCGGTGGCGTCGGGCGGGGCGTCGTTGAGTGTGACCGTGATCGCCCTGCCCGTGAGCTTCTGCGTGCCCGCGCTCGTCTCCAGGCCGGTCAGCCTGCCGTCCTGGGGCTTGCCGCCGTCGTCGCGCGCGGCGAGGGACTCGATGTCGTCGCGCAGGGCTGCGTTGGACTCGTCGAGTTCCTTGTTCTTCCGGCTGCGCTCCTGGACGAGGTCGGACAGCTTCAGCAGGGACGTGTCCGTGCGGATGTTGGTGCCCTTGGCCGTGTTGAAACTGGTGAAGAAGATCAACCCGGCGAGGGCGAAGACGGCCACGGTGAGGATCCGCACAGGCCTCGGGCGGCGCGTGCGGGCCGGGCCGGCACCCGTCCCCGAGAAGTCGGCGGAATTGGTCAACGTACCCTTATCTCCTTCGGCGCCGCGGAAGCACTACGCTAACGGACGTCCGGGGGAGTGCTCAGAGTGCCCTTGTACGCTGCTCCGGAGCCAGCCCAGTTCCCTGCGCGGCCACCAGCGCATCGACAGGAGAGACCCTCGTGCCGAAGTCACGTATCCGCAAGAAGGCCGACTACACGCCGCCGCCCGCCAAGCAGGCGGCGAGTATCAAGCTGGAGGGCCGCGGCTGGGTCGCGCCCGTCATGCTGGCGCTGTTCCTCATCGGGCTGGCCTGGATCGTCGTCTTCTACGTGACCGACGGCTCACTGCCCATCAAGGCCATCGACAACGTGAACATCGTCGTGGGCTTCGGCTTCATCGCCGCCGGGTTCGCCGTCTCCACGCAGTGGAAGTGACGTCGTCCCTCCGGTGAACGCAGCTCTGCCCACGGCTATCCGCTGAGTTATCCACAGGCCGGTGAAAATTTCCACATGCTGCCTGGGGAAAACGCTGATGATCTGTGGATAACCCGCCTGCCGTTGACGCCGGTACGACTGTCACACCGCTCCTCCAGAGCATGCACGCCCCCTGCCTGACCTGCGACAACACAGGACATCGGCAGGGGGCGCACCCGTTCCCGCACGCTATGCACAAGATCCGACACCAGTTGTGGACAACGGACGCTCTCAGGTGAGCTGAACCGTTCTGAGTACCGTCAGCACGACGACGACCGCCAGCACCAGCGCACACGTGCCGTACTGCACCAGGTCACGCCGCTCGCGCGGGGCGTGCACCATCGCGTACCCCACCACGACACCGGCGACCAGGCCGCCGATGTGCGCCTGCCAGGCGATGCCGCTCCAGCTGAAGGTGAAGATCAGGTTGATCACCAGCAGGGCGATGATCGGCCGCATGTCGTAGTTGAGCCGCCGCATCAGCACCGCGGTGGCACCGAACAGCCCGAAGATGGCGCCCGAGGCACCGAGCGTTGCCTGGCTGGGCGAGGCGAGCAGGTACGTCAGCGCTCCGCCCGCGAGCCCGGAGACGAAGTAGAGCGACAGATAGCGCAGCCGGCCCAGGGCCGCCTCCAGGGGGCCGCCCAGCCACCACAGGCTCAGCATGTTGAAGCCGATGTGCCAGATCTCCCGGTGCGTGAACATCGAGCTCACCAGGCGGTACCACTCGCCGTCCGCGACACCCGAGGTGGGGGTGAAGGGAGCCGGCGGCCAGGCGCCGATCAGGACCAGGTCCCCGAGGAGCGAGGAGTCGGCGCTGACCGCGATGAACACCGCGACGTTGATCCCGATGAGGATCTTGGTGAGCAGACGGGGATCGGCGGTCATGGTGCCGCCGGCCAGCGTGCGCGGCCGCGACGCGGCGGGCGGGTGCCCGGTGCCGGAGCCGCCACGGACGCAGTCCGGGCACTGGAAGCCCACAGAGGCGTCGACCATGCACTCGGGGCAGATCGCCCGGTCGCAGCGGGCACAGCGAATGCCGGTCTCGCGACCCGGATGGCGGTAGCAGGCCGGCAGGCGGTGGGCGTCCGGCGGGCCCTGGTCCGCCGGGTCCTGGCCCGTCGGGCCCGTCGGGCTGCCTGGTGCCTGGTCCATGGGGCTCCCCTCGATTCGTCCTGCTGTCCTGCTCGTCCTACTGGTCCCGCCGGCCCGCCGCGAAACACGGCCGCGGCTGCTCGTGGGCAACGCACCGCCCCGCCCATCCTTACGGACAAGCGGGGCGTTTGGTTCCCTCGCGGGGCCCTCGGGACGAGCCCTTGACTCAGCCTTCGCGGGTCTCGACGACGACCGACTCGATGACGACGTCCTTGAGCGGGCGGTCGGTGCGCGGGTTGGTCTGCGCGGTCGCGACGGTGTCGATGACCTTCTGGCTGGCCGCGTCCGTGACCTCGCCGAAGATGGTGTGCTTGCGGTTCAGCCACGACGTCGGGGCGACCGTGATGAAGAACTGCGAGCCGTTGGTGCCCGGACCCGCGTTGGCCATGGCCAGCAGGTAGGGCCTGTCGAAGGAGAGGTCCGGGTGGAACTCGTCCTTGAACTGGTAGCCGGGACCGCCGGTGCCGTTGCCCAGCGGGTCACCGCCCTGGATCATGAAACCGCTGATCACCCGGTGGAAGACCGTGCCGTCGTAGAGCTTCGCCTTGGACTTCTCGCCGGTGGCGGGGTGGGTCCACTCACGCTCGCCCGTGGCGAGTTCGACAAAGTTCCGGACCGTCTCGGGAGCGTGGTTCGGCAGGAGCCGGACCTCGATGTCGCCGTGGTTGGTCTTCAGGGTGGCGTAGAGCTGCTCAGCCACGATCTGCCTTCCGTTGTCTTCCTGTGACTCCCCGATCCTCGCACGGCCCGCGCCGTGCGTCGCCCGGCGGTCGGTTCCCCGGGGGAGATCCGCCGATTCGGTTGCGGAGAACGGGGCGAGTCGTCCCGGACGGGAGCGCGGCGCGGCGATCCGTGGCATTGTCGACGACAAGCTCCTGTTGCTCCGCATTCATCCCCTATCGATTCAGCCCTTGCCGCACGTGCCCGCCTCCTGGCGGACTTCCGGCCGGCAGGGCCGGCGCGGTGACCACGTGCGTCACCCGTGACCCGGATGCCCGGTCGCACATGCCACCGGGCCCGTTGGCAGGCATGATCCGTAAAAGGGTGGAAAGTCGAATTACCGTACGCCACCGAGGAGGAGGAACCCGTGACCCGCATCGACAGCGTGCGCGCCGCGACCGGCTCGGCGAAGGACAGCGTGCTGCACGCCGCGGAAGTGGTGGCGCCCTACGCCGACACGGCCAGGGACAGGGCCGCGCACTACGCACACGAGGCACGCGTACGGCTCGCGCCGAAGGTGACGCTGGCCGCCGACCAGGCCCGCGTCCAGTACGGCGCCTATGTGGCACCCCGGCTGGAGCAGGCCCGCACGCAGGCCATGGCCCATGTGCCGCCGAAGATCGACCAGGCCGCCCAGGAAGCCGCCGAGCGGGCGCGCCGGGCCGCCCGGCAGGCCGCCGAGTACTCCCGGCCGCGGATCGAGCAGGCGATGGCCGCGGCGGCGCCGGTCGCGGACGAGGCCGCAGCGCGCGGTGCCGCCGCGCTGGTGGCGCTGCGCGGCCAGGTCCCGGCCCGGAAGATCCAGAAGCTGGCCCGCACGCAGCAGCGGCGTGCGCGGGCCGGGCGCGCGGTGAAGCTGCTCGCGCTGGCGGGCGCGCTCGCCGGCGGTGCCTTCGCCGCCTGGAAGTGGTGGGACAAGCAGGCCAACCCCGACTGGCTGGTGGAGCCGCCGGCCGCGACGGAGGTGCCCGAGTCGGGCCGGCTGACGTCCGTGGACGGCACCGGCCAGTCCGTGCTGGACCCCGAGGTCCAGGCGAAGGAGGACGAGGAGACGTCGGACCGCGACGAGTAGGGCCGCCCCCGGAGACAGAAGAGCCCGCCTGACCGGTGTGTCCACTGGTCGGGCGGGCTTTTGTCGCGATCACGCGGGTCCCGTTCCGCGTGTGGGTAGGTTGAGTTTGCCTGGGCACCGACAAGATCTGAGGGGGACCCCATGCTCGACGCGATCACAGGCACCGTCGCCATCGGCGTCACGGCGGCATTGGCAGTCGCCGGCGACCGTGCCTCGAAGAAGCGCGAGAAGGCGTTCTGGGAGCGCTACGGATCCTTCGAGGGCTTCCGGGGCCAGGTCGACGAGGAGAGGATCCAGCGGGTGCGCAGGGAGCGGGGCGACGTCGCCGCCATCAAGGCGGTACGGCAGAGCTACCCGTACGTCTCGCTCCTCTTCGCCAAGCGCTACGTGGAGGAACTCCCGGCGTAGCCGTCGCCATGCGTGCGCACCGCGCACGCACGAAGAATGCCCTCCGAGACCGCGTTTTGCAGATCGGAGGGCATTTCACCGGTGGAGCCTAGGGGAGTCGAACCCCTGACATCTGCCATGCAAAGACAGCGCTCTACCAACTGAGCTAAGGCCCCGGAAGACAGCATCCGGCCGGAAGATCCGTCCACCGGTCGGGTGCCGCAGACCAGAGTACCGGGTCACCCCCCGGATCTCGCAAAAAGATTGGGGCTCCCCGCGGCCGACCACTCTCCGTAAGATGCTCCGCGTGGTTCGCTACAGCGAACCGCGGTACCTGGGGAAGCGATGGGGAGACGCAATGGACGCCGCACAGCAGGAAGCCACCGCAAGAGCGCGGGAACTGCAGCGGAACTGGTACGGGGAGCCGTTGGGGGCGCTCTTCCGCAAGCTCATAGACGACCTCGGGCTCAACCAGGCCCGGCTGGCGGGGGTACTGGGGCTGTCCGCCCCGATGCTGTCGCAGCTGATGAGCGGCCAGCGCGCGAAGATCGGCAACCCCGCGGTGGTCCAACGCGTGCAACTTCTCCAGGAGCTGGCGGCCCAGGTGGCGGACGGCAGCGTCAGCGCGGCCGAGGCGACCGAGCGCATGGAGGAGATCAAGCGGTCGCAGGGCGGCTCGGTGCTCAGCAACACCACGCACACGTCGAACACCTCGGGGGCGCCGACGGTCAAGCGGGTGGTCCGCGAGATCCAGTCGCTGCTCCGCTCGGTCGCGGCGGCCGGTGACATCATCGATGCCGCGAACACCCTCGCCCCCAGCCACCCCGAACTGGCGGAGTTCCTCCGGGTGTACGGCGCGGGCCGCACCTCGGACGCGGTCACGCACTACCAGTCCCACCAGAACTGACACCGCGGGCGGCGAATCGCGCGTCGAGGGGGATGCGAGGGGGACGGCCCCAGGGGGAGGAGCGACGCACAGCCATGGGTGAGGTCTTCGCCGGCCGGTACGAGCTGGCCGACCCGGTCGGGCGCGGTGGAGTCGGCGCGGTCTGGCGGGCCTGGGACCACCGCCGTCGCCGGTACGTGGCCGCCAAGGTCCTGCAACAGCGTGACGCGCACTCCCTGCTGCGCTTCGTGCGGGAGCAGGCGCTGCGGATCGACCACCCCCATGTGCTCGCGCCGGCCAGCTGGGCCGCCGACGACGACCAGGTCCTGTTCACCATGGATCTGGTGGCCGGCGGCTCCCTGGTCCATCTGGTCGGGGACTACGGCCCACTGCCCCCTGCGTTCGTCCGCATCCTGCTCGACCAGTTGCTTTCGGGCCTCGCGGCGGTGCACGCGGAGGGTGTCGTGCACCGTGACATCAAGCCCGCCAACATCCTGCTGGAGGCCACCGGAACCGGCCGGCCCAGGCTGCGCCTGTCGGACTTCGGCATCGCGATGCGGCTGGGCGAACCGCGGCTGACGGAGACCAACCTGGTGGTGGGGACGCCGGGTTACCTCGCTCCCGAGCAGATGATGGGCGCCGAACCCGACTTCCCCGCCGACCTGTTCGCGACCGGTCTGGTCGCCCTCTATCTGCTCCAGGGTGCCAAGCCGGACGCCAAGGCGCTCGTGGAGTATTTCGCCGAGCACGGAACTCCCGGTGCGCCCATGGGCGTTCCTGAGCCGCTGTGGCAGGTCGTGGCGAACTTGCTGCAACCCGATCCGCAGGCGAGGTTCCGTACCGCGACGGGTGCGCGCAAGGCTCTTGCCGCGTGCGCCGAGCTCCTGCCGGAACCGGGCCCCGACGACGAGCTGATCGAGATCTTCGACCAACTCGGCCCGCTGCCCCCGGGGTTCGGACCCGAGGGCCCGCTCACCCGGAGCCCTGGGGTGACGGTCGGGCGGACGGCGGCGTCCGGTTCGACCGGTTCGACCGGTTCCGCCGGTTCAGCCGGCTCGGCGGTCGGTTCCGGGATCCCCGGTGCCGGGGCCGCCGCTTCCGGTAACGGCGGTTCCGTGACTTCCGGCGCCGGTTCCACGGCTTTTGGCGCGGGTGCCGCTGCCGGTACCGGGGGCGTGCCGGACCCGCGTCTCGAGCCCCGGGAGGGGACCGGGCCGGCGCCGGGCACGGACGTCAGCGGCCCGCCGTCGGATCCACCTCAGCCCTCCACGATGTCCGACACCGGCAGCTTCCACCTGCCACCGCCCCGGACCGCCGCCCCGGCGCGGGAGGTCCCGCCACCCCAGGGCGCTCCCCCGCAGGCTGTTCCGTCCCCCGCGGTGCCCCCGCACACCACGCCCCCGCAGGGCGTTCCCCCGGCACCGGCCGCCCCGCCCCCGTCCGGCCCCTCGTCCGGTGGCACGCCGCTCGAGCCCTCGGCCCGACCCGCGGCCCACGTCTCCCCTCACGACCCCACCCACGTGCTGTCCTCCCCCGATCCGCGGCAGCGCGCCGATGTCGCCACCGCTTCGTACACCGCCCAGGCCCCGCCGGTTCCCGTTCCGGCGCGGGGAGTCTCACGCCACCGCGCCGGACGGCCCCGCCGCCCCGGCCCGCCCGCGACGGTGGCGATCCCGCTGCTGCTCCTCGCGCTGGCCTGCTACGCCGTCGGTTTCTGGGCACTGAGCCGTCTGTAAGGCGCGCCACAGGCTTATCCCAGCACATCCTGGCCGATCCGCGGCCGCCCCCGGCGAGCGCGGCCCCCGCGCCCCTCCCGCCGCCCTACAGGGCGTCGGCTCTGCGCCGGGCGAGCACGGTCCACACCCCGAGGACGGCCAGCAGGACCGTTCCCGCCCCGATCCCGCCGACGGCGAGCGCCCGGAGCGCCGCGGAGCCGTCCGCCGCCCCGGCCGGGGTCGCCGCGGCCCGGTCGTGGGCGGTGACCTCGAAGAGCTGCCCGGGTTCGGACCGGCCCGCGTAGTCCGGACCCGGCTGCGCCGTGCCGTCCACCCGTACCCGCAGGACCAGACCGTAGGGCCCCTCGCCGAAGGAGTCGGCGGTCTGGGCCGCGAGGTGCACGACCAGGTAGTGGAGGCCGGCGAACCGCATCCCCTTGACCTGGGCGGCGAAACCGTGGCGGTTGGCGTGGGCGACCGGCGGCACGGGTGCGAGGGCGGCGGACGTCTGCCTGCCGCTGTAACCGGCGTACGCCTCCTCGACGTATCCGCGCACCGGGTTGTAGAGCGACAGGGTCAGCGCGCCGTTCACGTAGCCGCTGCCGCCGCTGGAACTGCCCAGCTCGACGCCGGCGTTCAGCTGCTGCCCCCAGTCGACCGGGACCTTGTAGAACAGGGTCTGGCCGGGTCGGATACGGGTGCGCCACAGGCCCTGCCCGATCGTGCTCGCCGCGGCGAACCCGGCACCCCCGGCCCGTTCGGCCGCCTGGCCGGTGACCGGCTCGGGGGAGGCGGAGTTCCAGGACCCGGGCGCGCTCGTGGCCCCGGCTCGTTCCAGCAGCGGCTCCGAGACGACGGCGAGTTCCAGGGGCCAGGTGTCGGACGAGGATCCCTTGGCGCCGACGCGTTCGACGAGGACGTAGTACGACCCGGCACCCTGGCACGGGGGACGGCCGGAGGAGACCTCGCGCGCCCCCCACGCGGCGACGGGATGCGGACTGCGGCTCGGGCCGAAGCGGGCGGCCTGCGAGGAGCAGGAGGCGCCGCGGGCGTCCTGCACCGAGATCCTGAGGCCGTCGGTGGCGGCGACCGCGGTGCCGGCTTTGGGCGCCGCCGTGGCGGAGACGTAGACGGTGGAAGTGGCGTCCAGGTCGAGGCGGTAGTACAGCTTGCCGCTGCCCGGCAGGGAACTCCTGTAGGTGCCGCCCGGTTCGAGGGGTACGGCGTCCGTGGTGCTCGTGGCTCCGTTGACGGTCCTGGCGCCGTCGGTGAAGGCGTACGGGTCCGCTTCGCCGGCCGCGAGAGCGCTCGCCCCTGGGCCGGCCGCCGCGAGGCACAGCGCCGCCGTGGCCACGGCCAGGCGCACGGCGAGATGGTGCGAGAGACACCGACCGCGCCGATCACGCCATGAGCGCCCTGCCGTCGCCCGCCGTCCCGCCCCACGCCGTACCATCCCGCGCCACCCCTCGCGTTCCGTCCCTCCGGACGTCGCCCATCATTCCCCTGGGGCCGCTACGCCATCCGCGCATTCCCCGGGCGCACACGCGACAACCGTCTCAGGAAGCGACGCCTACCTCACCCTCCGCGACCCCGCAACACGAGAGCGCGCCCGGGACGGGGGCCCACAACACAAAACCCCGACCGCTACGGCGGTCGGGGCCTGCTCAGTTCGGGATGTCGGTGCTCACGAACCCGTGGGCACGGAGTCAGTCGCCTCCGTCCACAGATCCTGCTCGGCGCGATCCGCCTGGATCTGGCGGTACACGAGGAGCCCGCCGATGGCGGCCAGTGCGACCAGGAGAAGCTTCTTCACCGCGCGACCTCGTCTTTCCTTGACGTAGGGGACCTCTGGCGCCCGACTATACACACCGGCCGATACCGATCGGTGACCTGCGTCGGCTGTCAACTACCGTGCGCGCGAGCGCAGTAGGCGTGGACGAAACCGCTCCGATCGGAGGGTGATCGCACCCGCACGGACGGTCACTTTGGGTACGCTCATCCCACCTTCGCACCTTTTCACCGCTCATGCGCCCATCCGAGTGGTGTTCATCCGAAGATCGCCGCGCCACGGGCGTCGGTCCACCACTTCGCGGCGCTCATACACATGATGAGCAAAGTACGCAAATCGCCCAACCTGAAAGTGAGGGGCCATGGACCAGCACAAAGTCATGAAGTTGTGGACCGCCATCGTCACCGCCTTCCTCGCGCTCTGCACGGCGCTCGGACTCATCACCACGACGGCCGCCTCCGCGGCCGCGGCCGCGCCGCAGCCCGAGACGGCGCCCAAGAGCACCGCACCGGTACCGGCACAGACGACGCCGTCCTTGTCCAAGCCCCACACCCCGTCCCTGCCCCCGACGATGAAACAGCGCATCCGCGCCGAGGCTCACGGAAGAACCCCGGGCTGCCGTCACCGCCCGCCGGTCGACGCCTTCTCCCTCGCCGCCGAACCCCGATGCCTCCCGGACGAACCGCCGGCCCGGCCGACCATCCCCCTCCAGCGCTGACAGGGCCGCACCGGCCCGGCCGGTGCCACCACCCGCACCCTTGACGTAACGGCGATTCGCGTACAGCACCAGCCGCAGAACGCGAAGCTCCCCGGCCACCACGGCCGGGGAGCTTCACCTGCGTCCGCGCCCCGGCTCCTCACGCCTCGGGTTCCCTGCCCATCGGTGTCCCGTTCACGGGACCGGCGCCGCTTCGGCCGGGGGCGGATGTGGTCGTGGACGGCGTCCGCGGCGATCACCACACCGATCACCAGCATGAGGACGGAAACGATCCGCTGGATCCCCTGCCCGCACAGGGCCTGGTAGCCGAACCAGGCCAGGGCGACGCAGGTCATCAGACGGTCGCCGAATTTCCTCAGGCGCCGGTCCATGCGCACTCCCGAGTACTGGACAGCCACTTCTCCGTCTGGGCGAGAGATACGAAAAGACCCCCGGCCCTATTGGTCCGGGGGTCTTCGTGCTGGTGGGGCTAACAGGATTTGAACCTGTGGCCTCATCCTTATCAGGGATGCGCTCTAACCAACTGAGCTATAGCCCCGCCGCGCTTTGCGGGGTGTGTCCCGCGCGCTGACTCCTGAAGATTAGCGCACGAGGGGGGCAGTCCCAAAATCGGTTGTCGGAGGACCGTCAGCGGACGTTTCGCGACACCACCGCAGACGCTGTGGAGGGCGCGCCGGCCGGTCTACTCGTCCTCGGCCAGCGTCAGCTCGACGCCGCCGACGAAGCCCGCGGAGAGGTTGTAGATGAACGCTCCGAGGGTCGCGAGGGCCGTCGCCAGCACCACGTCGATCACGGCGATGATCGACGTGAACATCAGCACATGGGGGAGGGACAGGAAGGACTGGAGGTCGAAGCCATTGGACTCGTTCGAGCCCGTGGCCTCGGAGATCGTCCCGCCGACCGTGGAGAACACACCCATCGCGTTCATGACCATCCACAGCACGGCGGCCGCCACGATCGTGCAGATGCCCAGGGCGATGGAGAGCAGGAAGCTGACCTTCATCACCGACCACGGATCGGCCTTGGCCACGCGCAGCCGGGCCTTGCGGGTGCGCGGCGCGGTACGCACGCCCGTACGCGGCCGGCGCACCGCCTGGGAGGCGGACTCGGCCGCCGGGTAGGCCTGCGGCGGGTGGTACGGCCCGGCGGGCTGCTGCGACTGCCGCTCACCCGGCAGCGGAGAGCCCGCCGCCTGCTGGCCGGCCGCGGCGTTCGCCTGCTGGGCCTGCGGGCCTCGGGTGTCCGTCACCGTTCCCCCCTGGGATCCGTGAGTGTGCGGCGTGTGCGCATCGGCCGCGGGCGACTTGATCGCTTGCAGATTGGTCGTATGCGTGTCCGTCGCAGGCGCGGCGGAGCCACGGCCGCCGCCGTCCGCTCCCGTACCAGTGGAGGTACCGGCCGATCCGGCGCCCGTGGCTCCGCTCACGATGACTCTCTCCTCGAGCTACTCGGCCGAGGACACCTCGCCCTCGTCCGTGCCGCTGGTCGCGGCCCCCTCGGCGGTCTCGTCCACGGCCACGTCGCCGTCGACTTCCTCCGCCTCGCGCCCCGCCTCGGCGTTACGTGCGATACCGACGACGGCATCGCGCTTCCCCAGATTGATCAGTTGGACGCCCATGGTGTCACGGCCCGTCTCCCTGACCTCGTTGACTCGCGTACGAATCACACCGCCCGAGAGCGTGATGGCGAGGATCTCGTCGGCCTCCTCGACAATCAGCGCTCCCACGAGCGAACCGCGGTCCTCCACGATCTTGGCGGCCTTGATGCCGAGGCCGCCGCGACCCTGGACGCGGTACTCGTCGACACGGGTCCGCTTGGCGTACCCGCCATCGGTGGCAGTGAACACGAACGTACCGGGTCGAACAACATTCATCGAGAGCAGTTCGTCGCCACCGCGGAAACTCATGCCCTTGACACCCGAGGTGGCACGGCCCATCGGACGCAGAGTGTCGTCCGAGGCGGTGAACCTGATCGATTGCGCCTTCTTGCTGATCAGAAGCAGATCATCATCGGCGGAGACCAGCTCCGCCCCGATCAGTTCGTCATCGGAACCGTCCTCCTGCTCACGCAGGTTGATCGCGATGACACCGCCGGAGCGAGGAGAATCGTAATCCTTCAGAGGCGTCTTCTTGACCAGGCCCGCCTTGGTGCCGAGCACCAGGTACGGCGCCGCCTCGTAGTCGCGGATCGCGAGGATCTGGGCGATCGCCTCGTCCGGCTGGAAGGCCAGCAGGTTCGCCACGTGCTGACCGCGCGCGTCCCGGCCGGCGTCCGGCAGCTCGTAGGCCTTCGCCCGGTAGACCCGGCCCTTGTTGGTGAAGAACAGCAGCCAGTGGTGCGTGGTGGAGACGAAGAAGTGGTCGACGATGTCGTCTTCCTTCAGCTTCGTGCCGCGCACGCCCTTGCCGCCGCGCTTCTGGGCGCGGTAGTCGTCGGTCTTGGTCCGCTTGATGTAGCCGCCGCGGCTGACCGTGACGACGATGTCCTCTTCGGCGATCAGGTCCTCGATGGACATGTCGCCCTCGTAGGGGATCAGCTTCGTCTTGCGGTCGTCGCCGAACTTCTCGACGATCGCCGCCAGCTCCTCGCTGACGATCCCGCGCTGGCGGACCGGGGAGGCGAGGATCTGGTTGTACTCGTTGATCTTGGCCTGGAGCTCGTCGTGCTCCTGGACGATCTTCTGCCGCTCCAGGGCGGCCAGTCGCCTCAGCTGCATCTCCAGGATGGCGTTGGCCTGGATCTCGTCGATCTCCAGCAGGCTCATCAGGCCCTCACGCGCGACCTCGACGGTCGCACTGCGCCGGATCAGCGCGATGACCTCGTCGATGGCGTCCAGGGCCTTCAGCAGACCGCGCAGGATGTGCGCCCGCTCCTCCGCCTTGCGCAGCCGGAACCGCGTACGACGGACGACGACCTCGACCTGGTGCGTCACCCAGTGGCGGATGAACGCGTCCAGCGACAGCGTGCGCGGCACTCCGTCGACCAGCGCCAGCATGTTGGCGCCGAAGTTCGTCTGCAGGTCGGTGTGCTTGTAGAGGTTGTTCAGGACGACCTTGGCGACCGCGTCCCGCTTGAGGACGATCACCAGGCGCTGGCCGGTGCGCGAGCTGGTCTCGTCGCGGACGTCCGCGATACCGCCGATCTTGCCGTCCTTCACCAGGTCGGCGATCTTCTGCGCGAGGTTGTCCGGGTTGACCTGGTACGGCAGCTCCGTGACGACCAGGCACTGGCGGTTCTGGATCTCCTCGACCTCGACCACGGCGCGCATGGTGATCGAGCCGCGACCGGTGCGGTACGCCTCCTCGATGCCCTTGCGGCCGACGACGAGCGCGCCGGTGGGGAAGTCCGGGCCCTTGATCCGCTCGATCAGCGCGTCGAGGAGCTCCTCGTGGGAGGCCTCCGGGTTCTCCAGGTACCACTGGGCACCGGAGGCGACCTCGCGCAGGTTGTGCGACGGAATGTTCGTGGCCATGCCCACCGCGATACCGGCCGAGCCGTTGATCAGCAGGTTCGGGAAGCGGGCGGGCAGGACGGTCGGCTCCTGGGAGCGGCCGTCGTAGTTGTCCGTGAAGTCGACGGTCTCCTCGTCGATGTCGCGGACCATCTCCATCGACAGCGGCGCCATCTTGCACTCGGTGTAGCGCATGGCCGCCGCCGGGTCGTTGCCCGGCGAACCGAAGTTGCCGTTGGAGTCCACCAGCGGCATCCGCATCGCCCACGGCTGCGCGAGGCGGACCAGCGCGTCGTAGATCGAGGAGTCGCCGTGCGGGTGGTAGTTGCCCATGACGTCGCCGACGACGCGGGCGCACTTGTAGAAGCCGCGGTCGGGGCGGTAGCCGCCGTCGTACATCGCGTACAGCACGCGGCGGTGGACGGGCTTGAGACCGTCCCTGACGTCCGGCAGCGCACGCGAGACGATGACGGACATCGCGTAGTCGAGGTACGAACGCTGCATCTCCGTCTCGAGCCCGACGGGCTCGACGCGCATGGCGAGGTCGCCGCCCTCTTCAGGGGTGACTGGAGTGTTCTCGTCGGCCATTGCTGGTGAGGATCCTTCCTGGTGCGGTCAGCTGAGACCGACTCAGATGTCGAGGAAGCGGACGTCCTTGGCGTTGCGCTGGATGAACTGGCGGCGGGCCTCGACGTCCTCGCCCATCAGGACCGAGAACAGGTCGTCGGCCTGGGCGGCGTCGTCGAGGGTGACCTGGCCGAGCACGCGGTGCTCCTGGTCCATGGTGGTCACGCGCAGCTCCTCGGCGTTCATCTCGCCGAGACCCTTGAAGCGCTGGATCGAGTCCTCACGGACCCGCTTGCCGCGCTGGCGGCCCATCTCGAGGAGCGCGTCGCGCTCGCGGTCGGAGTACGCGTACTCGACGTCCTCACGGCCCCACTTGATCTTGTACAGCGGAGGACGCGACAGGAACACGTGCCCGGCCTCGACCAGCGGCCGCATGAAGCGGAACAGGAAGGTCAGCAGCAGGGTGTTGATGTGCTGGCCGTCGACGTCGGCGTCCGCCATCAGGATGATCTTGTGATAGCGGAGCTTCTCGATGTCGAAGTCCTCGTGCACACCCGTGCCGAACGCGGAGATCAGCGCCTGGATCTCCTGGTTCTGCAGGATCTTGTCGATCCGTGCCTTCTCGACGTTGAGGATCTTGCCGCGGATCGGGAGGATCGCCTGGTACTCCGGGTTGCGGCCGGACTTGGCCGAGCCGCCGGCGGAGTCGCCCTCGACGATGAAGATCTCGCACTTGGTCGGGTCGTTCGACTGGCAGTCGGAGAGCTTGCCCGGCAGCGAGGCCGACTCCAGCAGGCCCTTGCGGCGGGTGAGGTCGCGGGCCTTGCGGGCCGCCACGCGCGCGGTGGCCGCCTGGATGCCCTTGCGGATGATGTCCGCCGCCTCGACCGGGTTGCGGTCCAGCCAGTCGTTGAGGTGCTCGTAGACGGCCCTCTGGACGAAGGTCTTCGCCTCCGTGTTGCCCAGCTTGGTCTTGGTCTGGCCCTCGAACTGCGGCTCGCTCAGCTTGACCGAGATGATCGCCGTCAGACCCTCGCGGATGTCGTCGCCCGTGAGGTTGTCGTCCTTGTCGCGCAGCAGCTTCTTGTCGCGCGCGTACTTGTTGATCAGGCTCGTGAGGGCCGCGCGGAAGCCCTCCTCGTGCGTACCGCCCTCGTGGGTGTGGATGATGTTCGCGAAGGAGTACACGCCCTCGCTGTAGCCGCCGTTCCACTGCATGGCGACCTCGAGGGACAGGCTCTTGTCCTTGTCCTCGGCCTCCAGGTCGATGACGGTGGGGTGCACCACTTCGCCCTTGCGGGAGTTGAGGTACTTCACGAAGTCGACGATGCCGCCGTCGTAGCGGTAGACGACCGCCTTGACCTCGTCCTTCTCGTCCGCACCCGCCTCGTCCGCCCCCGAGGTGGCCTTCGCCGACTCACGCTCGTCGGTGAGCTTGATCGTCAGGCCCTTGTTGAGGAACGCCATCTCCTGGAAACGCCGCGACAGCGTCTCGAAGGAGTAGTCGGTGGTCTCGAAGATCTCCGGGTCGGCCCAGAACGTGACCGACGTGCCGGTTTGCTCGATGGCCTCGTGCTTGGCCAGCGGGGCGGTCGGAACGCCCATCTTGTAGTCCTGCGTCCAGCGGTGGCCGTCGGTCCTGACCTCGACCGACACCTTGGACGACAGGGCGTTCACGACGGAGACACCGACACCGTGCAGACCGCCGGAGACCGCGTAACCGCCGCCGCCGAACTTGCCGCCCGCGTGCAGGACGGTCAGCACGACCTCCAGGGCCGGCTTGTTCTCGGAGGGGACGATGCCCACCGGGATGCCGCGGCCGTTGTCGACCACGCGCACGCCGCCGTCGGCCAGGATCGTCACGTCGATGGTGTCCGCGTGCCCGGCCAGCGCCTCGTCGACGGAGTTGTCGACCACCTCGTACACGAGGTGGTGCAGGCCGCGCTCACCGGTGGAACCGATGTACATGCCGGGTCGCTTGCGGACCGCGTCCAGACCCTCGAGGACGGTGATCGCGCTGGCGTCGTAGGAGGCCGTGACCTCGCCGTTCGAGGATGCGGCCCCGTTCACGCCGGCGTCGGTGGACGGAATGTTCTCGTTGGGGTTGCCGGAATCGGCCACGAAGCGCCCTTTCTGGCACAGCACGAGCCGGGCTCCTGGGGGTGCCCCCTCCGGGGAGGGTTGCCGGAGCGGCTGCGGCATGTTGCGTTGGTAAGCCTTGATCAGCGTTGCTCAGCTTTTCCCGGACGGTCCCCATCGATTGGGGCGGGATCGCCTTCCAGTCTACCGGTAGCGCCGACAGTGATGGGGGTTTGCCGGTACCTGAGTACGCATGTGGCGCCCTCAACCGGTCTTGGCCGGGTCCCGATATGCACAAGGGGGCTCCAAGAGGCTCACAGCGGCACTCAGCGCTTCCGGGCGTCAACACTTCGCTACTCCCGGGTCACGTAGGGATTCGCAAGAGCGTGCGGGTGCGCGCAGGACCGCCGTCACGCACCCCGAAAGTGCCGTCGGGCCCCCGTTGTGTGACGTCTGTCACCCATAGGTGTCCCCGGGTCCCGTACTGCCCGGAACCCGCAGCGGACCGTACCGGCGACCACCGCTGCCCGGCCCGAACACCCTGATCGTCCGCACCGCGCCGTGCCCCAGGTCCTCGTTGAGCCGGGCCACCAACGTCGGAGCCAGCAGCCGCAGATTCGTCGCCCACGCCGTCGAATCGCAGCGCACGGACAGCACCCGCTCGTCCTCGTCGTAGCGATCCGGCACACAGTGCTTGGCCACGTCCGCCCCGACGATCTGCGGCCAGCGCCCCATCACACCGCCCACCGCGGCAGGAGCCTCCCAGCCGCGCTCGGTGATCAGCCGGTTGATCGCCGCGCCGAGAGCCATCGGATCACGGCCGTCCGCCCGCGCCCCGGAACGCAGACCACCACGCCGCGCCTGCTTCCGCTGCTGCGCCGCGTCCCCACGCGCGCGTGCCGCCTCTTTCGCCGCGCGCAGCGCCACGCGCGCGAGGTCCACGCCCGACGGCTCGGGCGCCTTTCCCCGGCCTGCGTCCCGCTCGCCGCTCATACGCGCTCCACCGTCCCGTCCGACACGGTGAACCGCGCACCCGTCAGCACGTGCGGTACGTCGTCGTCGACCGCGGCGGTCACCAGCACCTGCTCACCGGGCGCCACCAGCTCCGCCAGCCGCTCACGTCGACGGCTGTCCAGCTCCGCGAAGACGTCGTCGAGGATCAGCACCGGCTCATTGCCCTCCGCGCGCAGCAGGTCGTACGAGGCCAGGCGCAGCGCCAGCGCGAACGACCAGGACTCCCCGTGCGAGGCGTACCCCTTCGCCGGCAGCTGACCGAGCCTGAGCACCACGTCGTCCCGGTGCGGCCCCACGAGCGTCACGCCCCGCTCGATCTCCTGCTTGCGGACCTCCGCGAGCGCGGCCATCAGCTGCGCGTAGAGATCCTCACGCGTGTGTGCCTCGCCCGGCGCCGACGGCTTGTACTCCAGCACCACCGGACCGCCGCCGGGCGCCAGCTGCTCGTACGCCTTGTCCGCCAGCGGCTCCAGCGCGGCGACCAGGTCGAGGCGCTGCGCGAGCAGCTCGGCGCCCGCCCGCGCCAGATGCTGGTCCCACACGTCCAGCGTGGACAGGTCCATGGACCGGCCGCCGTGCCGGCGCGCCAGCGCGGCCGACTTCAGCAGCGTGTTGCGCTGCTTGAGCACCCGGTCGTAGTCCGAGCGCACCCCCGCCATGCGCGGAGAACGCGCCGTCACCAGCTCGTCGAGGAACCGCCGCCGCTCCCCGGGATCGCCCTTGACCAGGGCCAGATCCTCGGGCGCGAACAGCACGGTCCGCACGATGCCCAGCACGTCCCGCGGCCTGACCTGCGAGGAGCGGTTGATACGGGCGCGATTGGCCCGGCCGGGGTTCAGCTCCAGCTCGACCAGCTGCTGCCGCTCGCCCTGCCGCACCTGTGCCCGGACCACCGCACGCTCGGCGCCCATGCGGACCAGCGGAGCGTCGGAGGTGACCCGGTGGCTGCCGAGCGTGGCCAGATAGCCGATCGCCTCGACGAGATTCGTCTTGCCCTGGCCGTTCGGGCCGACGAACGCCGTGACACCCCGGTCGAGCGGCACCTCGGCCCGGACGTACGAGCGGAAGTCGGCCAGCGACAGATGCGTGACGTGCATGGTCGTTCGCCGACCTCCCCCGGCGTTGCGGACCGCCGAGACGGTCCGGTGAACTACTTCTTCTCCACGGCGTGACCGCCGAACTGGTTGCGCAGCGCGGCGATCATCTTCATCTGCGGCGAGTCGTCCTGACGCGAGGAGAACCGCGCGAACAGCGACGCCGTTATCGCGGGCAGCGGCACGGCGTTGTCGATGGCCGCCTCCACGGTCCACCGGCCCTCGCCGGAGTCCTGCGCGTAGCCCCTCAGCTGCTCCAGGTGCTCGTCCTCGTCGAGGGCGTTCACCGCCAGGTCGAGCAGCCAGGAGCGGATGACGGTGCCCTCCTGCCAGGAGCGGAAGACGTCGCGGACGTTCTCCACGGAGTCGACCTTCTCCAGCAGCTCCCAGCCCTCGGCATAGGCCTGCATCATCGCGTACTCGATGCCGTTGTGGACCATCTTGGCGAAGTGGCCCGCCCCGACCTTGCCGGCGTGCACCGCGCCGAGGTCGCCCTCCGGCTTGAGCGCGTCGAAGACCGGCTGCACCTTGGCGACGTTCTCCGCGTCGCCGCCGTACATCAGCGCATAGCCGTTCTCCAGGCCCCACACACCGCCGGAGACGCCGCAGTCGACGAAGCCGATGCCCTTGGCGGCCAGCTCCTCGGCGTGCCTCTCGTCGTCCGTCCAGCGGGAGTTCCCGCCGTCCACGACCACGTCGCCGGGCTCCAGCAGCTCGGCGAGGGCGTCGATCGTGCCCTGGGTGGGCTCGCCGGCCGGGACCATGACCCAGACCACGCGCGGGCCGTGCAGCTTGCCCACAAGCTCTTCCAGGCTGTGCACATCGGCGAGGCCCGCGTTGCGGTCGTATCCGATGACGGTGTGGCCGGCGCGGCGGATCCGCTCGCGCATGTTGCCGCCCATCTTGCCGAGGCCGACGAGACCGAGCTCCATCAGTTGCGTTCCTTAGGTTTCACGACGTGGCGTTGACGGCACTTTCGTACCTGCGTCCGAGCCTAGACCCGGACGCTCGCGCACATCCGTGGGCATACCCGCTCATTCGTATGCCCGGACCTGAGGCCGCCACCTGCGGGAACGCGTCCGGCAGGCAGCCCGCTCAGCCGCTCAGCCGCACCGGCATGATCAGGTACTTGTAGGCCTCGTCCGCCTCGGCGTCCACCGCGGGCTTGCCGCTGAGCAGCGCCGGCTTGGTGGACGTCGTGAAGGACAGCTGCGCCACCGGGGAGTCGATCGCGCTGAGGCCGTCCAGCAGGAACGTCGGGTTGAAGGCGATCGAGATGTCGTCGCCCTCCAGCTGCGCGTCGACCCTCTCCACAGCCTGTGCGTCGTCGCTGGAGCCGGCCTCCAGGATCAGCACGCCCTGCTCGAAGCTCAGGCGCACCGGGGTGTTGCGCTCGGCGACCAGCGCCACGCGCTTGACGGCCTCCACGAAGGGGGCGGTCTCGATGACGGCCACGGAGTTGAACTCGGTCGGGAACAGGGTGCGGTACTTCGGGAGGTCGCCCTCCAGCAGCCGCGTGGTCGTGCGCCGCCCGGCACCCTCGAAGCCGATCAGGCCCTCACCGGCGCCCGAGCCGGACAGCGCCAGGATCACGCTGTCGCCGCTGGTCAGCGCCTTGGCGGTGTCCAGCAGGGTCTTGGCGGGCACCAGGGCGACCGCGGAGGCGTCCGGGTTCTCCGGCTTCCACAGGAACTCGCGGACCGCGAAGCGGTAGCGGTCGGTGGAGGCCAGCGTGACGGTGTCGCCCTCGATCTCGATGCGGACACCGGTCAGCACGGGCAGCGTGTCGTCGCGGCCGGCCGCGATCGCCACCTGCTGCACGGCGGAGGCGAAGACCTCGCCGGGGACCGTGCCCGTCGCGTTCGGCATCTGCGGGAGCGCCGGGTACTCCTCCACAGGCAGGGTGTGGAGGGTGAAGCGCGAGGAGCCGCAGACCACCGTCGCCCGTACACCGTCTGTGGAGATCTCCACGGGCCGGTTGGGCAGGGCGCGCGAGATGTCGGCGAGCAGGCGGCCGGAGACGAGGACCGTGCCCTCCTCCTCGACCTCGGCCTCCACGGACACACGCGCCGAGACCTCGTAGTCGAAGCTGGACAGGCTCAGCTGGCCGTCCTCCGCCTTGAGCAGCAGGCCGGCGAGAACAGGCGCCGGCGGACGGGCCGGGAGGCTGCGTGCCGCCCACGCCACTGCCTCCGCGAGTACGTCGCGTTCCACCCGGATCTTCACCGTAAGCCGCCTCCTGCTGTTGCTACTGAGTCCTCCGACTCGGTGTCACCGCCCACTGGGACGGGAAGGACACCGGGGACCAGTCTGACGCACAGCACTGACAGTAGGCGCCTGTCGGGGTCAAGTCGCTGCGAGGTGCGGTCGGGCTCGAGAGCTCGAGTTGTGCACAGGCCCCGCTTCGAAACGGATTCCGCTCTCTCTCTGGTCGGGAGTAGTAGTAGGGCCTGTGGATACCGTGGATAACCACGTTTGCCCAGCTCAGCGCGGAAATTTTGTCCACGGGCCCTGTGGGTGGGACCAGTGGACAACTCACCGTCTCTGTGGAGAACGGGAAGTTCTGCACACCCCGCCCACAGGCTGAGGGCAGTTCTCCCCAGCTGCGTCCCCAGGTATACCCGGGTTTCCCACATGCCAATCGTGTGGCTCGGTGTGACGGCTTTCACTCGACGCGGTGAGCAGGGGCGTCGCGTTGCCGAACAGTGGACAGGGGTGTGGAGAAGCGACCGATCCTTGGGGACAACAGCCCCCAGCCTGTGGGTTGCCGGTGGACAAGTCCGGCCGCCGCCTGTGGACATCCGCTTCATCCACAGTCTGTGGAGATCGTTCGTCCACCGTTCCACAGGCCTCTGAGCTGGAGGGATGATGTGCCGATCGCACAGCCTGTGGAAGCAATCTGGACAACTTCCCGGTCCCCAGGATGTGGACGGAAAAAAGTCGGCGAATCTGTGGAGGACGGCCGTAACCCGCCGCGGATTCGAACAGCGGTGGACGCCCGACGGCTCGGGGCAGTACGCCGCGACGGCTCAGGGACGGGCGGCGCAACCGCTCAGCGCCGGACGGCTGGACGCGACGACGACGCAGGGCGCCTCCGGGAGCGGATCCCGGAGGCGCCCTGAGCGCCGCTGTGGGTGTTCTCAGCCGTTCTTGATGCGGTTGGTCAGCTCCGTGACCTGGTTGTAGATGGAGCGCCGCTCGGCCATCAGCGCGCGGATCTTGCGGTCCGCGTGCATCACGGTGGTGTGGTCACGGCCGCCGAACTGCGCGCCGATCTTCGGCAGCGACAGGTCGGTCAGCTCGCGGCACAGGTACATGGCGATCTGGCGGGCCGTGACCAGCTGGCGGCCGCGCGAGGTGCCGCACAGATCCTCGACCGTGAGGCCGAAGTAGTCCGCGGTCGACGCCATGATGGCCGTCGCGGTGATCTCGGGGGTCGAGTCCTCGCCGCCGGGGATGAGGTCCTTCAGGACGATCTCCGTCAGGCCCAGGTCCACCGGCTGCCGGTTGAGCGAGGCGAACGCCGTCACCCGGATCAGCGCGCCCTCCAGCTCGCGGATGTTGCGGGAGATCCGCGAGGCGATGAACTCCAGCACCTCGGGCGGGGCGTTCAGCTGCTCCTGCACCGCCTTCTTGCGCAGGATCGCGATACGGGTCTCCAGCTCGGGCGGCTGGACGTCGGTGATCAGCCCCCACTCGAACCGGTTGCGCAGCCGGTCCTCCAGCGTCACGAGCTGCTTGGGCGGCCGGTCGCTGGAGAGCACGATCTGCTTGTTGGCGTTGTGGAGGGTGTTGAAGGTGTGGAAGAACTCCTCCTGCGTCGACTCCTTGTCCGCGAGGAACTGGATGTCGTCGACGAGCAGGATGTCCATCTCGCGGTACCGCTTGCGGAAGCTGTCGCCCTTGCCGTCGCGGATGGAGTTGATGAACTCGTTGGTGAACTCCTCGGAGCTCACGTAGCGCACGCGTGTGCCCGGGTACAGGCTGCGCGCGTAGTGGCCGATCGCGTGCAGCAGGTGCGTCTTGCCGAGGCCGGACTCCCCGTAGATGAACAGGGGGTTGTACGCCTTGGCGGGTGCCTCGGCGACGGCGACCGCGGCCGCGTGCGCGAAGCGGTTGGACGCGCCGATGACGAACGTGTCGAAGAGGTACTTGGGGTTCAGGCGCGCGGTCGGCTCGCCGGGTCCGGCCGCCGGCGCGGGCTGCGCGGCCAGCGGGCCGGCGGCGCCGGTGGGGCCGGTGGGGCCGCCGCGGTGCGCATGACCGGGGCCGGCCGGCTCCGGCGGCTCGCGGTGGCCGGTGTCGCGCTGGTCGTAGTCACGGGCGTCACGGGCGTCACGGGCCTCGTACTCGCCGCGGGACGGGTCGTAGTCGGAGCGCGGCTGGTCGTACGGCGGGCGCTCCATCGACGGTGAGCGGTAGTCCTGCGCGTAGGAGTCCTTGGCCGGCCCGTACGCGTCCTGGTGGCCGTACCCGGTCTCCTGCGGGCCGTAGGCGTTCTGGGACGGCGAGGCGTAGGGGTCCCGCTCCGGGAAGCCGAGCCGCTGCTGCTGCCACCCGTAGTCGTCCTGGTGGTGGCGCGGCCAGGCGCCGGGCTCGGGACGCTGGTACTCGGCGTACTCCGAGGGGTAGGCGGGACGGGCGGTCGGGAGGTGGTCGGCGCCGTCCGCCGGCTGGGCGCCCGTGCGATGGGGCGGCATCTGGTCGCCCTGGCCGCCCGGGTACTGGTCGGGGCGGGCCGGACGGTGGGCGTCCGCCCGGCGCCTGCCGTAGCCCTCGTAGCCGCCGCCCGGGCCCGTGGGGTGCTCCTGGTCCTCGTAGCGCGGCGCCGGGGCGGGCGCGGGGGCCTGGGACTCGCCGACGGAGCTGTCGACGGTGATCGCGATACGGATCGGGCGGCCGCACTCGCGGCTCAGCGACTCGCTGACGGCCGGGGCGAGGCGCCCTTCGAGTACGCCCTTGGCGAATTCGTTCGGCACCGCGAGCAGGGCGGTGTCCGCGACCAGCGCGAGCGGCTGGCAGCGCCGGATCCAGTGCTCGTCCTTCGCCTCGACGCCCTGTACGCGTCCTTCGCCGAGAAGCTGCTCAAGAACCCGTGGCCACACTGCGGCAAGATCGGCAGGTACGTCAGCCACAGGGCACGCTCTCTCACAGGTCCCACGAACGTGTCGTGCGGGACGGGTCGGTATCTAAAACGGGTGGGGCGGGGGACATGGGAACGAATCGGAGTCCAGTCACGGTAGTCAGCGCGACGGCTGCGGTTCAAGTCGTTGTCCCCAGGCTGTGGACAGTGTCCCTCGGGGGCGGCGGGTTTGACCGAATGGCGCAGCCGCGCGTACCGTACCCAGGTCGAGTTGTCGATGGCTGCTGCCGCCTGCCTCCGAAGGGCACAGATCACGTCAAGGGTGATCGGACAGCGGTGCACTTGGGCGTTACTGCGAGCTACTCGTGGGCGCACGGTGACAGCCAGGACGGCACCCCGCCACTACTGATTCTTTCTGGAGCCCCCGAGTGAGCAAGCGCACCTTCCAGCCGAACAACCGTCGTCGCGCGAAGACCCACGGCTTCCGGCTGCGTATGCGCACCCGTGCCGGCCGCGCGATTCTCGCGTCTCGCCGTAGCAAGGGTCGCGCCCGTCTGTCCGCCTGATTCCGGTCAGGTCATGTCGTCGTGCTGCCCACCGACAACCGGCTGAGGCGGCGCGAGGACTTCGCGACCGCGGTACGACGAGGGCGTCGAGCCGGACGCCCGCTTCTCGTCGTCCATCTACGCAGCGGTGCCACGGACCCGCACGCGCCAGGGGAGAGCGCTCCCCCGTCGCGTGCGGGTTTCGTCGTGAGCAAGGCGGTGGGCGGCGCGGTCGTCCGTAACGCGGTGAAGCGCAGACTTCGCCATCTGATGCGCGACCGAGTCGCCTTGCTGCCCCCCGGTAGCCTGGTAGTCGTACGAGCGCTGCCCGGTGCGGGCGACGCCGATCACGCACAGCTGGCCCGAGACCTGGATGCCGCCCTTCGACGGCTGCTGGGAGGGGGCACGCGATGAAGTACCCGCTGCTGGCTCTGATCAAGCTGTACCAGTGGACCATCAGCCCGTTGCTCGGGCCGGTGTGCAAGTACTACCCGTCGTGTTCCCACTACGGCTACACGGCCATCGACCGGCACGGTGCGATCAAGGGAACGGCGCTCACAGCGTGGCGCATCCTACGGTGCAATCCGTGGTCGCTCGGCGGTGTGGACCATGTTCCGCCGCGCAAGCGTCCGCGGTGGCACGAAATGCTGCGTGACGCCTGGCGTGCGCGCAAGGGCGGGTCCTCCGCCGCCGAAACGGCCACCGACGGGAAGATGCCGGCGGTCCCGGCCGCAGAGACCTCGTCCCATGCCCAAGGAGCATGATTAGTGGACACGATTGCCAGCCTCTTCAGCTTCATCACGACACCCGTTTCCTGGGTCATCGTCCAGTTCCACACGGTGTACGGCACGCTCTTCGGCCCTGACACCGGGTGGGCCTGGGGCCTGTCCATCGTGTCCTTGGTGATCCTGATCCGCATCTGCCTGATTCCGCTCTTCGTGAAGCAGATCAAGGCGACCCGGGCCATGCAGACGCTCCAGCCCGAGATGAAGAAGATCCAGGAGCGCTACAAGAACGACAAGCAGCGCCAGTCCGAAGAGATGATGAAGCTGTACAAGGAGTCGGGTACCAACCCGCTCTCCTCGTGCCTTCCCATCCTGGCGCAGTCGCCGTTCTTCTTCGCCCTGTACCACGTGCTCAACGGCATCGCGACGGGCAAGACGATCGGCGTCATCGACGATCAGCTGCTGGCCAGTGCCCGTAAGGCGCACATCGTGGGGGCACCGCTCGCCGCGAAGTTCATGGACAGCACCGACAAGGTCGCCGCACTCGGCGCCACGCTGACCGACGTCCGCGTGGTGACCGCGGTCATGATCATCCTGATGTCGGCGTCGCAGTTCTACACGCAGCGCCAGCTGATGACGAAGAACGTCGACACGACGGTGAAGACGCCGTTCATGCAGCAGCAGAAGATGCTGATGTACGTCTTCCCGGTCATGTTCGCCATCTTCGGCATCAACTTCCCGGTCGGTGTCCTCGTCTACTGGCTGACCACCAACGTGTGGACCATGGGCCAGCAGATGTACGTCATCCACAACAACCCGACCCCGGGTTCCAAGGCCCAGGCCGCCTACCTGGAGCGGCTCTTCAAGCACGTCTCGCACCACGGCAAGACCCGCAACCGGCGGGAGAAGGCCATCGTCAAGGCGATCGTCGTCAAGGGCCGTGACCGCAACGAGTTCGAGCGCAAGTTCATCAACGGTCTGAACAAGGCGGGTCTCGCGGCCCAGACCGACGGTTCCGTGATGAAGAGCGACAGCGCCGCCGTCGCGCAGGCCGAGGACGGTACGACCGCCACCGCCGCCGCCACTGCTCCCCGGCGCCAGCAGCCCAAGCGGCAGACCAAGGCGCAGCGCCAGTCGGGGGGCACGAAGTCGGCCGAGGAAGCGACGGAGTCCCTGTCGCTGACCAAGTCCGACGAGCCGGAGGACGCTCCGGCCGCGGCCGGCAAGAAGGCCGCCTCGAAGCCCGGCAACGGCACCCGCAGCAAGGCCCAGTCCGGACAGCGCAAGGGTCCGCAGCGGCCCAAGTCCCCGTCCAAGAAGTAAGAAGGAGCCCATCCCGTGACGGAAGGCACCACCTCCGCCGCTGCCGAGGGCGCGGACGCCCTGACCCGCCTGGAGCAGGAGGGCGAGATCGCGGCGGACTACCTCGAGGGTCTACTGGACATCGCCGACCTCGACGGTGACATCGACATGGATGTCGAGGCCGATCGCGCCTCTGTCTCGATCATCAGTGACAGCAGCGGTCGCGACCTGCAGAAGCTGGTCGGCCGGGACGGCGAGGTGCTGGAGGCACTGCAGGAGCTCACGCGCCTGGCCGTGCACCGGGAGACCGGCGACCGCAGCCGTCTGATGCTGGACATCGCGGGCTACCGCGCCAAGAAGCGGACCGAGCTGTCCGAGCTGGGTGCGAAGGCCGCAGCCGAGGCCAAGAACAGCGGCGAGCCCGTGAAGATGAAGCCGATGACTCCGTTCGAGCGCAAGGTCGTGCACGACGCGGTCAAGGCCGCCGGCCTGCGCAGTGAGTCGGAGGGCGAGGAGCCGCAGCGCTTCGTCGTCGTGCTTCCCGCCTGAGCGGTCCCACGTTCCACCGGCCCCGTCTGTTGCGCAGGCGGGGCCGTACTTTGTCAGCCTGGTAGTTCTGATGGTCGGCGCCGAGAGCGCCGATGCGGTACGGAAGGACGGTCCCCGTGACGGCGGAAGCGGAGCTCCCCCCTGCGCCCGAGCAGGCACGTGACGTATTTGGTGATCGCTTCACGGATGCGGTCCGGTACGCCGAGCTGCTGGCCGAGGCAGGAGTGCAGCGAGGGCTGATCGGCCCGCGTGAGGTACCGCGTCTGTGGGAGCGGCATCTGCTGAACTGCGCCGTGCTCTCGGAGGTGGTTCCCGAGGGCGTGACGGTGTGCGACGTGGGCTCGGGCGCCGGTCTGCCGGGCATTCCCCTGGCCCTGGTCCGGGAGGACCTGAAGATCACGCTGCTGGAGCCGCTGCTGCGGCGCACCAACTTTCTCACCGAGGTCGTGGAGCTGCTGGGCCTCGACCACGTCACCGTTGTCCGGGGGCGTGCCGAGGAAGTGATGGGCCAGCTTCCGCCGGTCCACGTGGTCACCGCACGCGCGGTGGCGCCGCTGGACCGCCTGGCGACGTGGGGTATCCCGCTGCTGCGTCCCTACGGGGAGATGCTGGCCCTCAAGGGGGACACCGCCGAGGAGGAGCTGAAGAGCGCGGCCACTGCCCTGAGCAAGCTCGGCGCGGTGGAGACGTCGATCCTGCATGTGGGTGAGGGCGTCGTGGATCCGTGCTCCACCGTCGTGCGGGTCGAGGTCGGGGAGAGTCCGGGTGGCGTGCGTTTCGCGGCCAAGCGGGCGAAGGCGGCGCGGACGGGCCGCACGCGACGGCGCCGATAGCCGGTCGTACTCCACACAAGCTGCCAAACCTCCGCATGCCGGAGTGTCGCGACAGTCCGGCCATGGCCGCTGTGCATCGTGTTTCACGTGAAACGTCGCTCACTGCTGCACGGCATCATCGACCGCGGTCGCGCTGCGGCCAAACCTCGCGACCGCAAGCCTCTCGGTTCACTCGGACAGGGATCAGTGTTGTCCACAGAGGTGGATTTCTCCACAGAACGTCAGGCCTCACTGGTTCACGACCCCGAAGGCATGGGAGGCTCTGTGCATTGCGAGCCTGAAGTCGAGGAGAGTGAATCCTTGCGGTCCGACGCCAACATTGCGGGACCGATGACCGATCCGGTCCCCGGTCCCCGTACCGAATCGATGGGGGAGGATGTTTCACGTGAAACGCCGCCCCCGATGGACGACACTCCCATCGGTCGTGCTGCCCAACTGGCGGTCGAGGCTCTGGGTCGCGCCGGCGAGGGTCTGCCCCAGCCCGAACAGACCCGAGTCATGGTGGTGGCCAACCAGAAGGGCGGCGTAGGCAAGACGACGACGACCGTCAACCTTGCCGCCTCATTGGCTCTGCACGGTGCCCGTGTCCTGGTGATCGACCTCGACCCGCAGGGCAATGCCTCCACGGCGCTGGGCATCGACCATCACGCCGAGGTCCCCTCCATCTACGACGTCCTGGTGGAGAGCAGGCCGCTGGCCGAGGTCGTCCAGCCCGTCCCCGATGTCGAGGGTCTCTTCTGCGCCCCTGCCACGATCGATCTCGCCGGTGCGGAGATCGAGCTGGTGTCCCTGGTGGCGCGGGAGAGCCGGCTTGAGCGGGCGATCCAGGCCTACGAGCAGCCGCTGGACTACATCCTCATCGACTGCCCGCCCTCGCTCGGCCTGCTGACGGTCAACGCGCTCGTCGCGGGCCAGGAGGTTCTCATCCCGATTCAGTGCGAGTACTACGCGCTGGAGGGCCTGGGGCAGCTGCTCCGCAACGTCGACCTGGTCCGGGGGCATCTCAACCCCACCCTGCATGTGTCGACCATCCTGCTCACCATGTACGACGGCCGGACCCGCCTGGCGTCCCAGGTCGCGGAAGAGGTGCGCAGCCACTTCGGAGAGGAGGTGCTGCGGACGAGCATTCCTCGCTCGGTCCGTATCTCCGAGGCGCCGAGCTATGGGCAGACGGTGCTGACTTACGATCCAGGGTCAAGCGGTGCCCTCTCCTATCTGGAGGCGGCACGAGAAATCGCGCTGAGGGGCGTCGGCGTCAGCTACGACGCCACGCACGCCCACGTCGGCGCACAGGGTGATCCGAACATGGTGGAGGGGATTCAGTGAGTGAGCGACGGAGGGGGTTGGGTCGCGGTCTCGGCGCCCTGATCCCCGCTGCCCCGACCGGGGAGAAGCCGCCGGCTCCGGCGACGGCGGGAGGCGCGGGCTCCGCGTCGTCCTCGGCTGTCCCGGTGCTGACGGGTGACCGCGGTGACCGGGGGGTGGCGGCGGCGAAGGTGACCACGCTGCCCTCTGTTTCACGTGAAACAGCGCAACCGCAGGCGAGCAGCTCGGCTGAGGTGACCGCGCCGGTGATGGGCGCCCACTTCGCCGAGATCCCTCTCGACGCCATCACGCCCAACCCGCGCCAGCCCCGTGAGGTCTTCGACGAGGACGCGCTGGCCGAGCTCGTCACCTCCATCCAGGAGGTCGGTCTCCTCCAGCCCGTCGTCGTCCGGCAGCTCGGCCCCGCGCGCTATGAGCTCATCATGGGTGAGCGGCGCTGGCGGGCCTGCCGTGAGGCGGGGCTCGCGGCCATCCCGGCGATCGTGCGCGCGACGGATGACGAGAAGCTTCTCCTGGACGCCCTGCTGGAGAACCTGCACCGGGCCCAGCTGAACCCGCTGGAAGAGGCAGCCGCCTACGACCAGCTGCTGAGGGACTTCAACTGCACGCATGACCAGCTGGCGGACCGGATCGGGCGGTCCCGCCCACAGGTCTCCAATACCCTGCGTCTGCTGAAGCTCTCGCCGGCCGTGCAGCGCCGGGTCGCCGCCGGAGTTCTTTCGGCGGGACATGCGCGGGCGCTGCTCTCCGTCGAGGACTCGGAGGAGCAGGACCGGTTGGCCCATCGGATCGTCGCCGAGGGGCTGTCTGTGCGGGCGGTCGAGGAGATCGTGACCTTGATGGGGTCGCGGCCGACGGCGGCCCCTCGGGCCAAGGGGCCGCGTGCCGGCGGCCGGGTCTCCCCGGCCCTGTCCGACCTCGCGACGCGTCTGTCCGACCGTTTCGAGACGCGGGTGAAGGTCGACCTGGGGCAGAAGAAGGGCAAGATCACCGTCGAGTTCGCCTCCATGGAGGACCTGGAACGCATCCTCGGCACGCTGGCTCCGGGCGAGGGCCCGGTCATGCAGCAGAGTCTTCTGGACGGCGAAGAGCCGGAGGAGGAGACGGAGGGCTGAGTCCGTCCGATGGGATGGTTTCGGCTCGATCGCTCGGCACAGGCGGGTCGTGTCCGGTGTGTACCGGAACACGGCCCGCTCTTTGCTTTCAGGCGGTATCGATGCAATCGCATCGTCGATACGATGCGTTCGGGTATGACGCATCCACCCGGCGGTACCTCTAGAGGGAGGCAGGGCATGCGAACGGTGAACCGCACCGGGATGCTCGGCGCGGTCTTGGGGCTGGGTGCGGTCGGCGGATTCGTCGGCAGCCTCCTCAAGGAACGCAGCGCTCTGACAGCCGCGCGTGGCGCCGCGGGCGAAGGAAGCGAGGAACAGCCTTCATGGGCCGTCGGCTCGTACCGCTCACGCTGGACAACCTTCAAGACCTCCCACAGCGCTGCCGTGCGTGTGTCTTCTGGGAGCTGGACCCCGTCAGTGGTGAAGCAGCGCTGAAGGCCGGCACGGCCACGGCGGAAAAGGAAGCGTGGATCTCCGCCGTCCTGCTGGACTGGGGGTCCTGCGGCCGGGTCGTCTACGTCGACGACGTGCCCGTGGGCTTCGTGCTCTACGCTCCCCCCGCCTATGTCCCTCGTTCCACGGCTTTCCCCACGAGCCCCGTCTCTCCGGACGCCGTGCAGCTGATCACCGCATTCATCATGCCGGGTTACCAGGGGCAAGGACTGGGCCGTGTCATGGTCCAGACGGTCGCGAAGGATCTGCTGCGGCGGGGCTTCAAGGCCATTGAGGCATTCGGGGACGCCCGCTGGAAGGAGCCCGCCTGCGTGCTCCCCGCCGACCATCTGCTGGCCGTGGGGTTCAAGACGGTCCGGCACCATCCGGCCCATCCGCGGCTCCGGCTGGAGTTGCGGTCGACGCTGTCCTGGAAGGAAGACGTGGAGATGGCGATCGACCGGCTTCTGGGAGCGGTGCAGAAAGAGCCGGCGCTGAGGCCTCTGTAAGCGAGCTGGCTGCCACATACGAACTGCGACATGCGAATGGGCCAACCCCTCAGGGTTGGCCCATTCGTGTTTCACGTGAAACATCGCCGCTGTCTCGGCGGCCGCGCCATGCTTACTCGGCGACGAAGTCCTCGAGATCGCGGATGATCGCGGCCTTGGGCTTCGCCCCCACGATGGTCTTGGCGACCTCGCCGTTCCGGTAGACGTTCAGGGTCGGAATGGACATGACCCCATACTTCGCGGCGGTGCTCGGGTTCTCGTCGATGTTGAGCTTGACGACCTCGATCTTGTCGCCGTACTCGGCGGCGATCGCCTCGAGGGACGGAGCGATCTGGCGGCAGGGACCGCACCAGGCGGCCCAGAAGTCCACCAGGACGGGCTTGTCGCTCTTCAGGACGTCCTGCTCGAAGGAGTCGTCGGTCACGTTCTTCAGGGTGCCGGCCACAGCGGGCTCCTTAACTGGTCGTGCGGTGGGGTGGTGGGGGCTCAGACGGTGGACTTCTCGGGCTCGGCCTTCTGCTCGTTGTCGGCGAGAGCCGCGAGGAAGCGCTCGGCGTCGAGGGCGGCGGAGCAGCCGGTGCCGGCCGCGGTGATTGCCTGGCGGTAGGTGTGGTCGACCACGTCGCCTGCGCCGAAGACACCGGTCAGGTTGGTGCGGGTGGACGGCGAGTCGACCTTCAGGTAGCCCTCCTCGTCCAGGTCCAGCTGGCCCTTGAAGAGCTCCGTGCGCGGGTCGTGGCCGATGGCGATGAACAGGCCGGTCACCGGCAGGTCCGACAGCTCGCCGGTCTTGATGTTGCGCAGCTTCAGTCCGGAGAGCTTCTGGTCGCCCTGGATCTCCGCGACCTCGCTGTCCCAGACGAACTTGATCTTCGGGTCGGCGAAGGCGCGCTCCTGCATCGCCTTGGAGGCGCGCAGGGTGTCCCGGCGGTGGACGACGGTGACGGACTTGGCGAACCGGGAGAGGAAGGTCGCCTCCTCCATGGCGGTGTCACCGCCACCGATCACGGCGATGTCCTGCTCCCTGAAGAAGAAGCCGTCGCAGGTGGCACACCAGGAGACGCCGCGGCCGGAGAGCGTGTCCTCGTTCGGCAGGCCGAGCTTGCGGTGCTGCGAGCCGGTGGTGACGATGACGGCCTTCGCCTGGTGCACCGTGCCCGAGGTGTCCGTGACGGTCTTGATCTCACCGCTCAGGTCGACGGAGACCACGTCGTCCGGGATGAGCTCGGCGCCGAAACGCTCGGCCTGCGCACGCATGTTGTCCATGAGCTCGGGGCCCATGATCCCGTCACGGAAGCCGGGGAAGTTCTCCACGTCGGTGGTGTTCATCAGGGCACCACCCGCGGTGACCGCACCCTCGAAAACCAGCGGCTTCAGCGACGCGCGCGCGGTGTAGAGCGCCGCCGTGTAGCCGGCGGGCCCGGAGCCGATGATGATCACGTTACGGACATCGCTCACGGCTTGATTCCTCGTCTCTGGACTGTGTCCTACGGCCGGGGGGAGCCTCTCTCACAGCTCTCACCCCACCCAACGGATCCTAAGGGGCAGGCATTCCCGGTGTGCCGGGGCACACGGTGGCGCGACAGCGCACGGGATGTCATGCGGTGTCATGCGGCGCGAGGCCCGAGCGTGCGGACTCAGGAACGCGCGTAGGAGTGCGACAGCAACACCTTCGCCGCGACCGCCTGATGGCGGACACAGGTCGCGTCGACCAGGTAGGCCGTGACGCGGCTGCTGTCGCCGGAGGCGTCGGGGAGCACGACGAGATAGGCGTCCTTGCCGTCATAGGTGCCCGCCCGGGCGGCGAGCGGAACGCCGCTGTCGTTGATGCCCTGCCGTACGCACGAGGGGACGGTCGGCGGCGGGTTGTTCAGCAGTTTGGGCCTGTCGGTACCGGCAGCGGATTCCACGCCGAAGTCATGGGGTGTGTGGGCGTCCCTGCGCGGCGGCTGCTCCTGGGCGAGGAGACCGGCGACCTCGCTCTTGAGGGTGCTCGCGGAGAAGGTGTCCGCGGACGCGCTCGGACGATCGTGCGCCGCGGTGTCGGACGGCTTGTCGTCGTGGAGCGTCGCCAGAACCGCGGATGTCACCCCCAGGGCGGCGAGGGCCACGACGGAGCCGAGAACGGCGCTCCTGCGGCGTCCCCGCCGGGTCCCTGTCCTGCGACCCGGTCCGGTGCTGGCGGCGCGAGGACGGCCGGAGGGACGGTCCACGGCCGATGTTTCACGTGAAACACGCGCGTCATATGCGAGCGGAGGCCCCGCCACTGGGGCCTCGGCTGCGAGGGCCGCGTCGATACGCTCTGCCACGTCGGCCGGCATGGCGGGAACATCCGGCAGGGCGCCGAGCAGACCATGGATCTCCGTCAGCGACGCGTGGACGTCGGCGCACAACTCGCACTCGTCCAGATGCCGCTGGAGGTCGTCGGCCCGGGTGGGGGCGAGGAGGCCTTCGGTGAGGTCGGAGATCTCCGTGACGTCCGGGTGCCCGGCCGCGTCTGTCGTGGATGTCACGCTCGCCCACCTCCGCCCTTCACAGCAGCTGAATCGCTTGATCCCGTGTTCTGCGCGTGTCTGCCCTCGGGGCGCGTGCCGTCAGGATCCGTCTTCGGTGGGACGGATGTCCCCTGCGCCCGGTTCCGTCCCGCGCCCGATTCCTTCGCCTCACGCATGCGCCTCGGGCGCAGATGAGTGAGCAGCGGCAGGAGTCTCGCTCTGCCCCGGGCACAACGGCTCTTCACCGTCCCGCTCGGCACATCGAGGATGCGGGCGGCCTCGGCCACCGGATAGCCCTGCATGTCCACGAGCACCAGGGCGGCCCGCTGATCCGGCGGGAGAGTGCCCAGCGCCTCGACGAGTTGCCGCTGCACGTCGTTCCTCTCGGCGGGCGCCGAGGCCGACTCGTGCGGCTCCAGCAACTGCTCCAGGCGCTCGGTGTCGTTCACAGGAGAGGTCTTGCGGGAGGCGGCCTTGCGGACCCGGTCCAGGCAGGCGTTCACCGTGATCCGGTGCAGCCAGGTCGTGACGGCCGACTGGCCGCGGAAGGTGCCGGCGGCCCGGTAGGCGGAGACGAACGCGTCCTGCACGGCGTCAGCGGCCTCCTCACGGTCGCCCAGCGTGCGCAGGGCGACCGCCCAGAGCCGGTCACGGTGACGGCGCACCAGCTCACCGAAGGCTTCGGGGTCGCCCTCCACATGACGGGCCAGGAGGTCCTGATCGCTTACGCCGCCATATATGGTGCCGTTCGCCACAGGATTACTCCCCCTCGCGTCCGTGCTCAGCCGGTGAACTTGAGGTCCGTCACAGCCTGCTTGTATCCCGGGTTGCTGTACGCGTCACCTGGGGCGTACGGCAGAGCGGTGAACCACACCAGCACGTACTGGGTCTTCACCGGCTTGCCCACCTTCACCTCCGCGGTGGTGCCGGCCGTCGTCACGGACCCCAGCTTCGTCATCGAGGTGATCGGTACCGAGGAGCTCATCGATTCCGTGCCGTACAACGTGACGGTCGTGTGGTCTGCGCCGAACAGGAGCCCTATGGACGCGGAGGAGACCTCCTGTGCCGAACCGAGGTCGTAGACGATGCCGACACCGGGCTTGAAGGCCGGGTTCAAGTCCGGCCCCTCCTTGTAGCTGGCGGTGCGCCAGTACGTCGAGCTGTCCCCGTCGTACGTCTTGCCGACATCGGCGGGGTGCTGGGCATCACCCTTCGCGACGTACTCCTGCGCACCGTAGATCTTGAGCGGCTTGACCGGCTTCGGCTGCGTGTCCTTCTTGTCGGTGTCGTCCTGAGTCTGCGTCTGGGTGTCGTCGGACTTGCCGCCCTGGCCCAGCAGAGCGTCCGCGAGCTGCCAGCTGCCCAGGCCCAGGGCGGCGATGAGGAGGGCCGAGACGGCCCACTTCAGGGCCTTGCCGGTGCGGCTCTGCAGCGGGGGCGGCGGAGTCGGGACCGGCTGGGTGACCCCGGGGCGCGGAGCCGGACGGCCGTACGAGCCCTGCTGGTAGGAAGTGCCCTGGTACTGAGGTGGCGCGGTGAACGTCGGCTCCGGCGGCCGGACGCGCGGCATCTCGCCGATCGCCTTGACCAGTTCCTCCGGGGTGGTGCACGCCGACTCGTGGCGGGAGGCGGTGGCGCCGTCGTTGACGAGGGCGCGCATGGCGAGTTCGGACAGGCCACGGTGGACGCCCGCGCGCACCTGGTCGGGGGGGATGAGACCGATGTCCTTGGGCAGGCCGGACATGCCGTAGGCGTCGCTCTCGTACGGCCAGCGCTGGGTGAGCGCCGCGTACAGCAGTGCGCCGATCGCCTCGGTGTCCGTGCGCTGCGGGGTGTCGGAACTGATGCCGCGCAGCGCCGCGTTCACCGCGAGGCCGCGGACCCGCCACTGACCGGTGGAGGTGCGCAGTACGGCATTGGGGTTCAGGCGCAGATGGGCCAAGCCCTCACGGTGTGCCGCGGCCATGGCGGAGGCGATCTGGCTGACCAACTGGTAGGCGTCGTGCGGCTCCAGAGGGCCCGATGCCAGAAGCGTGGTCAGTTCCGTCGCGTCGGGCAGCCACTCGTGGACGACGTAGACGAGGTCGTCCTCCTCGACGGCGTCGAGGACCTGCACGAAGCGGGGATCGCCGAGCAGCGCGGAGGAGCGGGCCGCGGCCAGCACGGAGCGCGCTCGTGTGTGGTCCGCGGGCAGGATGTGCACCCCGACGGCGCGACGGAGTTTCTCGTCGACGGCTCGCCAACTGCTGAATCCGTCCAGACGGGTGACGCACTCCTCGAGGCGGTAGCGTCCGGCCAGCTTGTGACCGCTGTGCAGATCGGGTGGTGAGGCCTTCCTCCCGGGACTCTCCGTCCCGTTGCTCCCCTGTGCCTCTTCGTTGTCCGTGCCCCGCTCCCGGTGCTGGGCCACCCCGTCGGACGTGGACTGGTCCGCCTTGGCGGTCAGCGGCTGCTCGCCGCTGTTGTCTGCCACGTCGACGGCAGCCGTGATCCGTTCCGCCACCGTCGCTCCTGCCTCCCCATCCATCGCGCGCTGTCCGACGCCGAATCCAATTGTGCCCACAGTCCGGCGCTATGCACGACACACAGCTGCGGACGATGGTTGTGCGCCTACCCCCGACTCAACGCCCCAGGCGCCCGCGGACCATACCCACGAGCCCGTTGATTTCCTCGATGCGCATCCGGCGGGCGGCGACGAAGAAGACCCCGAGCAGCAGCGCGCCACCGGCCAGCAGCGAGACGAACGACCCGAGGACGCCCTGGCCCAGCGTGTGGCCGATGCCGTAGCAGGCCGCGCCGCTGATCAGTGCCGCCGGTACCGAGGCGATGCCCAGCCGCGCGTACGTCCGCAGGACACGCGAACCGTCGAGGTCGCCGCCCAGCCGCTGGCGCAGCCGGCGCCAGGCGACACCGACGCCGATCGCGTATGCGAGACCGTACACGGCCGCCATGCCGGCCACGGACCAGCGGGCCGGAAGCAGGAAGTAACACAGGAGCGAGGCACCCGCGTTGACCGCGGCCACGATCACCGTGTTGTAGAAGGGCGTGCGGGTGTCCTCGTAGGCGTAGAAGGCGCGCAGGACGACGTACTGCACGGAGTACGGGATCAGGCCGAGTCCGAAGGCCATCAGCATGTAGCCCATGTTGGTGGCGGCCGCGGTGCCCGAGGAGCCGAAGATCAGCGTGCACATGGGGATGCCCAGGGCGAGGAACCCGAAGGAGATGGGCACGATGGCGACCGCCGTCGTGCGCAGACCCTGCGAGACGTCGTCGCGGACGGCGCCGGTGTCGTTCTCGGCGGCCGAGCGTGAGAGGCGGGGCAGCAGGGCCGCCATCAGCGAGACCGTGATGATGGCCTGGGGCAGGCCCCAGATCAACTGGGCGTTGGCGTAGGCGCTGAAGCCGGTGCCGTCGACGTGCGTGCTGGCGACCGCGGAGGTGGCCAGCTGGGTGACCACCAGGGCGCCCGCCTGGTTGGCGAGGACGAAGAGGACGGTCCACTTGGCCAGCATGGCGGCCTTGCCGAGACCGTGCCCCTTCCAGTCGAAGCGGAGGCGGAGCCTGAACCCGGTCTCGCGCAGGTACGGGATCATCGCGAGTGCCTGCACGACGAGACCGAGGAGCACGCCGACGCCCAGCAGGCGCTGGCCCTCCGGCGGGATGTTCGTGACGGTCATGTGGGAGTTCGCGGACGTGCCGTAGACCCACAGGAACGTGCCGAGCGTGAAGATGATGACGATGTTGTTCAGGACCGGCGTCCACATCATGGCGCCGAACCTGCCCCGGGCGTTGAGGATCTGCCCCATCACCACATGGACGCCCATGAAGAAGATGGAGGGCAGGAAGTACCGGGTGAAGGTGATGCCGACCTCGTTGGCCGCCGGATCGCCGGCGACCGAGTTGGAGAGCATCCGGACCAGCAGCGGCGCCGCGAACATCGTGAGGGCGGTGAGCGCGCCGAGCGCGACCATCACCAGGGTGAGCAGCCGGTTGGCGAACGCCTCGCCCCCGTCGTCGTCCTCCTTCATGGCACGGACGAGCTGCGGGACGAACACGGAGTTCAGGCCGCCGCCGACGGTCAGGATGTAGATCATCGTCGGCAGCTGGTAGGCCACCTGGAAGGTGTCGCCCAGCAGGGACGTGCCCAGCGCGGCCACGATCATCGCCGAGCGGATGAACCCGGTGAGCCGGGAGACCATCGTGCCCGCCGCCATGACGGCGCTCGACTGCAGCAGTCCTGAGGCCTTCCCGCCCTTCTTCGCCGCCGGAGCGGGGGCGGGCTCGGCCGCCGGGGCAGGGGTCTCGGCGACGGCCGGTGCGGGTGCGTACGGCCCCATCGGTCCCTGACCGGCGGCCGGGGCCGGGGCGGGACCGGGAACCGAGGGGACCGCCATCCGCGGGCGTCCGCCCATGTCCTGCGGCGGCCGGTAGCCGTGCTGTCCCGGGCCCTGGTGGCCGTAGCCGCTCTGACGCGTGTCCGGTCCGCCCTGCTGCTGGTCGCGGAAGAGGTGGGCGAAGGCGTCCGGCTCGTGGTGGTCCTCGCCGGAGTGGCTGACCAGGTCGTCGACCCCGACGAACTCGGTGGTCCGGGGATCCTCGCCGTGCGGCAGGTACTGGGTGGTGCCCGACGGCTCCGGCGGCGGGGTCTGCGCCCACACGCGCGGGTCGGGGGCGTAGGGCGACTGCGCGGGGCGGCCGTAGAGCGGCTGCTGCGGCCCGTTCGGGCCCGGGGGCGGCGGAGGGTGCGCGGCACGGTCGTACAGCGCCTCGCCGACCGGGTCCTGGGCGGTGAGGTCCTGCGCGCGGTAGGGGTCGTCGTCGTAGGCGTCCTGGAGGTACATGTCCGCGGGGGGCTCCGGCGGCGTCTGGCCGTGTCCGGGCGGCGGCGCGTCGGGGTGGCCCGAGCCGCCCACGGCCTGGCCGCGGTCACCGTCGTACGGCGCGTTCATGCTTACCCCACCTCATCGTCCCGGGCCCTCCGGGCCACGACATCCTCAACGGTCCACCTTCTCACCCGTCCCGGACGGGTCTGTGCTTTCCGCCGCGGTGTCCGGTGTCGGGTCACTCGGCTGCTCCGGGTCGTCCGTCCGGGACCGGGTGCCGGACTCTTCTGTGCCTTCCGTGGGACGACCGGCGCCTTCCGTGGGACGACCGGCGGTGTCTTCGGGGTTCTCCGGATCGACGCCTTCCGGCTCGTCCGCGCCGTCACCGGCGTCTCCGGCGCCGTCCTCGCCGTCCCGCGCTTCCTCTGCGTTCTCTGCGTGCTCGGCGTCCTGGGGGTCGTGGGACGCCTCCTTGGCCGCGGCACGCTTGCGCTGGGTGTACATGCGGAAGCCGGCGAGGACGAGCAGCAGGACACCGCCACCGATGACCAGCATCACCGTCGCCGTGATCTCGGTGACCTTCACGTCGAAGGTGACCGGCGCGCCGTACTCCCGGCCGTCCTGCGTATAGAGCTGGGCGACCACCGTCACGGGGCCGTTGGCGTTGGCCGACGTGGTGAACTTCACGGACTGGGCGTGCCCGCCGGCGACCGCGACGGACTGCTCCGAGTACGCGTTGCCGCCGATCTTGAGGCGGGTGGGGTTGGTCGAGGTGAGCCGCAGCACCAGGTGGTCGACGCCCTGCACCAGGTTGTTCTGCACGGTCACCGGGATCGTGGCGCTGCGGCCGGAGAGCTTTGTCTCCGACTTGTCGATCAGCTTGACCTGCTCGGAGAGGTCGTCGAGGTACGCCTCCACGCCGTCCCGGAAGTCCGTCGCCCCGCTGGACCGGCCGCGCCACGACGTGGCCATCTCCCGGTTCATGGCCCGCCCGAAGGGCGTCACGACCCGGGACGGGTTGGTCAGGACGACCCGGAAGTTGTCGATTTTGTCCTGCGTCCGGGCGATCGCCCCGAAGGCGGCCCGCCTGAGTTCCTTCCTGCGCAGCGAGGAGGGGTAGTCCGCGGCGGACGGGACCTTCGTGGTGGCGCCGGGGTCCGGCTTGGCAGCGGTGGCCGCGGCCAGGTCCTGCGACTGCGACCAGTTGCTCTGCTGGAGGGCCGTCAGCGCCTGCGCCATGGCCTGGGCCTGGCTCGCGCTGGGCATGCGCTGCGGGGCCACGACGATGCTGCGCTGCCGGCTCGTCTGGCTGTCGAGCTCCAGGCTCTGGGCGAGGAACTCCTGCACGGCCAGTGTGCTGGCGCCGGCCTGTGCCAGGTCGCCCTCGAACGCCGTCGACAGGCGGGCGTCCGCGACGATCGCCGTGGTGCCGCCGCCGATCGGGCGGGCGGCGGAGGGCGTGTACGACAGCCCGCCGGTCTCCTGGAGGCTGTCGCTACGCGTGATGATCTTGTCGGCGCCCGCGGAGGTGGCGACCTTGACGATCGACGGGTCGACGGCGCCCTCCACGGGCCAGGCGAAGTCCGTGCTCGGCTTCACCTGGAGCACCGTCTCCACCGTGCTGGCGGCGACGTCGGTGGCGTCCTTGAGCTGGCTCAGCGACCCGGTGACGCTCGTGCCGTGGTGGGCGAGGGAGGCCAGGTCCGGGTCGGCGAAGGGCAGCGCCACGATGTCCTTGCCCGCCACCGCCTGCTGGAGCTCGGCGAGCCACTTCTTGGCGACATCCTGGTGGGTGCCCGGCACGGGTGTGCCGTCCGCGGTCTGGATGCGGTAGTTGCCGGTCATGGCGTCGACGGACGCCAGCAGGTCGGGGTCGATCACCCAGGTGACGTCGAGGTCCTTGCCCAGCGACAGCATCCGCTCCAGGCGTCCGCCGGGCGCGATCTCCTTGGCCAGGTCGTCGTCGAGGAAGACCGGCGTCTGCTGCGCCCCGGGGCCCGTCTCGGCCGTCATGTGGACGCTGGACACCAGCGGCCACAAATAGGTCGTCCTGGTCTTCGTGCCCGCGTCGTCCGGCTGCCACGGCAGGAACGTGCGCTGGATGCCCAGGACCTGCTCCCAGGGCTGGACGGAGGTCTGGCCGGACAGCGAGACGGAGAACTCGTAGACGCCGTTCGCGCCGAGGTTCAGCTTGTCGACCGGCACGGAGATGCTGAAGTGCTCCGCGACGCCCGGAGCGAGCTGCGTGAACTTCTGGGTGTACTTGTCGCCGATCTCTGGGCCGTCGGCGTTCGGATCGAACCGGGTGCGCTGGGCCACGGAGTCGATCGCCGAGCGGGTGTCCAGCTCCGGGCCCACGCGCAGGCCCACGTGGGCGTCGGTGACGGCCTGCTTGCCCTTGTTCGTCACGGTGCCGGAGACGGTCAGCGTGTCCCCGTCCGTGGGGGCGCTGGGGCTGAACGAGTCGACGGAGACGGCGACCGTGCGCGAGCCCGACGCGCTCTGCGGGGACTCCTGCCCGGCGGCGTGTGCGGACGGCGTGGCGGGCAGCTGGAGCAGAGCGGCCAGCAGCGGTGCTCCGGTGAGCAGCGCCCCGGCACGCCGCAGCCTGCGGCGGGCAGGTGAGGGACTGGTCCCCTGGAAGTCTGCCGCCTCGGCCACGCGCTCGCCCGTCCCTCGTCGTCAGTGGTCGTCGGAATGTGCGTCCACGCATGGTAACGATGTGCGCCGGGGGGAAGTGCCTCGGAGGCGGTCTCAAGATCGCTGGGCGCGGGTGAACGCCCTGGATATGCCCGTATCCGGGGATGCTGTTCGTTGCGTCACAAAGGCGTGGGTTACGTAAGTAATAAGGAGAGCTTGAGCGGGTAATAAAGGGGATCTGCCGCCGCATCCCGCGCAGTGCTGTTGCCGCACATCCGCCTCGGCCGGTGCCGAACAATGTCGGCGCGGTCGGGCGCCCGGGCCACGTACCCTTTTCTGTTGTGCCGAACGCCAACGAAGACACTTCCCCTGCCCTGAGCCAGGTGCAGCAGCGCGCGGTGAGCGAGCTGCTGCTGGTCGCCCCTGTCGCCGACGACCTCGCGCGCCGTTTCCAGGAGGCCGGGTTCTCTCTCGCCCTGGTCGGCGGCTCGGTCCGGGACGCACTGCTCGGCCGGCTCGGCAATGACCTGGACTTCACGACCGACGCCCGCCCCGAGGACGTACTGAAGATCGTGCGGCCCTGGGCGGACGCCGTCTGGGAGGTCGGGATCGCCTTCGGCACGGTCGGGGCGCAGAAGCAGGCCCGCGTCGGGGATGTCGACCGGTGCTTCCAGATCGAGGTGACCACCTACAGGTCGGAGGCCTACGACCGCTCCTCGCGCAAGCCCGAGGTGTCGTACGGCGACTCCATCGAGGAGGACCTCGTCCGCCGTGATTTCACAGTCAACGCCATGGCCGTGGCGCTGCCGGAGAAGGCGTTCATCGACCCGCACGGCGGGATCGGCGACCTCGAGGCACGGGTGCTGCGCACTCCGGGCACACCCGAGGAGTCCTTCTCCGACGACCCGCTGCGCATGATGCGGGCCGCGCGCTTCGCCGCCCAGCTCGACTTCGAAGTCGCCCCCGAGGTTCTTGCGGCGATCAAGGAGATGGCGGGGCGTATCGAGATCGTCTCGGCCGAGCGGGTCCGGGACGAGCTGAACAAACTGATCCTGTCGGCTCACCCGCGCAAGGGTCTGTCCCTGCTCGTCGACACCGGTCTCGCCGGCCATGTGCTGCCCGAGCTGCCCGCCCTGCGTCTGGAGAGTGACGAGCACCACCGGCACAAGGATGTCTACGACCACACGCTGATCGTGCTGGAGCAGGCGATGGAGCTGGAGGAGGAGCCCGACCTGACGCTGCGCCTCGCCGCCCTTCTGCATGACATCGGCAAGCCGCGCACCCGTCGCTTCGAGAAGGACGGCCGGGTCTCCTTCCACCACCACGAAGTGGTCGGCGCGAAGATGACCAAGAAGCGCATGACCGCGCTGAAGTACTCCAACGAGCTGGTGAAGGACGTTTCGCGGCTGGTCGAACTTCATCTGCGTTTCCACGGCTACGGCACCGGCGAGTGGACGGACTCGGCTGTCCGCCGCTATGTCCGCGATGCCGGCCCGCTGCTCGACCGCCTTCACAAGCTGACCCGCTCGGACTGCACCACCCGCAACAAGCGCAAGGCGGCCACACTGTCCCGGGCGTACGACGGCCTGGAGGAGCGCATCGCCGATCTCCAGAAGCGGGAGAAGCTCGACGCGATCCGCCCGGACCTCGACGGCAACCAGATCATGGAGATCCTCGGCGTCAAGCCCGGACCGGCCGTCGGCAAGGCGTACAAGCACATGCTGGAACTGCGACTCGAGAACGGCCCGATGGAGCACGACGCGGCGGTGGCGGCCCTGAAGGAGTGGTGGGCCGAGCAGGAGCAGCAAGGCTGAGGGTGCGTGGAAAGGGCTCGTGTTTCACGTGAAACGCGAGCGCGAGAAGCGCCGAGGGGCGATGTTTCACGTGAAACATCGCCCCTTCGCCATGGGTCAAGCGGGTGTTACTTGGTCTCCGTCAGGCACAGCACCACGTCGTGTCCGCCTCCGGACTGGACGTAGGAGACGGTCCATCCCTTGACGCTTTCGCACTTCTTCTCGTCGGAAGAGCCGTCGAACTTCTCGATCACCTTGTACTCGGCCTCACCGGACGAGCAGTCGACCTCCTTGAGGTCGGCGTTGGAGTCGGTTCCCTTGTTGTGCAGGCAGGCGCCCACCGAAGTCGTCTCGGCGTCGGTCTGGTTGAACCACCAGCCGAGACCGAACTTGACGAGGAGGGCGGCGGCAATGAGGCCCATCGTGCCGAGGATGCCCAGCACCTTCTTGCCCCCGGACTTCGGCGGAACGGGCGGCGGGACCGGGGCACCCTGCTGCTGCGGGAAGGGGGCGTACGGCGCCTGCGGCGGGTACGGCTGCTGCGGGGCTCCAGGCTGACCGGCCTGCTGCCCCATGGGAGCGGTGGGCGCCTCAGCGTGCGGGTTCTGGCCCTGGGGCGGCGGCGGAGTGGTCATTCGGGGGTCCCCCTGGAACTAGTGCATGACGGCGAGAACATGCTGTCGAAATAAGACGCACGTAAGTTACAGGCCAGGACTGACACTGCTGTAACCCAATGGGACTCTGTGTCATTGATGTGACACGTGTCGGCCTGCAAAGCGTGTCAAAGCGGCCGCAATCGCCCCGTAGATCACGGCGACCATCACGACGAGCACGGACGAGCGGCCGTCCGGTGGCAGCATCAGCGCGGCGACCCCCGCGGCGCCGACGAACGCCACGTTGAACAGCACGTCGTACACGGAAAAGATCCGGCCGCGGAAACCGTCGTCCACCGCGGACTGCACCATCGTGTCCGTGGCGATCTTCGCGCCCTGGGTGGTCAGCCCCAGCACGAACGCCGCGACGAGCAGGGGACCGGTGGCGAACGGCAGGCCGAGGGCGGGTTCGAGGACCGCGGCGGAGCCTGCGCACACGGCGATCCAGCCGGACGGTCCGAGCCGGTCCGCCGCCCACGGTGTCATCACGGCCGCCGCGAAGAACCCCACGCCGGAGAGGGCCAGCGCCAGCCCGAGCAGACGCAGCCCGTCCCGTGTGTTCGAGGTCAGGCCGTGGCGGCACAGCATCAGCACCAGGACGGTCAGTGCCCCGTAGCAGAACCGCATCAGCGTCATCGAGGCCAGCGCCCAGGCGGCCTGCCGCCTGGGCGGCGCGACGAGGTGCCGTACGGCCGCCATCAACTCGCGCGCGGTGACGTTCACCGCCGCGCCCAGCCGTGGCCGCCGCGGCTCGCGGTCGGGCCCGAGCAGGTCCGGTGCCATGAGCAGCGAGGTCAGGGCCGCGCACAGATACAGGACGGCCCCCAGCAGCACCACGGCCGCGTCGGAGTCCGCTCCCACCAGCCGCACGACGAAGGCGAGGCCGCCACCCGCGAACGCGGCCAGGGAGCCGGCGGTCGGCGACAGTGAGTTGGCCATCACCAGCCGCTCGGCGTCGACCACGCGCGGCAGCGCGGCGGACAGCCCGGCGAGCACGAAGCGGTTGACGGCGGTGACGCACAGCGCGGAGACGTAGAACAGCCAGTCCGGTACGGCGGCGACCATCAGCACGGCCGTGGCGGTCGCCAGCACGGCACGCGCCAGGTTGCCGTAGAGGAAGACCTGGCGACGGCGCCAGCGGTCCAGCAGGACGCCGGCGAAGGGGCCGATCAGCGAGTACGGCAGGAGCAGCACCGCCATCGCGGAGGCGATCGCGGCGGGCGAGGTCTGCTTCTCCGGGGAGAAGACGACGTAGGTGGCGAGCGCGACCTGGTAGACGCCGTCGGCGCTCTGGGAGAGCACCCGCACGGCGAGCAGGCGCCTGAAGTTCCTCAAGCGCAGCAGGACGCGCAGGTCACGGACGACGGCCATGGGGTGACAGCCTCACATGTGGGAGGGCCCCCGGGTGCACGCGAGACGTACACGGACGGGGGCCCAACAGCCCTGGCAGGAGCGGTTTTGTGAAGCGCTCTCTAGCGCTCGACCTCGCCGCGGATGAACTTCTCCACGTTCTCGCGGGCCTCGTCGTCGAAGTACTGCACCGGCGGGGACTTCATGAAGTACGAGGACGCCGACAGGATCGGGCCGCCGACGCCCCGGTCCTTGGCGATCTTCGCGGCGCGCAGGGCATCGATGATGACACCGGCGGAGTTCGGGGAGTCCCAGACCTCGAGCTTGTACTCCAGGCTCAGCGGAACGTCGCCGAAGGCGCGGCCCTCGAGGCGGACGTACGCCCACTTGCGGTCGTCGAGCCAGGCCACGTAGTCGGACGGGCCGATGTGGACGTTCTTCTCGCCGAGGTCCCGGTCGGGGATCTGGGAGGTGACGGCCTGGGTCTTGGAGATCTTCTTGGACTCCAGCCGGTCGCGCTCCAGCATGTTCTTGAAGTCCATGTTGCCGCCGACGTTCAGCTGCATGGTGCGGTCCAGGATGACACCGCGGTCCTCGAACAGCTTCGCCATGACGCGGTGCGTGATGGTCGCGCCGACCTGCGACTTGATGTCGTCGCCGACGATCGGGACGCCCGCCTCGGTGAACTTGTCCGCCCACTCCTTGGTGCCGGCGATGAAGACCGGGAGCGCGTTGACGAAGGCGACCTTGGCGTCGATGGCGCACTGGGCGTAGAACTTCGCCGCGTCCTCGGAGCCCACGGGCAGGTAGCAGACCAGGACGTCGACCTGCTTGTCCTTGAGGATCTGGACGACGTCGACCGGGGCCTCGGCGGACTCCTCGATGGTCTGCCGGTAGTACTTGCCGAGACCGTCGAGAGTGTGGCCGCGCTGAACCGTCACGCCGGTGCTGGGCACGTCGCAGATCTTGATGGTGTTGTTCTCGGAGGCGCCGATGGCGTCCGCGAGGTCCAGGCCGACCTTCTTCGCGTCGACGTCGAAGGCGGCGACGAACTCGACGTCACGCACGTGGTAGTCGCCGAACTGCACGTGCATGAGGCCCGGGACCTTGGACGCCGGGTCGGCGTCCTTGTAGTACTCGACGCCCTGCACCAGCGACGCGGCGCAGTTGCCCACGCCGACGATGGCTACGCGAACCGAACCCATTCCGGTTGCTCCCTGTGTGTAATCGGTGAAGCCCCGACGGGACCTCACGTGGCGGTGTCGTCGGGCGTATCCGGCCGGGAAGGCTCCCCGGACCGGGGCAGGCCGCCCGTCGCTCCAGTGGTGGTGTCCAGCGACGCGGGACCCCCCGAGACGGAACCCTTGAGGTCCCGCCCGGCCCGCTCGCTCTCGATGAGCTCGTTCAGCCAGCGCACTTCGCGCTCCACGGACTCCATCCCGTGGCGCTGGAGCTCGAGTGTGTAGTCGTCGAGGCGCTCCCGCGTGCGCGCCAGGGAGGCGCGCATCTTCTCCAGACGCTCCTCCAGCCGGCTGCGGCGGCCCTCCAGTACGCGCATGCGTACGTCGCGCGACGTCTGCCCGAAGAAGGCGAAGCGAGCGGCGAAGTGCTCGTCCTCGTACGTGTCGGGTCCCGTCTGCGAGAGCAGCTCCTCGAAGTGCTCCTTACCTTCGGCCGTCAACCGGTAGACGATTTTGGCGCGCCGGCCCGCGAGCGCGGCGGAGACGGCGTCCTCAGGAGCGCTCCCCGGCTCCTCGATCAACCAGCCGTTGACGACCAGCGTCTTGAGGCAGGGATAGAGCGTCCCGTAGCTGAACGCACGGAACACGCCCAGTGACGTGTTGAGCCGTTTGCGCAGTTCGTAGCCGTGCATCGGGGATTCGCGGAGCAGGCCGAGTACGGCGAACTCGAGGATGCCGGAACGCCGGCCCATCGTCGCCTCCTCTCTGCCGCGATCCGGTGGCGGCGGGGGCCGCTCCGGGTGCCGTGACGCTGCTTATCTCGCACTGATGTATCGACTCGATACATCACGACGATAGATCGCACTCCCGCATGCGACAAGAGGGGGTGGAGTGAACGGGATCACATCACCGGTCGGTCGGAGGCAAGTTGCCTGGTTTGGGGTGAACTTCGGGCTCACCGGGTTTAGCCAGTGCGTAGTCTGTGCGCCATGCACATCGCCGGGAACCGAGTGACGCCTGGGGATCGTCCTCGCTCCCGGTGCGGTACGGGTGAATGCGTGACCGACCACATCCGTACTTCGGGGGGACCGGAAAACAGCCGCCGTCTCCAGGCGCGCGAGAAAGCGCCTGCCCGAGGAGTAATCGTTCGATGAGCGAGCACCGTCGCAAACCGCCGCAGCCGCAGGGAGGCGGACGTGCCGCGGCCCGACGTGGCCAGTCCGCCTCGTCCTCCGGCCGCCGTGCGGCACCGCGAGGCGCCACCGGATCTCCTGCCGATTCCGGTTCATATGGCGTGGAAGGCGGGGACCGCCCCTACGGCAGCCGTGCCGAGGCCCGGCGGGCGGCGCAGAGAGGCAGCGGCCGACGCGGGCGACCGGACGATCCCGGACGCGGCCGAGGACGGCCGGGGCCGCCCCCGAAGAAGCGGTTCATCGACTACCCGCGCGCGGAAGGGTACGGATGGCGCCGCTGGATACCGTCCTGGAGGCTCGTCTCCGGGTTGTGCATCGGCTTCGTCGGCAGCCTGGTGGCCGTCGCCGGCGTCGGGTACGCGATGGTGAGCGTGCCCAGTGAGGCGCACGCCGCGGCGGTGTCGCAGAACAACGTCTACTACTGGTCCAACGGTCAGCAGATGGTCGCCACCGGCAGCGGCCAGAACCGGCAGAACGTCACGATCGACAAGATTCCCAAGGCCATGGGGCTGGCGGTGATCTCGGCCGAGAACAAGAGCTTCTACAGCGACTCGGGTGTCGACCCGATGGGTATCGTCCGCGCGCTGGCCAACATGGCGACGGGCGGTGACACGCAGGGCGGTTCGACGATCACCCAGCAGTTCGTGAAGAACACCTACCTGAGCCAGGACCAGACGGTCTCCCGGAAGTTCAAGGAGATGTTCATCTCGATCAAGGTGGGCACGAAGCTCTCCAAGGACGACATCCTCCAGGGCTACCTGAACACCTCGTACTACGGCCGTGGCGCGTACGGCATCCAGGCCGCCGCCCAGACGTACTACGGCAAGAACGCCGTCGAGCTCACGCCGAGCGAATGCGCCGTCCTCGCCGCTCTGCTCAAGGGCCCGACGTACTACGACCCGGCCGGCAACGAGAACCTCGACTCCTCGGCCACCGCAGCGGCCAACCACAAGCGTTCGGAAGTGCGGTGGAGCTGGATCCTCGAGCAGATGCACAAGAGCGATCTGAAGGATCACCTCACGGACGCCCAGTACCAGGAGGCGATCAAGAAGTACCCCGAGCCTCAGGGCCGTAAGGCGATCAAGGGAATGACCGGCCAGGTCAGCTACCTCGTCGACGCGGCGAAGCGGTACGTCCTGAAGCACTCCGACATCACGGAGGCGCAGTTCGACCAGGGCGGGTACCAGATCTACACCACCTTCGAGAAGGACAAGGTCGACGCACTGGCCGCCGCCGTGAAGAAGGTGGAGAAGGCGAACATCGACCCGAAGCGCGAGCTGGACAAGCACGTCCAGTTCGGTGCGGCGTCGGTGAAACCCAATGACGGTGCGATCGTCGCTCTCTACGGTGGCGTCGGCTTCGAGAACGGCCACTTCACCAACAACGCGGACACCTCGGGCGTCCCCGTCGGTTCGACGTGGAAGCCGTTCGTGCTCGCCGCGGCGATGCAGTACGGCACCTACAAGACCGATGGCGTCGGGGTCTCACCGCTCAGCAAGTACAACGGCAACGACCACCTGAAGATCCTGAACAACGACGGGTCCTACGTCCTCAAGAAGGACAACACCCCCTTCTTCCAGAACAACGAGGGCCCTCGCCCGTGGGGCTACATCACCCTGCGCAAGGCGATGGAGCAGTCCATCAACACCCCCTTCGTGCAGCTCGGCATGGACGTGGGGATGGCGAAGGTGGCGGACGTGGCTGAGAAGTCCGGCCTTCTGAAGGACAGCTTCGCCGACCTCAACGCGTCGTTCGCCCTCGGTACGTCGACCCCCAGCGCGATCCGCATGGCCGACGCCTACGCGACGTTCGCGGCGTCGGGGCAGCAGGCCGACCCGTACTCGGTGACGGCCGTCAAGCACGACGGTTCGGAGCTGCCCGGCTTCGAGAAGCCGCGCCTCAAGCGGGCGATGCCCGAGATCGTGGCGCACAACGTCACCGACGTCCTCGAGAACGTCGTCGAGAACGGCACGGCCACGAACGCGCGCGCCCTGGGCCGCAAGGCCGCGGGCAAGACGGGCACCACCGACAAGAACAAGTCCGCGTGGTTCGTCGGCTACACGCAGCAGTTGTCGACTGCGGTGACGATGTTCCGTGAGGAGCCCAAGACCCACGGTCTGCTCTCCATGAACGGCACGGCGGGCAAGGACTCCATCCACGGTGGTGACATCCCCACACAGGTGTGGACCGAGTACATGAAGGCAGCCCTGCAGGGGAAGAACGACCCCGGCTTCCCCAAGGCCGAGAAGGTCGGCGAGATCGCGGACGGGATCGGCGCGCCCTCCCCGACTCCGACCCCGACGGTCACCGAGACCGCCGAGGAGAGCCCGACTCCCGAGCCCACGCCCAGCGAGACCGAGCCCACCCCGGACCCCACGCCGAGCCGGACCCGGTGCGGTTTCTTCGGCTGCAACGGGAATGGCAACGGCAACGGCAACGGCAACGGTGGTCAGACCGGTGACGGCGGCGTGGACGGCGGCACCGACCAGTCCTCGCCTTCGCCGAGCGAGTCGGACGGCAGCAACGTCAGCGGAGGCGGCAACCGGGGCAACGGGAACGGAGGCAACGGTCTCTTCGCGGGCCCGGCCGGCGGTTGATCCGAACGAAGCGAGCGCGCGCCACGACCTCCTGGTCGTGGCGCGTTCGTGTGATGGGGCGTTTCGGGATCGGCCGCAGCGAGGGCCGTCGAGCCCTCAGCGGTGCCGACCGGGCACGTGCCCTCGGGTCGTACGGCAGGATGTGCCCCATGCCCAGTGCTGAATCGACGCAAGCGAGCGTGCACGAGCCGGACCCGGTGCGGCCCACCAAGGAGGACGAGGTCGCGGCGGCCGGCAGTGAGCTGATCGGCGGTCCCGTCGGGCGGCGTGCCCTGCTCGGAAGGTCCTGGTGGACCCCCGTACGGGTCGTCGCGCTCGTCGCGATCGGCATGTTCGCCCTCGGCCTGGTCCAGAAGGTGCCCTGCTACCAGGGCGCCTGGTTCTTCGGTGCGAGCTCCCAGTACACGAAGGCCTGCTACTCGGACATTCCGCACCTCTACCAGGGCCGTGGTTTCGCCGAGGGCCTCGTGCCCTACTTCGACAGGCTCCCCGGCGACATGCCGTACCTGGAGTACCCCGTACTGACCGGGGTCTTCATGGAGGTGGCCTCCTGGCTGACTCCGCACAGCGGCAGCATCCAGCACCAGGAACAGTGGTACTGGATGGTCAACGCCGGGATGCTGATGGTGTGCGCGGCCGTCATCGCCGTCTGCGTGACCCGCACCCATGCCCGGCGGCCGTGGGACGGTCTGCTGGTCGCCCTCGCGCCGGCCTTCGTGCTGACCGCCACCATCAACTGGGACCTGCTGGCGGTCGCGCTGACGGCCGCCGCGATGCTGATGTGGTCCCGAGGGCGTTCGGTCGCCTTCGGCGTCCTGCTGGGCCTCGCCACGGCCGCCAAGCTCTATCCCGTCTTCCTGCTCGGCCCGCTGCTCGTGCTGTGCTGGCGGGCGGGGAAGTGGCGGGACTTCGGCAGAGCGCTGGCGGGCGCCGTCGTCGCCTGGCTCGTGGTGAATCTGCCGGTGATGGCCTTCGCCTCGGAAGGCTGGTGGCAGTTCTACAGGTTCAGCCATGACCGGGGCGTCGACTTCGGCTCCTTCTGGCTCATCTGGGCCCAGAACTCGACCAGTCCGCCGAGCACCGACTTCGTCAACACCACGGCCACCCTGCTGGTGGTGCTGTGCGCCCTCGGCATCGCGGCACTGACGCTGTACGCCCCGCGCCGTCCGCGCTTCGCCCAGCTCGCCTTCCTGATCGTGGCGGCCTTCATCCTCACCAACAAGGTCTACTCGCCGCAGTACGTCCTGTGGCTGGTCCCGCTGGCCGCGCTGGCCCGCCCCAAGTGGCGCGACTTCCTGATTTGGCAGGCCTGCGAGGTGGCGTACTTCCTCGGCATCTGGATGTACCTCGCCTACACGACCAGCGGAGACGCCCACAAGGGGCTGCCGGCCGACGGCTACCACTGGGTGATCGCCGTGCACCTGCTGGGCACGTCGTACCTGTGCGCGGTCGTCGTGCGGGACATTCTCATGCCGGAGCGGGACGTGGTGCGCCGGGCCGGCGACGACGACCCCTCGGGCGGTGTCCTCGACGGAGCCGAGGACGTCTTCGTCCTGGGCACCCGGGCCCGGCCACCGCACCCGGAGGCGGAGTTGGGCGGGGCCCAGGTGGAGTGGGGTGGTCGGGGCCCGGCCGCACCCAGGAGCGATCCGCTCTGAGCGAACAGCCTCTTCAGGGGGCGTGCGAAAGGCCGTGTCCGGCGTTGCCGGACACGGCCTTTCGCACGAGAACGGGTCCCGCGACCGCCGCTCAGTGGTCCATGAGCCGGTCGAACTGCGTCGTGGTGTGTCGCAGATGGGCCACCAACTCGTCGCCGACCTTGGGCTCCTGCGCGTCCGAGGGGACGAACAGGATCGACACCTGCATGTGCGGCGGCTCCGCGAACCAGCGCTGCTTGCCGCTCCAGACGAACGGGGAGAGGTTGCGGTTCACCGTGGCGAGACCGGCGCGGGCGACGCCCTTGGCGCGTGGCATGACGCCGTGCAGCGCCTTGGGGGCCTCCAGGCCCACCCCGTGCGACGTACCGCCCGCCACGACCACCAGGAAGCCGTCCGAGGCCGCCTTCTGCTGGCGGTAGCCGAAACGGTCGCCCTTGCCGACCTTGGTGACGTCCAGGACCGCGCCGCGGTACTCGGTGGCGTCGTGATCCCCCAGCCAGAGCCGCGTGCCGATGCGGGCACGGAAACGCGTCTGCGGGAACTGCTGCTGCAACCGGGCGAGTTCGTCCGCCTTGAGGTGGCTGACGAACAGCGTGTGCAGCGGCAGGCGGGCCGCGCGCAGCCGGTCCATCCAGCCGATGACCTCCTCCACGGCGTCCGAGCCGTCCGTGCGGTCCAGCGGCAGGTGGATGGCGAAACCCTCCAGCCGGACGTTCTCGATGGCGGCGTGCAACTGCGGCAGATCCTGCTCGCTGATGCCGTGCCGCTTCATCGAGGACATCACCTCGATGACCACACGGGCCCCGACGAGGCCGTACACCCCGTCGATCGACGACACCGAACGGACCACGCGGTCGGGCAGCGGCACCGGCTCCTCGCCGCGGCGGTACGGCGTCAGGACCAGCAGGTCACCGCTGAAGAAGTCCTTGATGCGCGCGGCCTCGTACGTCGTGCCGACGGCGAGGATGTCGGAGCCCAGCCGCGTGGCCTCCTCCGCCAGCCGCTCGTGCCCGAATCCGTAGCCGTTGCCCTTGCAGACCGGGACGAGCCCGGGGAACTGCTCCTGCACGTGCTTGTGGTGCGCCCGCCAGCGCGCGGTGTCGACGTAGAGCGTGAGCGCCATGGCCGGACCTGGAACCTCTCTCGTAAATGCGGTGTATCGGAAGTATGGAAGGTGTCGACGGGGTCGAACCGAAGAGTGTCAGGTCAGCGGCGCGACATGTAGATGTCGAGCGCCTTGTGGAGCAGCTTGTTCAGCGGGAAGTCCCACTCTCCGAGGTACTCGGCGGCCTGGCCGCCGGTGCCGACCTTGAACTGGATCAGACCGAAGAGGTGGTCGGTCTCGTCCAGCGAGTCGGAGATGCCGCGCAGGTCGTAGACCGTGGCGCCGAGCGCGTAGGCGTCACGCAGCATCCGCCACTGCATCGCGTTCGAGGGCCGGACCTCGCGGCCGATGTTGTCGGAGGCTCCGTAGGAGTACCAGACGTGCCCGCCGACGATCAGCATCGTCGCCGCCGCCAGGTTCACGCCGTTGTGCCGGGCGAAGTACAGCCGCATGCGGTTGGGGTCCTCGGTGTTGAGGGCCGTCCACATGCGCTGGAAGTACGACAGCGGGCGGGGCCGGAAGTGGTCGCGGACCGCCGTGATCTCGTACAGCCGCTGCCACTCCTCGAGGTCCTGGTAGCCGCCCTGGACGACCTCGACGCCGGCCTTCTCCGCCTTCTTGATGTTGCGGCGCCACAGCTGGTTGAAGTTCTTGTGCACCTCTTCCAGCGACCGGTTGGCGAGCGGCACCTGGAAGATGTAACGGGGCTGCACGTCGCCGAAGCCGGCGCCGCCGTCCTCACCCTGCTGCCAGCCCATACGGCGCAGCTTGTCGGCGACCTCGAAGGCGCGGGGCTCGATGAAGTCGGCCTCCAGGTCGCGCAGGCGCTTGACGTCCGAGTCCTGGATGCCCTTCTTGATGGTCTCGGCGTTCCAGCGGCGGATGATCACCGGCGGGCCCATCTTCACCGAGAAGGCGCCCTGCTGCTTCAGATGCGCCAGCATCGGCTGGATCCAGTCGTCGAGATTCGGCGCGAACCAGTTGATGACCGGCCCCTCGGGCAGGTAGGCGAGATACCGCTTGATCTTGGGCAGCTGGCGGTACAGGACGAGACCCGCGCCGACCAGTTCGCCGGTGCGTTCGTCGAACCAGCCCAGGTTCTCCGAGCGCCACTCCGCCTTGACCTCTGACCATGCCGGGACCTGCATGTGACTCGCCGCGGGCAGATTCTGGATGTAGGCCAGATGCTGCTCTCGACTGATGGTCCTCAGGGTCAGGCTCATTCGGGGCGCTCCTCGGGCTGGCGTGTCCCCATGGGTACAGGGGCTCCGGCTCTCGCGCCGAAGCCTACTGCGCCCCGGGAGCGCGCAGACTGGCCGCACACAACCTTCGGCCCGGCCCGTTCACCGCCGTGGCGCCGGTCGCGCGGTCGTACGGGCGCGTCCGCGGTCTTCGGCGGACGCCGTCCCCGAGGAGCGGCCGGGCGTGCCCGGTCTCAGCTGAACAGGCCGCCGAACAGGCCGCCGTGCGCCAGGCCGAGGTAGAAGCCGACCGCGGAGGCGCCGAGGCCGAGCACCAGCCCGAAGCGCTCGCGCGTCGTCACGGAGATCCACTGGCCGTACGCGCCGGTGAGGATCCCCACCAGACCGGCCCAGGAGCTCAGCAGGTGCAGGCTGTGGAAGAGGAGCCCGGTGATGAACGCCAGCACGCCCAGGACCAGGGTCACCACGAGCAGGGTGTCCTGGACCGGGTGGGACTTGCCGTCGGTGGCGAAGAGGCCGCCGCCCGCGGCGGTGTTCGGTCGCATCGTCTGTGCCATGGGGCACCTCCAGCGAAAAGCGGCGCATCTTAGCGCCGTGCACACCCGAGGTGTCCAGGTTGACGGGTCCGGCGCCCCGATTTCAACCGGAAGCAGGTGTGCGGGTAGTCTGTACGTTCTGCACGGTGTCTGCCCAGGCTGAGCCACGGCCAATCTGGAGAGTCCGCCAGCCGGCCCTCGTTGTCAGTGGCGGCTGATGTACTGCAAGCACTGTTGCGTACGCATCACAACCCTCCTGCCACGGAACGACCGTGGCCGTTGAGTCCAGAGGAGGTGGGTTCCACATGCGTCACTACGAGGTGATGGTCATCCTCGACCCCGATCTCGAGGAGCGTTCTGTCTCCCCGCTGATCGAGAACTTCCTTTCTGTCGTCCGTGACGGCGGCGGAAAGGTCGAGAAGGTCGACACCTGGGGCCGTCGTCGTCTCTCGTACGAGATCAAGAAGAAGCCCGAGGGCATCTACTCGGTCATCGACCTGCAGGCCGAGCCTGCGGTCGTCAAGGAGCTCGACCGCCAGATGAACCTGAACGAGTCGGTCCTCCGGACCAAGGTCCTCCGCCCCGAGATGCACTGAGCCCTTCGCTCAGCTGATCTCGGGATTCGAGTAGCAAGCAGCCAGAGCAAACCCGCCGAGAGGTTCCCCCATGGCAGGCGAGACCGTCATCACGGTCGTCGGCAATCTTGTCGACGACCCCGAGCTGCGCTTCACCCCGTCCGGTGCGGCGGTCGCGAAGTTCCGCGTCGCGTCCACTCCCCGCACCTTCGACCGTCAGACGAACGAGTGGAAGGACGGCGAGAGCCTCTTCCTGACCTGCTCGGTCTGGCGTCAGGCGGCGGAGAACGTCGCCGAGTCGCTCCAGCGAGGCATGCGCGTCATCGTGCAGGGCCGGCTGAAGCAGCGGTCCTACGAGGACCGTGAGGGCGTCAAGCGCACGGTCTACGAGCTGGACGTCGACGAGGTCGGTGCCAGCCTGCGCAACGCCACGGCCAAGGTCACCAAGACCTCGGGCCGCGGTGGCCAGGGTGGTTACGGCGGCGGTGGCGGCCAGGGCGGCGGCCAGGGTGGCGGCGGCTGGGGCGGTGGCCCCGGTGGCGGCCAGCAGGGCGGTGCTCCCTCCGACGACCCGTGGGCGACCGGTGCTCCCGCCGGTGGCAACCAGGGCGGCGGCGGTGGCTGGGGCGGCGGCTCCGGCGGCGGTGGCGGCTACTCGGACGAGCCCCCCTTCTAGGCGGGCCGTACCCCAACTTCTTGATCACACAGGAGAAACACCATGGCGAAGCCGCCTGTGCGCAAGCCTAAGAAGAAGGTCTGCGCTTTCTGCAAGGACAAGGTCACGTACGTGGACTACAAGGACACGAACATGCTGCGGAAGTTCATTTCCGACCGCGGCAAGATCCGTGCCCGTCGCGTGACCGGCAACTGCACGCAGCACCAGCGTGACGTCGCCACGGCCGTCAAGAACAGCCGTGAGATGGCGCTGCTGCCCTACACCTCCACTGCGCGCTAAGGGAAGGGTGAGCCACACATGAAGATCATCCTCACCCACGAGGTCTCCGGCCTCGGTGCCGCGGGCGACGTCGTGGACGTCAAGGACGGCTACGCTCGCAACTACCTGATCCCGCGGAAGTTCGCTATCCGCTGGACCAAGGGCGGCGAGAAGGACGTCGAGCAGATCCGTCGTGCTCGCAAGATCCACGAGATCCAGACCATCGAGCAGGCCAACCAGATCAAGGCCCAGCTCGAGGGTGTGAAGGTCCGCCTGGCCGTTCGCTCCGGCGACTCCGGCCGCCTGTTCGGTTCCGTCACCCCGGCCGACATCGCCTCGGCGATCAAGGCTGCCGGCGGTCCCGAGGTCGACAAGCGCCGCATCGAGCTGGGCGCGCCGATCAAGTCCCTGGGCGGTCACGAGACGTCCGTGCGTCTGCACCCCGAGGTTGCCGCCAAGGTCAACATCGAGGTTGTCGCCGCGTAAGGCGTTCCGCTCTGCTTGAGCACTTGGAAGGGGCCGTATCCGTCGAGGATGCGGCCCCTTCCGCGTGGCTGAGTCAACGGCCCGGGCAACGGTGTTTCATGTGAAACCTGGCAGGTCGTGGTGTTTCACGTGAAACGTTCAGCGTGCCGCTCCCGTGACGATCCAGTGGCCCGAGCGGGAACGCAGCCACAGCGTCAGCATCCGCACCGCCATCATCAACGTCATGGCAGCCCAGAGCGCGGTGAGTCCGCCGCCCAGAACGGGCACGAGCAACGCCACAGGGGTGAAGACCGCCAAGGTCACCAGCATGGCCCCGGCGAGATACGGTCCGTCTCCCGCACCCATCAGCACACCGTCCAGGACGAAGACCACGCCGCAGATCGGCTGGGAGAGCGCCACCAGAAGCAGCGCCCCGAGTGCCGTGTCTTTGACGAGGGCGTCACTGGTGAACAGCGGCAGGAAGAGCGGTCGGCTCACGAGCACCAGGAGCCCGAGGGCGAATCCGACGGCTGTCCCCCACTGCACCATGCGCCGGCAGGCCTCGCGAGCGCCCTGGGGATCGTCGGCGCCGAGGTAGCGGCCGATGATGGCCTGCCCGGCGATCGCGATGGCGTCGAGGGCGAACGCGAGCAGGCTCCACAGGGACAGGACGATCTGGTGGGCTGCGATGTCCGCGTCACCGAGGCGGGCCGCCACGGCCGTGGCGATCATCAGGATCGCCCGCAGGGAAAGCGTACGGACGAGCAGCGGGGCACCGGCCTGTGCCGATGCCCTGATTCCGGCCCGGTCGGGCCGCAGGGAGGCGTGGTGCCGACGCGCTCCGCGGACGACCACCCAGAGATAGACCGCCGCCATGCCGCACTGGGCGATGACGGTGCCCCAGGCCGAGCCCGCGATGCCGAGTCCGGCGCCGTAGACGAGCCCGACATTGAGGACGCCGTTGGCGACGAACCCGGCGATGGCCACATACAGCGGTGTCCGGGTGTCCTGAAGTCCACGAAGGACTCCGGTCGCGGCCAGGACGACGAGCATGGACGGAATGCCGAGTGAGGAGATGCGCAGATAGGTGGTCGCATACGGCGCCGCCGTGGGCGACGCACCGAAGAGGTCCACCAGGGCGGGCGCGGTGGGCAGGACGACCGCGATGACGACGGCCCCGAGCAGCAGCGCCAGCCAGATGCCGTCCATGCCTTGGCGGATGGCTGCCGGGATGTCGCCCGCGCCGACGCGGCGGGCGACCGCCGCCGTGGTGGCGTAGGCCAGGAAGACGAAGACGCTGACGGCGGTGGTCAGAAGGGCCGAGGCGATGCCGAGTCCGGCGAGCTGCGCCGTGCCGAGGTGGCCGACGATCGCGCTGTCGGCCATCACGAAGAGGGGCTCGGCGACGAGCGCGCCGAAGGCCGGTACGGCCAGCGCGACGATCTCTCGGTCGTGCCGGCGCCGGGTGGCCGGGCGGCGTGCGGGGGCCTGTGTCATGAGCACCAATGTAATCGTCCACAGGTAAGAGATGCAAAGCTCTTGCAGTCCTTACTTGAGCTTTGGTGGCGTTCGCTTGTGCGTACCGTTCGACGCGATCTTGGTCCGACTGGGAAAGTTTTTCTTCTGCACAGCCGGTGGACGGGAAAGTGGCAGGTCAGAAGGTGTCTGTGGGTGACGCCGAGGGCTTTTTCACAGGGCTGTCCACCGGCTCGTGCACAGGTTTCGCCGAGTTCTCCACAGCATCGGGGCCGTCGTCCACATGGCCTGTGGATAACCAGATTGGCTGACGCTGTTCTGGGCCCTACCGTGGTCCGGCGCCCGCTCCGTCCGCCGGCTTCCAAAGTGTCATAAACCTGACGCGCCTGAAGCGGAGTTGGGCCTCTCATTTTGTCAGTGCCGTCCCGTACAACAGAGGGGCACGGCGAGGTCCGCTCGGCGGACGGGAGGAGGCTGCTCGGTGAGCATTTCCGAGCCCCTGGACGACCCGTGGGCCGACAGCGGCCCAAGTGATCGTCTGCCCGCCTCCCGCCGCCGCCCCGGCACGGACCGCGGCCGGGACGACCAGCACGACCGCGGCCGGGAGAACGGCGCGTGGGACGACGGGGGCTCCGCCTTCGAACGTGTTCCCCCGCAGGACCTCGACGCCGAACAGTCGGTGCTCGGTGGCATGCTCCTGTCCAAGGACGCCATCGCCGACGTGGTGGAGATCCTCAAGGGCCACGACTTCTACAAGCCGGCCCACGAGACGATCTACACGGCGATCCTTGACGTCTATGCCAAGGGGGAGCCGGCCGACCCCATCACCATCGCCGCCGAGCTGACCAGGCGCGGCGAGATCAACAAGGTCGGCGGCGCCTCGTATCTGCACACGCTCGTGCAGACCGTGCCGACGGCGGCCAACGCCGCGTACTACGCCGAGATCGTCCATGAGCGGGCGATCCTGCGCCGCCTGGTCGAGGCGGGTACGCGCATCACCCAGATGGGATACGCGGCCGACGACGACGTCGACGAGATCGTCAACCGAGCCCAGGCCGAGGTCTACGCGGTCACCGAGCAGCGGACCAGCGAGGACTACCTGCCACTGGGCGACATCATGGAGGGCGCGCTCGACGAGATCGAGGCGATCGGCTCGCGCAGCGGGGAGATGACCGGTGTGCCCACCGGATTCACCGACTTCGATTCGCTGACGAACGGTCTGCACCCGGGTCAGATGATCGTCATCGCCGCGCGCCCCGCGATGGGCAAGTCGACGCTCGCGCTGGATTTCGCGCGGGCGGCGTCGATCAAGAACAACCTGCCCAGCGTCATCTTCTCGCTGGAGATGGGGCGCAACGAGATCGCGATGCGCCTGCTGTCCGCCGAGGCCCGGGTCGCCCTGCACCACATGCGTTCGGGCACGATGACCGACGAGGACTGGACGCGGCTGGCCCGCCGGATGCCCGACGTCTCGGCAGCTCCGCTCTACATCGACGATTCCCCGAACCTGTCGATGATGGAGATCCGTGCCAAGTGCCGGCGCCTGAAGCAGCGCAACGACCTCAAGCTGGTCGTGATCGACTACCTCCAGCTGATGCAGTCCGGCGGTTCCAAGCGTGCCGAGAGCCGGCAGCAGGAGGTCTCGGACATGTCCCGTAACCTCAAGCTGCTGGCCAAGGAGCTGGAGATCCCGGTCATCGCGCTCTCCCAGCTCAACCGTGGCCCCGAGCAGCGCACCGACAAGAAGCCGATGGTCTCCGACCTGCGTGAGTCCGGATCCATCGAGCAGGACGCCGACATGGTCATCCTGCTGCACCGCGAGGACGCCTACGAGAAGGAGTCACCGCGCGCCGGCGAGGCCGACCTGATCGTCGCCAAGCACCGCAACGGCCCGACCGCGACCATCACGGTCGCCTTCCAAGGCCACTACTCACGCTTCGTGGACATGGCACAGACCTGATCGGGCTCTTTGTAGGGTCTCAGATTTCGTGTCGGAATCTCACGGCTGATGTCGGATCGCCGTCGGATACGACACCAGCCGTGAGACAGCCCAGTGTCCTGTCGCACTGAGGTTGTCGGATTCTCACCGGTTCTCGTTCGTGCTGTCGGATTCTCACTGCATCGTGTGCTGGGCGGCGGTTTGCCCCGTACGTGGGGTTTGATCTTGTCCTGTCACGCTGAAACCGTCGCATTCTCTCTCGTGGGCGCTCTGAGTGGCTGTCCGCTCTGACTCCAGTGGCTGGTCAGGGGCTCCGTCGGATCAAATCCAGGTGCGTATGAGCTGGTTAGCACTCGTATACTCGTGCGAGCTCATGGAGGGGGAGGCGGAGACGGTGAAGCTTGCTGAGGCACTGGCAGAACGTGCGGAGGCGACGCGCCGTGTAGAGCAGCTGCGAGCGCGCGTCGTTAGCAGTGCGCGGTACCAGGAAGGGGAGACACCTGCCGAGGATGCAGCTCAGCTGTTGGCTGAGGCCGGTGAGGTGCTGGATGCTCTGGAAACGTTGATCCGGCGGATCAACCGGACCAATGCCACCGTGGAGATGAGTCCGGACGGCACGCTCACCGATGCCCTCGCACGCCGGGATGTCCTGCGGTTGCGTCATTCCGTGGTCACCGCAGCAGCGGACGCCGCGGCGGGTAAGGACGACCGGGGATACGGCCGGCAGCTTCGGTCCGAGCTGATGATGCTTTCTGCGCTTCCAGTCGCGGATCTTCGTGGTCAGGCGGATGCACTCGCCCGGGAGATCCGCGAGGTCGATGTGCGGATCCAGCGTACGAACTGGGAGGTCGATTTGCTGGACTGAGTAGTTCAGCAAGCTGGGACGATGTGGAGCAGGTAGCAGCTTCGGAGGCGTGCACACACCGAGGGCCGGCGGTTTTCCAGCCCACTCCTGGCGCGTGAAGAGCAACGCGGGGGTTCGACTCCCCACCAAACAGTGCAGCTCAGCACCGCGTACAGGTAACGGCGTACATCGCACAGCACATCACCACGTGCAGATCCGAGGCGGCGAGGGCGGGCTCGGGGCTTTCCACATCGCAGCGTCATGGAGAACGGCGATCTCCGGCGGACTGTTGGCGATTTTGGCGGCGCTCCTGCATCGTTCGCGAACGAGACTTCGGCGAAAGCCAGGTCGTTTGAGAACTCTGACCACCGGCGGTCTCAAACGACCTGGCAACTGCGCAGGTCAGCAGCCCACCACACGCCAGACTCAGTGCGACAGGACACCCAGGTCACAGGCTCGGCGGTTCGCACGGATCGCTGCGAACCGCCGAGCAGACGACACGGACTTGAGACTTCAGCGGTCCGACACGTCGTGAGACTGCGGGGGAAGCCGCAGGCCACGAGGACGGTGTCCGACACGAGCGGCGAGACCCTAAACTCTTGGCCTGCAGGGTCTCAGATTTCGTGGCCGAATCTCACGAGCGATGGCCAAGCGAGGGCATATCCGACACGAATCTGAGACTGGCAGGTCAAGCCGCCGTGAGACAGCGGGAAGCTGCTCAGCGCCTTGTCTCGTACCTGGTCAGGACCACGCCGCCGGGAAGCGTCCGCGTCTCCACCAGCTTCAGGTTCACCCAGCTGTCCAGCGCGGTGAAGAACGGCGTGCCGCCGCCCACCAGGACCGGATGGGCGGCGATCACGTACTCGTCGATCAGCCCGGCGCGCATGGCCGCCCCGGCGAGCGTTGCGCCGCCGATGTTCATTGGGCCGCCGTCCTTGGCCTTGAGCCGGGTGATCTCGGCGATCGCGTCGCCGGTGACCAGGCGGGTGTTCCAGTCGACCTTGTCGATCGTCGAGGAGAACACCACCTTCGGCGTGTCCCGCCAGTTCCGCGCGAACTCGATCTCCGCCGGGGTGGCGTTGGGCTGCTGGTCGCCGGTCGGCCAGTAGGAGCTCATCGTCTCCCACAGCTTGCGCCCGTACAGCGACAGGCCACTCGCCTGCTCGTGGTCGAGCCACCACTGGAACAGCTCGTGGCTCGGGGGTCCGCTCCAGCCGATGTCGTCGCCGGCCGCCGAGATGTAGCCGTCCAAAGTCAGGTTCATGCCGTAGATCAGTTTCCGCATGGCTCAGCCTTCCGTCCGTGGATGTCCGGCGTATAGACCAGCGCGGCTCGGGAAACTCATCGGTGCGCGATCTGGGCTCGCCGGTAGTCCTCGTGCTCGGGGCTCAGCGCGGCTCTTCGCGGCCGTGCGGAAAAATGTGCTCGACGTGTGCCCGGCCCTCCGGGTGGACTGTGGGCATGACGACATTTCAGGATGACCTGCTTCCCGGCACTCGCCGGGCGTTGCTGCACCGGATCGCCGTGGCCCAGGCCGAGGGGCGGGCGCCGTCGCTCGTCGCCGCGGTCGTCCGGGAGGGGCGGACGGTCTGGCAGGGTGCGCGGACGTCGGTGGACGGACACGCACCGGATCAGAACACGCAGTACCGCATCGGCTCGATCACCAAGACCTTCACCGCCGTGCTTGTTCTGCGGCTGCGCGACGAGGGCCTGCTCGACCTCGGGGATCCGCTGGAGAAGCATCTGCCGGGCACCGGCGTGGGGGAGACGACCGTAGCCCAACTGCTGGCGCACACGAGCGGGTTGGCCGCCGAGTCGCCGGCGCCCTGGTGGGAGAGGTCGCCGGGGGCCCTGCGGCCCGAGCTGGCCGATGTGCTGGGCGAGGAGCCGCTGCGCCATCCGGCCGGCCGGAAGTTCCACTACTCGAATCCCGGCTACACCCTGCTGGGCGCGCTCGTCGAGGAGCTGCGGGGCGCTCCCTGGGAGGACGTCCTTCGGCGGGAAGTGCTCGAACCCCTGGGCCTGCACCGCACGGGCGCCCGTCCCGAGGCGCCGCACGCGGGGGGCTGGGCGGTGCACCCCTGGGCCGATGTGCTGCTGCCCGAACCGGCCGAGGACCTCGGGCGGATGGCTTCGGCCGGGCAACTGTGGTCCACGACAGGGGATCTGGCGCGCTTCGCCGTCTTCCTGGTCCAGGGAGACGACCGGGTGCTGAGCGCCGAGTCGCTACGGGAGATGAGGACTCCGGCGGCTCCCCCCGAGGCGGCGGATGTGGCATCCGGGTACGCGTACGGCCTGGGGCTCGAGGTGCGGCGGTGGGGCGAGCGGCTTCTGGTCGGACACGGCGGGTCGCTCCCGGGCTTTCTGGCCTCGCTCACCATCGGAGTGGAGGACGACGTGGCCGCGGTGGTGCTGGCGAACTGCACGTCCGGGCCGGCGCTTGCCGCGGTGGCGGCCGACCTCGTGGGGATCGTCGCCGACGCCGAGCCGCGGATCCCGGAGCCCTGGCGGCCGCTGCGGAAGGCCGAGCCGTCGGTGCTGGAACTGGCGGGACAGTGGTACTGGGGGACGTACGGGTTCGGCCTGCGGCTGACGGCCGACGGGCTCGCCTCGCTGGAGCCACTGTCCGGCAACGGCCGGCGTTCGCGGTTCCGGGCGAACGGTGACGGCACCTGGACGGGGCTGGAGGGCTACTACGCAGGCGAGGTGCTGCGGGTGGTGCGGCGGCCGGACGGGTCCGTGGACCATCTGGACCTCGGGTCGTTCGTGTTCACGCGTCAGCCGTACGACGTAGAGGCTTCCGTGCCCGGCGGCGTCGACCCGGAGGGATGGCGAGGCATCGGATAAGCCCGGAAGTCCTGCGCGATCCGAGGGGCGGGCGTTTCACGTGAAACGCCCGCCCCTCGGCGTGTTTGTGTTCACGTGCTCACAGATGGAGCTTGAAACCCATGTGCGAGGCTTCGAAGCCCAGGCGCTCGTAGAAGCGGTGGGCGTCGGTGCGCGTCCTGTCCGACGTGAGCTGGACCAACTGGCAGCCCTCACGCCGTGAGGTGTCGATGGCCCACTCGATGAGTCGCGTGCCCAGCCCGCTGCCGCGCTCGTCCGCGTGGATGCGGACGGCTTCGATGATCGCCCGGGTGGAGCCGCGCCGGGACAGGCCCGGAATGATCGTGAGCTGGAGTGTGCCGACGACGCGGTCCTCGCGCTCGGCGACCACCAGGTGCTGGTGGGGATCGGCGCTGAGCCGCTCCAGCGCGACCAGGTAGGGCGCGAGGTCGTCCGGGGACTCGCGCCGCGCCCCCAGCGGGTCGTCCGCGAGCATGGCCACGATGGCGGGGATGTCGGCGGCGACGGCGGCTCGTATGGCGAGATCTTCCATGGCCCGCACCCTATGCGGCGATCCGGCTCGCGCCGGGACTATGCCGGGGCAGTCGCGTGCAAGGACTCGACGGCCCGGACCAGTGGTGCCAGCTCCGGGTTCTTCGCGGCTTCGTCGAGTGCCTCGCGCAGGGCCCCGTCGTTGGTCGGCCGGGCCTCCGCCAGGAGCTTGAGGCCGGCTTCGGTGACGTTGGTGTAGATGCCGCGGCGGTCGGTGGGGCACAGGTAGCGCTCCAGGAGACCGCGGTCCTCGAGCCGGGTGACCAGTCGGGTGGTGGCACTCTGGCTGAGGACGACCGCGTTCGCGACCTGTTTCATCTGCAGATGGCCGCCCTCACCGTCGTGCTGCCGGCTGAGCACGTCGAGCAGGGAGTATTCGCGCACGCTCAGATCGTGCCCGGCCTGAAGGGCTCGCTCGATGCGCGTCTCGATCCCGCCGTGCAGCAGGGCGAGCGCGGACCAGCCCTGGGCCAGGGCGGTGAGCGCGGGGTCCGTCGCTGTCATGGGCGTCTCCTCCGTCCCGAAGCGGCTGAGTCCAGGATAGAGCAGCGCAGCAATAGACGGCCTTCAAAAATATAGCGCGCATGCAACTACTGAGTGGCTTCGTCTCTCAGCCCGCCGCGACGGTGAGCGGAGCGAAGCGGCGGGTCCAGTCCCCGGGCGGCTCCGTGACGCCGTACATCATGACGTCGTTGCCGGCCACCGGGGCCAGCCCGCGTTCCGTCACCCAGGCCAGCAGCTCCTCGTGACGCACGTCGATGTCGGTGCGCAGCCGGCGGTCGGTTCCGGCGGCGAGGGAGGCGATCAGAGCCTTGGCCGTCTCCGTGTCCCGGGCGATCAGGGGGCCCACCACATGGGTGTCCATGTTGGGCCAGGCCGCCGCGTACCCGATGATCCGGCCGCGCTCCTCGGCGACGCGCAACTGGTCGGCGAACGCGGGCAGTCGCGTGACGGCCGGGGTCCGGTCGACGCCGAACACCTCCTCGTCGAGCCGGAGGATGCCCGCGAGGTCCGCCGCGGTGGCCGCGCGTGTGGCGATACGGGATCGCGGCTCATCCGGCCCGCCCGGCGTGAAGTGCCCGACCACCATCTCCGCCCTGCCCGTGACCTTGAAGCCCAGCTCCTCGTAGAGCGGGCGGCCGAACGGTGTCGCATGGAGAGTCAGGGGGGTGCTGCCCATCGTCGAGACGACATGGCGCATCAGCCGCCGTCCGATTCCCTGGCGGGCATGTCGTTCGGCGACCAGGACCATGCCGATGGCGCCGAGATCCGGACGGCCCTGCGGTCCGTACTCGCTCACGACACACGTGGCGACGAGTCCTCCGTCCGGGTCGTCGATGCCGTAGCCCGTCCCGGCCGTCAGGAGGAAGCTCCACTTGTGCTCCTCCCGCGGCCATCCCCGGTTCTCGGACAAGTCGGCGCAGGCGGTGAGATCGCGAAGCGTCAGGCGGCGGATGGGGAAACGCGCGGAAGAAGGAGTCGACACGCAGGTCAGGCTGTCCGAAGGACCCCCTCGGCGTCCACCTGTTTGGGACCACACGTACGTGCTTTTGGCCATGCCGGACCGACCGGTCCTCAGCCCAGGTCGGGAGCGTGCATGGCCCGCACGCCCTCGATATTCCCGTCCAGGTAGTGGCGCAGGGACAGTGGGACGAGGTGGACGGAGGCGATGCCGACCCGTGTGAACGGCACACGCACGATCTCGTACTCCCCGGTGGGCTGGTCCACCTCGGGGCCATGCCGCTGGGAAAGGTTCATGGACTCCAGCCGGCAGACGAAGAAGTGCTGCACCTTCACACCGGTCGCGCCGCCGTCCTCGCCGATGTGCTCCACGGTGTCCACGAAGCAGGGCACGACGTCGATGATCTTGGCGCCGAGTTCCTCGTGCACCTCGCGGTGCAGGGCGTCGACGACAGTCGCGTCCTCGGGCTCGACCCCGCCGCCGGGAGTGACCCAGTAGGGATCGACACCGGGCTTGGTGCGCTTGATCAGGATCAGGTCGTCACCGTCGAGGAGAACGGCGCGGGCGGTGCGCTTGACCACGGGTCGGACGGTCATGGGAGAAATGTGGCCCGGCTGGTTCCACGTGAAACATCGCACGCCGCTTCGGTCTCACGCCGCGCTGTTCTCCCTCGCCCAGTAGCCGCACTTTTCCTCTTCACTCAGTACCGGTTCACTCAGTACCAGGTGGTGGCCGCCCGCAGCAGCCACTCGTGGGCCCGCGCGATGTGCGGCATCGCCAGCGTGCCGGCGCGGACCGCGAGGAAGTAGGTGCGCAGCGGCGGTACCGCCGGCTCGTGCAGGGGCACGATCTCGCCCCGCCCGAGGGCGGCCGCGCACAGATACCGGGGCAGCACCGCGAGTCCCGCGCCGGCGACCACGCAGGCGAGGACCGCGCGCAGATCGGGGACGATCACTGTGCCGGCCGCCGCGGGCCGGGCGTCGAAGACCGAGCCCCAGTAGCGGGAGGTGAAGGGGAGCGACTCGTGGACCTCGATCACGGGGACGGTCTCCAGGGCGGGCGCGACCGTGCGGCGCGGTGTCGCCGGGGCGATCCGCTCGGCCCAGCGCGGAGCGGCGACCAGGACGTGTTCCTCGTCGCACAGCGGAGCCGCTGTGAGCAGTCCGCCTCGGGGCCGGGCCGTGCTGATGGCCAGATCGTGATGTCCGGCGGACAGTCCGTCGAGGATCTCCTCGGCGGTCCCGAAGGAGGTACGCAGCGCGAAGCCCTGTCCGTCGTCGCCGGTCAGTCCGGTCAGTGCGGGCAGGGCCCGTTCCGCGACGAACTCCGGCGGCCCGGCCAGGTGCAGCGTGCGCAGGGAGGACTCTTCGTCGAGGTCGGACTCGGTGATCTCCACAAGCGCGTCCAGGTGTGGCGCGGCCTTGTGCGCGAGCTCGTCACCGATGGTCGTGGGCGTCACACCACGGGCCCTGCGCAGGAACAGGGGGCGTCCCAACTGCCTTTCCAGCGTGCGGATCTGTGAGGTGACGGCCGGCTGGGAGAGACCGAGGAGCGCCGCGGCGCGGGTGAAGGAGCCCGCGCGGTGCACGGTCACGAACGTGCGCAGCAACGCCAGATCCATGGCACGCCCACCCCTCTTGGTGCCCCTTCGTACGGCCCCCCGGCCCCGCCCAACTATAAATATGTCGATAGGTCTCTGTCGCTACCGTGATTGGACACTGACGGACAGTCAACTAGCCTTGTTCGCGCGGTTCTTGCGCGCGGAACCGAGGGCGGTCCGAGCCACGAGGGGGGAGGCTCGGACCGTCCGCCCTGCATGGATGGAAGCGGGCGGGAGCGGCCGGTGTCCGCGAAGCGTCAGCCGGCCGGCTCCGCCGACTCCTCCAGCGCCCGCAGTACATCCGCCACCAGGTCCTCGGGGTCCTCGGCGCCGACGGACATCCGGATGAAGCCCTCCGGCACCGCGTCACCGCCCCAGCGTCCGCGCCGCTCGGCGGTGGAGCGTACCCCGCCGAAGCTCGTCGCGGGGTCCACGAGCCGCAGGGTGTCGAGGAAACGCTCGGCACGCGCACGCGTGGGCAGCGTGAAGGACACCACGCACCCGTAGCGCCGCATCTGCCGTGCGGCGGTCCTGTGCGAGGGGTCGTCGGGCAGCCCGGGGTAGCGCAGCCCGGTCACCTCAGGCCGTCCGCGCAGCGCCTCGGCGAGAGCGAGGGCGGAGGCGTTCTGCCGGTCGACGCGGAGTTGCAGGGTGGCGATCGAACGGTGGGCGAGCCAGGCCTCCATCGGCCCCGGGATCGCGCCGGCGATCTTGCGCCAGCGGCGTACGGCCGCCATGGCCTCGCCGTCGGGGCCGACGACGTATCCCAGCAGGATGTCGCCGTGCCCGGTGAGCTGCTTGGTGCCGCTGGCCACGGAGAAGTTCGCGCCCAGAGCCAGCGGCCGCTGTCCGAGCGGGGTGGCCAGCGTGTTGTCGACGGCGACCAGGGCGCCACGCGCGTGTGCCGCCTCGACCAGCCGCCGGATGTCGCACACGTCCAGCCCCGGGTTCGACGGGGACTCGATCCACAGCAGCCGTGCCCCGTCCAGCGCGTCGAGCTGGGCGTCCCCGCCGGTCGGTGCCGTGCGCACCTCGATCCCGTACTCCTGAAGCTGCTCACGTACCAGGGGCAGCGCCTGGTAGCCGTCGCTGGGCAGCACCACCGTGTCCCCGGTGCGCAGCTGGGAGAAGAGCACCGACGAGATGGCGGCCATGCCGGAGGCGAACACCAGCGTCTCGACGCCGTCCTGCCCGGGTGCCTCCAGCTCGCCGATGGCGCGCTCCAGCAGCGTCCAGGTCGGGTTCTCGTCGCGGCCGTAGGTGTAGGGGCCCGTGGGGTCGCCCGGCAGATGGAAGTGGGCGGCGAACACCGGCCCCGGAAGCGTCGGTTCGTGCTTGACCGGCTCGGGCAGCCCGGCCCGCACCGCACGTGTTCCGTCACCCGCGCCGGTGGGGAAACGGGGCTGCTCCCGCGTGCCCGCAGCGGAGTCGTTCATGCCGCCTGCCTTCCTTCGCCTGCTGTTCGTCCTGCGGTGGGCCGAGCGCGGCCCGCCGCCCACTTCCTGCTCGGAAGTGCTTCCTCGGTCCCTCGGGTCAGTCCTCGTCCGGCAGAACCAGGTTCAGCGCCCAGGAGACGACCGAGACGATCAGACCGCCCAGGACGGCCGTCCAGAAGCCGTCGACGTGGAAGCTCAGATGGAGCTTGCCGCACACCCACGACGTCAACAGCAGCATCAGCGCGTTGACCACGAGGGTGATCAGGCCCAGTGTGAGGATGAACAACGGGAAGGTCAGTACCTTCACCACCGGCTTGACCAGGAAGTTCACCAGCCCGAAGATCAGGGCGACGACGATCAGCGTGCCGGCCTTCTTGGCTGTGCTGTCCCCGGTCAGGGTGATCTTGTCGAGCACCCATACGGCGACCGCCAGGGCGCCCGCGTTGGCGATCGTCTTGACTACGAAATTCTTCATGTGTCTGATCGTGGCAGACCAGATCGACTACGAGTACGGGCGAGGGCGATGAAGGCATTCCGGCTGGACGAACTGGAGACGGAACGAGCCGCCAACGAGGGCGCCTACCTTCAGTTCCTGCGCGAGCGGAACATGTCGGTCGGGCTGTACGCGCTCGACGCGGGCGGGCAGGACCCGCAGAAGCCGCACAACCAGGACGAGGTGTACTTCGTCGTCAGCGGCCGCGCCTCCATCACGGTCGGTCTGGAGACGACCGAGGTGGCGCGCGGCAGCGTGGTGTACGTGCCGGCCGGAGTCGCCCACAAGTTCCACCACATCAGCGAGGATCTGCGGGTCCTGGTGGTGTTCTCTCCCCCGGAAGCCTGAGGCGGCGTCTCGGGGTTCCCTAGGGGACCGGTCAGGGCAGGACAAGGGGCGCGAGGGCCCCGCGGGCGCCCTCCCGGCTCTAGCATCGAACGCAGAACACCGGCAGGGTCCGCACCGGGGAGTGCGAGCCGCCGACAGGACCCGGCCCCGAGCCGGCGGAGAGATGAGGACGAGGGCAATGCGAGAGATCTTCGCGGGTCTGCCGTGGTGGGTGAAGTGGATCGCGGTGCCCGTCATCGCTCTGGTCGTCTTCGGCGGCGTGATAGCGAGCGTGATCGGCTTCGTGGTCTGGCTGCTGTTCAAGGTGCTGATCTTCGTGGCCCTGGTCGGCGGGCTGATCTACATCGTGCGCAAGTTCCTGATGGGTTCGTCCTCGCGCAGCGACTGGTGAGTGCCAGGGGCAACCGGTGGCCGGTAACGGGAATCGCCGGTTCCCTCGCGGGAGGGAAGTTTGGCGGACAAGCCGTCCGTGTGCGGTGACAGGCGGATAGGGTCCGGAGATCGACGCGGGGGGCCGGCCCCCGCGGGCGCGCACACCCCCATCGTGTTCCCGCACGGCTGCCCCCTCGCGCTACGGGAGTGACCCCTTGGCCACGGCTGACACCGCACCCGCAGAACGGCACGCGCCGCCCGCACCCCGGGGGCCGTCCCGCTCGACGGCCCTCCCGGCACAACCGCGTTCGTCGGCCCCCGTGGAACGGCCCGGGGCCACGGTCCCGGAGCAGCCACGGCCCCAGCAGCCCCCGACCCTCATCGGGTCCGTGCAGCGCGCGATGCGCCTGCTGGAGACCGTCGCGCGGCACGAGCACGGAGCGCCCGCGAAACAGCTCGCCCGTGAGACGGGCCTGGCGCTGCCCACCGCCTACCACTTGCTGCGCACCCTCGTCCACGAGGGCTATCTGTGCCGCGACCGGGGCCTGTTCTTCCTCGGCGAGGCCGCTGAACGACTGAGCAGCAGCGGAGCGGCGCAGAAACGTCGCAGCACGATCGTCGAGGCGCTCGCCCAGTGGCGGGACTCCATCGGTGCCCCGGTGTACTACGCGATGTACCGCGAGGGCGAGATCGAGCTCATGTGCGTCTCCGCCACCGCGGCCGCCCCGGCGGTCGAGGAATGGGCCGGTTTCCGCGAGACCGGGCACGCGCACGCGATCGGCCAGTGCCTGCTGTCCCAGCTGGACGACAGGGCCCGCCGCGACCATCTCGACCGCTACCCCGTGCAGTCCCTCACCCCGTACACGGTCCGTGACGGCCACTCGGTGCTGCGGCGTCTGGAACGCATCCGGCCGATGGAACCGGTGACCGAGCGGCAGGAGTACGCGCTGGGGACGGTCTGCGCGGCGATCCCCATCACAGTGGGCACCACGGCGGCCGCGATGGCCCTCTCCCTGCCGGCCCACCAGGCGGACCGGCTGCTGCCCGCCGCGCGCCAGTTGCAACGCGAGGTCGGACGGCGTCTGGGCTCTCTGGCGCTCTCTATCAGTATCTGAAAACTCACTCCTTGTGATCTGGTGTGTACGTTCAGCAAGATGCACCAGTCACGGGATGGATTCCCGGCCAGTCGACGGCAAACACCGGGGTAGCGATGCGCGAGTCCGTACAGGCAGAGGTCATGATGAGCTTTCTCGTGTCCGAGGAGCTCTCCTTCCGCATCCCGGTGGAGTTGCGGTACGAGACCTGTGATCCCTATGCCGTACGGCTGACCTTTCATCTGCCCGGAGACGCCCCGGTGACCTGGGTGTTCGGACGGGAACTGCTGATCGACGGGGTGGGGACCCCGTGCGGTGACGGCGATGTGCGCATCTCACCGGCCGGCCGCGACTCGCTGAGCGCGGTCCTGATCCGGCTTCAGGTCGGTGGCGACCGGGCGCTGTTCCGCTCCTCGACGGCGCCCCTGGTGGCGTTCCTGGACCGTACGGACAAGCTGGTGCCCCTGGGGCAGGAGGGCGCGCTGGCCGACTTCGACGCCCACCTCGACGAAGCCCTGGACCGCATCCTGGCGGAGGAACAGAGCGCGGGCTGAGCCCTCGCGGCAGGCGGCACGGGCGCTGCCGTAACGCTTCGCCACGGCGCCAGGGTGTGCAGGAACGCTTCGCCGGTCGCCCGGGACGCAGACAGCCCCCGGGCCCGGCGTCAGCGCCTGCGGCGCCTGCCCCTTGCGCCGCGCGCCGGAGCGGGCAGGGCGGCCGGTGCCGCGGCCTCCATCAGTCCCGGACGGTCGGCCGAGACCACGAGTGCCGCCAGCGCCGTGGTGACCGGCACCGAGGCGACCAGGCCGATCGAGCCCACCAGCGTGCGCACGATCTCCTCCGCGACGAGTTCACTGGTGGCGACTGTCGTCACACCGCTCTGTGCGATGGAGAACAGCAGCAGCAGGGGGAGCGCCGCACCCGCGTACGCGAGGACGAGGGTGTTGACGACGGAGGCGATGTGATCGCGTCCGATGCGGATGCCCGCGCGATACAGCTCGCGCCGGCCCATCGCGGGGTTGGCCTCGTGCAACTCCCAGACCGCCGAGGTCTGGGTCACCGTCACATCGTCCAGAACGCCGAGCGAGCCGATGATGACACCGGCGAGCAGCAGGCCGCTCATGTCTATCGACGGATACAGGCCGTGGATCAGTCCGGTGCTGTCGTCGGTGTTGCCGGTCAGCGCGGCCCAGCCGATGAACAGGGAGCCCAGAAAGCCGATCAGCATCAGCGAGATCAGCGTGCCGAGTACCGCGACCGAGGTACGTGCGGACAGGCCATGGCACATGTACAGCGCGATCAGCATGATGGCGCTGGCCCCCACCACCGCCACCACCAGTGGGTTCGATCCCTGAAGGACCGCGGGCAGGATGAAGAGGTTCAGCACCAGGAAGCTGATGGCCAGCGCGACCAGCGCCATGACGCCCCGCATCCGCCCGACGACCACGACGGCGAGTGCGAAGACACCGGCCAGCAGTGCCATCGGGAAGCGCCGGTCGACGTCGGTGACCGAGTACTGCAAATCCTTGGGTGCTGAGGGCTCGTAGGCGACCACGACCTTCTCGCCCTGATGCAGCTGCCGGGACTGGTCGGGCTGCACGATCTCGGTGAAGGTACGGCCCTTGTCGCTGCCGGTATCCACCCGGATCGTGGCCTTCTTGCAGGCCCCGGACTGCTGCTGCTGTGCTGAGGAGCCCTCGGCGGTGGAGGTGTCGCCGGTCGGTGCGTCCCCGGAGGCGTTCACCGACCCGCAGCTGACCTCGAGCACCTCGACGACGGTGGCCTGCTGGGTCTGCCGGTCGAAGCCGACGCCGGTGCGCTCGTGCGACGGGGCCCCGCCCGGCCACAGGACGGCGAGTCCGGCCACCACCAGGGCGGCGAACGGAATCAGGATCGCGGCGATCACCTTGCGGAGGTGCTTCGACACGGGTGCGGCGGGCCCGTGGCTGTGACTGTGCCCGTGTCCGCCACCGCTCCCCGGGCCGTGCCCGTGGTCGTTCCCCGGGCCGTGCCCGCCCCCGGTCGCGGGGCCGTGCCCGTGGCCGGTACCGGCGCCATGCCCATGGCTCGTGCCAGTGGCTTCCTGACCGTGCCGGAAGTCCTGTTCGCGCCGGGGTTCGGGCGGCGGATGGGGGAACTGCTCTGTCGTGGTCACCGCCCGATCATCGCAAGAACGGGACAGGCCCACTGTTCACCGCGCCACAATGGACGCTAGCGTGGTGGCACCTTTGCACACGCGGGAGCTCGGAGCACCGGGCTGAGAGGGCGCTGACCTCCGTCTTCGCGATGTTTCACGTGGAACGTGCGATGTTTCACACGAGACGCCGACAGACGGACACCGCTGCGTCGACCGCCGAACCTGTTACCGGGTAATGCCGGCGTAGGGAGTAGGTCTCATGACCAACAAGGACGTACGCACGCCTGCCTCCAAGCAGATCTCCGGCGGCGCGGAGCAGATCGCTTCCGCCGCTTCCGGCGAGGAGGCCGGGAAGTCCATCGGCTGGCACAAGGGCTACGTGGAGGGCTCACGGCCCGATCTGCGGGTGCCGGTCCGTCAGGTGCACCTCAGCAACGGGCAGTCGGTCACGCTGTACGACACCTCCGGCCCGTACACCGATCCGCTCGTCGGCACCGATGTCCGCAGGGGCCTGCCGCCGTCGCGGGAGAACTGGATCGTGGCCCGCGGCGACACCGAGGAGTACGCGGGCCGTCCGGTCCGCCCCGAGGACGACGGAATCAAGCACACCTCGCCGCGCGGCGGTCTGCGCAACCTCGACGCGGTGTTCCCCGGAAGGCCGCGCCAGCCCCGCCGCGGCCGTGACGGCCGAGCCGTGACACAACTCGGGTACGCGCGCCGCGGGGAGATCACTCCGGAGATGGAGTTCGTGGCCATCCGGGAGAACGTCGCTCCCGAGACGGTCCGCGAGGAGATCGCGGCAGGCCGTGCGGTGCTGCCGGCCAACGTCAACCACCCGGAGATCGAGCCGATGATCATCGGCAAGCGGTTCCTGGTGAAGGTCAACGCCAACATCGGCAACTCCGCGGTGACCTCCTCCATCGAGGAGGAGGTGGAGAAGATGACCTGGGCGACCCGCTGGGGCGCCGACACGGTCATGGACCTCTCCACCGGCCGCAACATCCACACCACCCGGGAGTGGGTGCTGCGCAACTCCCCCGTCCCCATCGGCACGGTCCCGCTCTACCAGGCCCTGGAGAAGGTGGACGGCAGGGCCGAGGAATTGACCTGGGAGATCTACAAGGACACCGTCGTCGAGCAGGCCGAGCAGGGCGTGGACTACATGACCGTCCACGCCGGGGTGCGCCTCGCCCATGTGCCGCTCACCGCGAACCGCAAGACCGGCATCGTCTCGCGCGGCGGCTCGATCATGGCCGCCTGGTGCCTGGCGCACCACAAGGAGTCGTTCCTCTACGAGAACTTCGAGGAGCTCTGCGAGATCCTCGCCGCCTACGATGTCACCTACTCGTTGGGCGACGGGCTCCGGCCCGGCTCGATCGCGGACGCCAACGACGAGGCCCAGTTCGCGGAACTGCGCACGCTCGGGGAACTCGGCCGGATCGCCAGGCGTTTGAACGTACAGACCATGATCGAGGGCCCGGGGCACGTCCCGATGCACAAGATCAAGGAGAACATCGACCTTCAGCAGGAGATCTGCGATGAGGCTCCGTTCTATACGCTCGGCCCGCTGACGACGGACGTCGCACCGGCGTACGACCACATCACCTCCGGCATCGGCGCGGCGATGATCGCCTGGTGGGGCACGGCGATGCTCTGCTACGTCACGCCCAAGGAGCACCTGGGCCTGCCCAACCGCGACGACGTCAAGACCGGCGTCATCACCTACAAGATCGCCGCCCATGCGGCCGACCTCGCCAAGGGGCACCCGGGCGCCCAGGAGTGGGACGACGCGCTGTCCGACGCCCGCTTCGAGTTCCGGTGGGAGGACCAGTTCAACCTCGCCCTCGACCCGGACACGGCACGGGAGTTCCACGACGAGACCCTCCCGGCGGAACCCGCCAAGACGGCCCACTTCTGCTCGATGTGCGGCCCGAAGTTCTGCTCGATGAAGATCAGCCAAAGCATCACAGAGCGGTTCGGTGGTGCGGCGGCCGAGGGTGCCACGGCGGAGGAGATCGCCGAGGGCATGCTGCAGAAGTCGAAGGAGTTCGCGGAGGCGGGGAACCGGGTGTACCTGCCGATCGCCGACTGACGCAAGGCGGGGCGGTGCTCTTCGCGAGTGGGCAAGGGCACCGCTCCGGATTGCTCTCGGGACGTGCGCCCGCCGCCGGTGGGGGCGGGGACGAGAGTGTCGCGTCGGGGAGACTCCGGTGGCGGTCACTCCGGCTGGTGTTCCGGGCCTCCGAAGTCCGGGCTGCTGAAGTCGGGGCTGGAGAAGCGCGGGCGGCGGGTCGGGGCTCCGTCGTCCGGGCTGCTGAAACCCGGCCGGTCGTAGCCGAGTTGCGGCATGCGGCCGGTCGGTGCCGCCGGGCCCGCATACCCCGGCGAGGGGGAGCGGGGGGCGGCGAGCGCCTCGCGCAGGAACGGCAGGATGCCCCGTTCGAGCAGGGCCTCCTGCCAGGCCTCCCTCGCCTGGGCCACCTCCTCACCCAGTCCGGCGTAGGCGCCGCTGTCGAGCGAGGGACGGTTGCGCAGCGCGGTGAGCAGCAGCCCGGCCGCGGCGGCGAGGATCGCGGCCGCGGTCAGGGCGCCGAACACCCAGCCCACCGTGATCATGGACTGGGCGAATGCCTGGGCAGGGTCCAGCATCCTCAGGAGGTAGCCGAGGAGCAGGAAGAGGGCCGCGGCGGTGCCGGCGAGGACGGGGGCGAGCACTGCGACGACGGCGCCCGCGCCAGCGCCGTGGGTCTCGGCGGCCTCGCCCATGGTGGCGGCCGGTCGGACCGGCCCGTCCGGCTCCGCCGAGCCGGCCCCGGCCAGGGAGGACGGGACGGCCGGCGCCGGCCGTCGCAGTTCCTCGCGGAGCTTGACGTAGTGGTGGTACTCGGTCGCCGCGGCCGCCGTTATGACTGCGGTGGCGCTCAGTGCCATGGTGCGCAGTTGTTCCGAGTTGAGCCGCTGCCCGGCAGCGGCCGCTTCCGGGTGGTGTGGGGCGGAGCGCAGCGCCTCATCGAGGATCCGCTCGTATTCCTGGCGGTCCTCGCTCAGCAGGTGCTGCGGAACGCTGTTCATGTGCATCCCCCGATGCTCCGTAGGGCTTGGGGCTCGCATGGCGGCGAGCCGTCGGGCAGAAACGGAGGGGAGCCTGCTACGGATAAGCCGATGGTAGAGCCGTGACGGCGCGCGGTGACAGGGGGTTTCCACAAATTGGGTGGCGACCTGCGCGGTCGTCTCCGCGGGGCGGGCTGCCCGGTGAACGGTCAGATACCGAGGGGCAGTTGCTCGACCAGCAGTTTTCCGGCCATGGTCACGCCACCGTCCATCGCGATGGCGAGTCCGTCGGCGTAGACGTGCGGTCCCTCCACGACCGGACCCGCGGACTCCTCGCCCTCCTCGGTGCCGACTTCGCCCAGCAGATAGGGAATGGGGCTGTGTCCGTGAACGATGCGGGTGCCGCCGTACGTATCGAGCAGGGAGCGTACGGCGTCGGAGCCGCCCTCGTCGCGGAAGGAGAAGCGCTTGGTGAACTTGCGGAACAGCTCCCAGACTTCGTTCACGTCGTTGCGGGTGAGCGTCTCGCGGACGGTGTCGTTGACCTCTTCGATCGAGGCGCCGTACTCGAGGTAGGAGGTGGTGTCCGAGTGCACGAGCAGGTAGCCGTCGACCGCCTCGACGGCGTCGAGACGCGCCATCCACTGCAGGTGGTGGTCCTGGAGGCGGTCCATGTCGGACTTCTGGCCGCCGTTGAGCAGCCAGGCCGCCTGGAAGGTCGCGGTGCCCGCGCCGGAGTTGACGGGGGTGTCGCCGAACCGCTTGGCGCCGAGCAGCAGCAGCTCGTGGTTGCCCATGAGGGCCTTGCAGTAGCCGCCGGCCGCGGCCGCCTCGGCGGACAGCCGCATCACGAGGTCGATGACGCCGATGCCGTCCGGGCCGCGGTCGGTGAAGTCGCCGAGGAACCACAGCCGCGCGGTGCCCGCGCACCACTGGCCGGCGGAGTCGACGAGTCCCTTGGCCTGGAGCGCGGCGATCAGCTGGTCGAGGTAGCCGTGCACGTCACCGACGACGTAGAGGGGGCCCGGGGCGGCGGCGGACTGCCGGGTCGGCGCGGAGACCGGCTCGACCGCCGCCTGAAGCGTGTCACCGCGCTTGATGACTGGCAGGTCGCGCTCGGTGGGCGTGTACGCGGCCGAGTAGCCCTCCTTGGGCGCCGCGGTGGCCTTGCCGGCCGGCCGGGCCGTCTCGGCGGGATGCGTGCCGTGGGCGTACGGGCCGGCCTCGTTCACGTACGCGGGGACCCGGAAGTCGCGCAGCGTAGCCGTCCGCTCCACCTCGGGTCCCTGACCGGCCCCCTGAGTCATCGACCCCTCCACCATCGCGCCGCCTCTGCACCGCTTCGGACTGCCTGGTCGCAGCGGCCCGCGGTGTCGTGGGCCCATCATAGGAACGCGGATCGCGCCATGTGATGACCCAGGGGTGGTGAATCGGGACTGGACTCCGGTTCACCGTGGCTTTCGCCCCGATTGGGCAGTCTTCGGCGGCCCCGCGGCCACCCGAGTCCCGGGCGGCCGCGAGGTCACTCGTGTCCTGCGCGGCACGGCGGCCACTGCTCCCTAGCGGTCCTCCGACACGCGGGGCGGGCTGACCGTCCTGCGCTGGGTGCGCCGCTGCGACGAGGTGCGCACGATCAGCTCGGTCGGTATGACCTGCTCGACCGGATGGTCCGACTCGACCCCTTCGATCGCGTCGATGAGGAGCTGGACGACCGCCGTGCCGATCCGGCGCGGCTTCAGGGAGAGCGTGGTGATGGGCGGCTCGGTGCTGGCGTACACCGTGGACTCGCTGCAGCACACCAGCAGGAGGTCGTCGGGGACGCGCAGGCCGTAGCGGCGGGCGGCGGCGAGCAGGTCGGTGCCGTTGGGGTCGAACAGTCCGTAGACCGCGTCGGGCCGGTCGGGGCGGGCCAGCAGCCGGTCGGCGGCGACGGCGCCCGCGCACGGGTCGTGGGCGGGGTAGGCCTCGTACACCGGGTCCTGGCCGACGCGCTTGCACCACTGGAGGTAGGCGGTCGTCGACAGGTGGGTGTAGGTGTCCGTCGTGGTGCCGGTGAGCAGGCCGATGCGGCGGGCGCCGGCCTCGGCGAGGTGGTCGAGGATGCCGAGGACGGCGGCTTCGTGGTCGTTGTCGACCCAGGCGGTGACCGGGAGCGCCCCGGCCGGGCGGCCGTCGCTGACCACTGGTAAGCCCTGCCGCACCAGTTCGCTGACGACGGGGTCCTGGTCGGAGGGGTCGATGACGACCGTGCCGTCCAGGGCGACGTTCGACCACACGTCGTGGCGCGAGGTCGCGGGCAGGATGACGAGGGCGTAGCCGCGGGCGAGCGCGGCCGAGGTGGCCGCGCGGGCCATCTCGGCGAAGTACGCGAACTCGGTGAAGGTGAAAGGTTCATCCCCGTACGTGGTCACGGTCAGGCCGATGAGGCCGGACTTGCCGGTACGGAGCGTGCGGGCCGCGGCCGAGGGGCGGTATCCCAGCCGGTCGGCGACTTCGCGGACATGGCGCCGGGTGGCGTCGGGGAGCCGTCCCTTGCCGTTGAGGGCGTCGGAGACGGTCGTGATGGAGACTCCGGCGGCGGCGGCCACGTCTCTGATGCCCGCCCGGCCCGGCCGGCTTCCTCGGCGTGAGGTTTCCGCGCGGCTCACCTGGTGCTTCCCTGCTGCTGTCATGGCGAGCCGATAGTAGGGCTCTTGCGGTGGGGTAGTGCGGACGCATATGCACCCGTTGGCAGGCACGTTTCTGCATGGCCATTCGGGTCCAAGCTCCTTTGAATCCATGTCAGTTGCCCGGTTTCGTGTTGGGACGTGACCTGGCGGCACGCATGGACCTGTCGAGCCCTCGATGTCTCGAAGAGGTCTCAACTCACCTGCACGGGGGATGCGCGCCACGGCGCAAGCCACCGGCGCGTAGATATATGTGTGACGCGCCCCCCAATTCGTACGTCTTCGTACGGGCGTGCCGTCGATGTCGGTGTGACGGACACGGCCGGCCCTCGCGCGAGGTGCCGGCCGCCGACCCATACGCAGCGGCGCCCAATCCTCTTAAGGTGTGCAGTATTGGATGCCGGTGGTGGTCACGAGGAGGACTGCGGTGAGCGAGACAAGCCCGAAGCTGCGTGCTGAGCTGGAGGGTATCCCCACCTACAAGCCGGGGAAGCCCGCCGCTGCCGGCGGTCCGGTGGCGTACAAGCTGTCCTCGAACGAGAACCCCTATCCGCCCCTGCCGGGGGTCATGGAGACGGTGACGACGGCCGCCGCCGCCTTCAACCGCTACCCGGACATGGCGTGCACGGGCCTGACCAACGAGCTGGCCGAGCGTTTCGCCGTGCCGGCCTCGCACGTGGCCACGGGCACCGGTTCCGTCGGTGTCGCCCAGCAGCTGATCCAGGCCACCAGCGGCCCCGGCGACGAGGTCATGTACGCCTGGCGGTCCTTCGAGGCGTACCCGATCATCACGCAGATCAGCGGGGCGACCTCCGTGCAGGTCCCGCTGACGCCCGGTGACGTGCACGACCTGGACGCGATGGCGGACGCGATCACCGAACGCACGCGTCTGATCTTCGTCTGCAACCCGAACAACCCGACCGGCACGGTGGTGCGGCGGGCCGAGCTGGAGCGGTTCCTCGACCGCGTGCCCTCCGACGTGCTGGTGGTCCTGGACGAGGCCTACCGCGAGTTCATCCGCGATGCCGAGGTGCCGGACGGCGTGACGCTCTACCGCGACCGCCCGAACGTCTGCGTGCTGCGCACGTTCTCGAAGGCGTACGGCCTCGCCGGGCTGCGCGTCGGCTTCGCCATCGCCCACGAGCCGGTCGCGGCGGCGCTGCGCAAGACGGCCGTGCCGTTCGGAGTCAGCCAGCTCGCGCAGGAGGCGGCGATCGCCTCACTGCGCGCCGAGGACGAGCTGCTGGGACGGGTCGGTTCGCTGGTCTGCGAGCGCACCCGGGTGGTCGACGCGCTGCGCGCACAGGGCTGGACGGTGCCCGAGACGCACGCCAACTTCGTGTGGCTGCGGCTGGGGGAGCGGACGGTCCCCTTCGCCGAGGCCTGCGAGCGGGCCGGCGTGGTGGTCCGGCCGTTCCCGGGTGAGGGCGTGCGGGTGACCGTCGGGGAGGCCGAGGCGAACGACATCTTCCTGAAGACGGCGGAGGCGTTCCGCAAGGAGATCTGATCCGGCCATGTCCGGTCCGGCCAGGACTGATCAGGTTGCGCCTGATCCGGGCCGGGCCCGATCCGGTCGGGGACGAGTCGGTCCTCGGTCGGCCGAAGACGACGCGGTAGCGCGTGAGAAGGGGGTCCCCCCGGGTTTTGGGGGGACCCCCTTCCCCGTCTGAAAATCGGTGGGTCATAATTGCTTGTGAATGTGAACGCGTTCACAAGCGAGTCCGATTGTTGCCTGTTGTGCAGGTCACATCGGGATCAACCGCCGCCGTGACCGCGGTGACGTAAGGAGAGTGACGACGTGAACCTGGCGTTGGCGCCGGAGACACTGGCGCGCTGGCAGTTCGGCATCACGACCGTCTACCACTTCCTGTTCGTTCCCCTGACGATCTCGCTGGCCGCCCTGACGGCCGGACTGCAGACCGCCTGGGTGCGCACGGAGAAGGAGAAGTACCTCAGGGCCACCAAGTTCTGGGGCAAGCTCTTCCTGATCAACATCGCCATGGGCGTGGTCACCGGTATCGTGCAGGAGTTCCAGTTCGGCATGAACTGGTCGGACTACTCCCGCTTCGTCGGTGACATCTTCGGCGCCCCGCTCGCCTTCGAGGCACTGATCGCGTTCTTCTTCGAGTCCACGTTCATCGGACTGTGGATCTTCGGCTGGGACAAGCTGCCCAAGAGGATCCACCTGGCCTGCATGTGGATGGTGTCGCTCGGCACGATCCTGTCGGCGTACTTCATCCTCGCGGCCAACTCCTGGATGCAGCACCCCGTCGGCTACCGGATCAACGAGGCCAAGGGCCGCGCCGAACTCACCGACTTCTGGGCGGTGCTGACCCAGAACACGGCGCTCAGCCAGGCCTTCCACACGCTCTCGGCCGCCTTCCTGACGGGTGGCGCCTTCATGGTCGGCATCGCCGCCTACCACCTCACCCGCAAGAAGCACGTGCGCGAGATGAAGACCTCGCTGCGGCTAGGCCTGGTCACGGTCGTCATCGCCGGCCTGCTCACCGCGGTCAGCGGTGACGTCCTCGGCAAGGTCATGTTCAAGCAGCAGCCGATGAAGATGGCCGCGGCCGAGGCGCTGTGGGACGGACAGGCGCCGGCGCCGTTCTCGGTCTTCGCCTACGGCGATGTGGACAAGGGCCACAACACGGTGGCCATCGAGATACCCGGCCTGCTCTCCTTCCTGGCCAACGACGACTTCACCTCCCACGTCCCCGGCATCAACGACGTCAACAAGGCCGAGCAGGAGCGGTTCGGGCCCGGCGACTACCGGCCCAACATCCCCGTCGCCTACTGGGGATTCCGCTGGATGATCGGGTTCGGCATGGCGTCCTTCGCCATCGGCCTCGCGGGGCTGTGGCTGACCCGCAAGAAGTTCCTGCTGCCGCGGCATCTGCGGGTCGGCGACGACGAGGTGCCCCATCTGGCGCTGCTGCCGAACAAGGCGCTCAGCCCGAAGCTGACCACCTGGTACTGGCGCATCGCGATCTGGACGCTGGCCTTCCCGCTGATCGCCAACTCCTGGGGCTGGATCTTCACCGAGATGGGCCGTCAGCCCTGGGTCGTCTACGGCGTGCTGCAGACCCGGCACGCGGTCTCCCCCGGTGTCTCCCAGGGCGAGGTCCTCACCTCGATGACCGTCTTCACGCTGCTCTACGCCGTCCTCGCCGTGATCGAGGTCAAGCTGCTGGCGAAGTACGTGAAGGCCGGCCCGCCCGAGCTGACGGAGGCCGACCTCAACCCGCCCACGAAGATCGGCGGCTACGAGCGTGACGCCGACAAGCCGATGGCCTTCTCGTACTAGGCCGAGGGAGCTGCACAGCCATGGAACTGCACGACGTCTGGTTCGTCCTCATCGCCGTCCTGTGGACCGGCTACTTCTTCCTGGAGGGTTTCGACTTCGGGGTCGGCATCCTCACCAAGCTGCTGGCCCGGAACCGGCCCGAGAAGCGGGTGCTGATCAACACCATCGGTCCGGTCTGGGACGGCAACGAGGTCTGGCTGCTCACGGCGGGCGGCGCCACCTTCGCCGCCTTCCCGGAGTGGTACGCCACCCTCTTCTCCGGCTTCTACCTGCCGCTGCTCGTGATCCTGGTCTGCCTGATCGTGCGCGGAGTCGCCTTCGAGTACCGGGTCAAGCGGCCCGAGGAGAACTGGCAGCGCAACTGGGAGAACGCGATCTTCTGGAGCTCGCTGATCCCCGCCTTCCTGTGGGGCGTCGCCTTCGGCAACATCGTGCACGGTGTGAAGATCGACCGGAACCTCGAGTACGTCGGCGGGGTCGGAGACCTGCTCAACCCCTACGCGCTCCTCGGCGGCCTGGTCACCCTGACGCTGTTCACCTTCCACGGCACGGTGTTCACGGCCCTGAAGACCGTCGGTGACATCCGCGAGCGGGCGCGAAAGCTGGCCCTGCGCGTGGGGCTGCTGACGGCCGTGGCGGCGCTGGTCTTCCTGCTGTGGACCCAGGCTCACACGGGCAACGGCAGGAGCCTGGTGGCGCTCGTCGTGGCGGTGGTCACCCTGGTGTCCGCGCTGGCGGCGAGCCAGGCGAAGCGTGAGGGCTGGGCGTTCGCGCTGTCGGGCGTCACCATCGTGGCCGCCGTGGCGATGCTGTTCCTGTCGCTCTTCCCGAACGTCATGCCGTCCACGCTCAACGCGGACTGGAGTCTGACGGTCACCAACGCCTCGTCCAGCCCGTACACCCTGAAAATCATGACCTGGTGCGCCGGGATCGCCATGCCGATCATCCTGCTCTACCAGGGGTGGACCTACTGGGTGTTCCGCAAGCGGATCGGCACGCAGCACCTCGCCGAACCCGCGCACTGAGTCCGATGAGGGTGTGTTTCACGTGAAACACACCCTCGGGGCCGAAGGGCATGTTCTCCATGAAACCGATCGATCCGCGACTTCTGCGTCACGCCGGTGCCACCCGGCTCTTCCTGGTGGCCGTCGTCGGACTGGGCGCCGTCGGGGCATGCCTGGTCATCGCTCAGGCGATGCTCATCGCCGAGGTGGTGGTGGGCGCCTTCCAGCACCGGATGCCGGTCGCCGAACTGCGCACGGCCCTGCTGCAGTTGGCCCTCGTCGCCTGTGGCCGTGCGCTGGTCTCCTGGCTGACCGAGCTGGCCGCGCACCGGGCGAGCGCGGCGGTGAAGTCCGAGCTGCGCGGGCGACTGCTGGAGCGTGCGGCGGCGCTCGGCCCCGGCTGGCTGAGCGGGCAGCGCACGGGCTCGCTCGTGGCCCTGGCGACGCGAGGTGTCGACGCCCTGGACGACTACTTCTCGCGCTATCTGCCGCAGTTGGGGCTGGCCGTGGCCGTCCCGGTGGCGGTGCTCGCCCGGATCGTCACCGAGGACTGGGTCTCGGCGGCCATCATCATCGCCACCCTGCCCCTCATCCCCGTCTTCATGATGCTGATCGGCTGGGCCACGCAGTCCCGTATGGACCGCCAGTGGCGGCTGCTGTCCCAGCTGTCGGGCCACTTCCTGGACGTCGTCGCCGGACTGCCGACCCTGAAGGTGTTCGGCCGGGCCAAGGCACAGGCGGAGTCGATCCGGCGGATCACCGGGGAGTACCGGCGGGCGACCATGCGCACGCTGCGGATCGCCTTCCTGTCCTCCTTCGCCCTGGAACTGCTCGCCACGCTGTCGGTGGCGCTGGTCGCCGTGACGATCGGTATGCGGCTCGTGAGCGGCGACATGGACCTCTACACCGGACTGGTCATCCTGGTGCTCGCGCCCGAGGCGTACCTGCCGCTGCGTCAGGTGGGCGCGCAGTACCACGCGGCGGCGGAAGGACTGGCTGCCGCCGAGGAGATCTTCGCCGTGCTGGAGACCCCCGTACCCGAGTCCGGCACCGGGGACGTGCCCACCGGCGCCCTGACCTTCGAGGACGTCAGCGTCCGTTATCCAGGGCGGTCCGCGGACGCGGTGACGGATGTGTCCTTCTCCGTGCGGCCGGGGGAGACGGTCGCGCTCGTCGGGCCGAGCGGCGCGGGCAAGTCCACTCTGCTGAACGTCCTGCTGGGATTCGTGAAGCCCAGCGCGGGCCGGGTGCGCGTCGCGGAAGCCGATCTCGCCGACGTCGACCTGGAGCAGTGGCGCTCGCGCATCGCCTGGGTTCCACAGCGGCCGCATCTGTACGCGGGAACGATCGCCGAGAACGTACGGCTGGCCCGGCCCGACGCGGACGACACCACTGTGCGCCGGGCGCTCGCCGACGCCGGTGCGCTGGAGTTCGTGGACGCGCTGCCGGAGGCAATGGAAACCCGGCTCGGAGAGGACGGAACCGGGCTCTCCGCCGGGCAGCGGCAGCGGCTCGCGCTCGCCCGGGCCTTCCTCGCCGACCGGCCCGTCCTGCTGCTCGACGAGCCGACGGCCGCCCTGGACGGAGCGACCGAGGCGGAAGTCGTGGACGCGGTACGGCGGCTGTCCTCGGGCCGGACGGTGCTGCTCGTGGTGCACAGGCCCGCACTGCTGGACGTGGCGGACCGAGTCGTGCCTCTCGACGGGACCGAGTCCGCCGGGCCGGCGCCGGCCGTGCCCCGCACCGCCCGGACACACGCCGCCGGAACACGCTCCGTGCGAACGGCGGAGACCGGACCGGTTTCCGCCCCGGTTGATTCCGCGACCGAGGCCACCACCGTCGCGCGAGGCGTCCTCGCCCGGGTGCGGGCCATGTCCGGCCCCCGGCGTGGCCGGCTCGCCCTCGCCCTGCTGCTGGGCAGCCTGGCACTCGGCAGCGCGGTCGGGCTGATGGCCACCTCCGGGTGGCTCATCTCCCGGGCGTCCCAGCAGCCGCCCGTGCTGTACCTGATGGTGGCCGTCACGGCGACCAGGGCCTTCGGCATCGGGCGTGCGGTCTTCCGGTACGCGGAGCGGCTGGTCTCGCACGACGCGGTGCTGCGGATGCTCGCCGACACACGGGTCGCCGTCCACCGGAGACTGGAGCGGCTGGCGCCCGCCGGGCTGCGCCGGATGCGCCGCGGCGACCTGCTGACACGGCTCGTCGCCGACGTGGACGCGCTCCAGGACTACTGGCTGCGCTGGCTGCTGCCCGCCGGTGCGGCACTGACCGTGTCCGCCGCCACCGTCGCCTTCACGGCCTGGCTCCTGCCGGAGGCCGGGGCGGTGCTCGCGGCCGGCCTGCTCGCGGCCGGGGCAGGCGTCCCGCTGATCACCGCGGCCGTGGCCCGGCGCGCCGAGCACCGGCTCGCCCCGGCGCGCGGCGCCCTGGCCACCCGCGTGACCGAACTGCTCACCGGAACCGCCGAACTGACCGTCGCCGGCGCCCTGCCCGCCCGCACCGCCGAGACCCGGCGGGCCGACCGGCTGCTCACCCGGATCGACTCGCGTGCCGCCACCGCCACCGCGCTCGGCGACGGGCTGACCGCGCTGGTCTCCGGACTGACCGTCGCCGCGGCCGCCCTGGTCGGCGCCCAGGCGGTCGCCGACGGGCGGCTCGGCGGCGTGACCATGGCCGTTGTCGTCCTCACCCCGCTCGCCGCCTTCGAAGCGGTCCTCGGCATGCCGCTCGCCGTACGCCACCGGCACCGGGTACGCCGTAGCGCGGAGCGGGTCCACGAGGTCCTGGACGCCCCCGAGCCCGTCCGTGAACCGGAGCGGCCCCTGCCGGCGCCCGCCTCGCCGTTCCCGCTCACCGTCAGCGACCTGACGGCGCGGTACGCGGGGCAGAACCGGGCGGCGCTCACCGGAGTCGACCTGACGCTCCAGGAGGGCCGCAGGGTCGCCGTGGTCGGGCCGTCCGGCTCCGGCAAGACGACGCTCGCCCAGGTACTGCTGCGCTTTCTCGACGCGGAGGCGGGCACGTACACCCTCGGCGGCGTCGACGCCCGAGCCCTGGCCGGCGACGACGTACGGCGGCTGGTCGGCCTGTGCGCCCAGGACGCGCACCTCTTCGACAGCTCCGTTCGCGAGAACCTGCTGCTCGCGAAGAAGGACGCGACCGAGGCAGACCTGCGGGACGCCCTCGCCCGGGCCCGGCTGCTCGGCTGGGTCGACGCCCTGCCCGACGGTCTCGACACGCTCGTCGGCGAGCACGGTGCCCGGCTGTCGGGCGGCCAGCGTCAGCGGCTGGCCCTGGCCCGCGCGCTGCTCGCCGACTTCCCGGTGCTGGTGCTCGACGAACCCGCCGAACACCTCGACCTGGCGACCGCCGACGCGCTCACCGCCGATCTGCTGGCCGCCACCGAGGGCCGTACGACGCTGCTCATCACCCACCGTCTGGCCGGGCTGGAGGCCGTGGACGAGGTGATCGTCCTCGACGAGGGGCGCGTCGTCCAGCGGGGACCGTACGCGGAACTGGCCGTGCTGCCGGGACCGCTGCGGCGGATGGTCGAACGGGAGACGCAGACGGAGCTGCTGGTGGGCGTGGGGTAGCGGCTCGTTCGCGGGCCGCCCCCCGGCGGGCCGCCCCCCGGCGGGCGGCCCCCGCTACGGCCGCTCCCCCAGCAACCGCTCGATGATGACGGCGACGCCGTCCTCGTTGTTGGCGACCGTCCGTCCGGACGCCGCGGCGATCGCGGCGGGGTGCGCGTTGCCCATGGCGTAGGACCGGCCGGCCCAGGTGAGCATCTCGACGTCGTTCGGCATGTCGCCGAAGGCGACGACCTCCTCCTGGGAGATGCCGCGCTCGGCACAGCACAGGGCCAGAGTGCTCGCCTTGGAGACGCCCGGACCGCTGATCTCCAGCAGGGCGCTGGGGCTGGACCGGGTGATGGAGACGTGCTCGCCGGCGGCGAGGCGGGCGACGGCGAGGAAGGCGTCGGGGTCCAGCGTGGGGTGGTGGGCGAGGATCTTCAGGATCGGCTGGTCGGTACCGACTCCGCCCGGCACCAGCAGCGCCTCGGCCGGTGCGAGGACGTCGGGCAGCTCCATGTGCAGCTTCGGATAGGCCGGCTCCTGGTAGAAGCCGTAGGTCTGCTCCACCGCGAACATCGTGCCCGGAGCCGCCTCGCGCACCAGCCGTACGGCGTCCAGCGCGGTCTCCCGGGCCAGCTCGCGCACCTTCACGAAGCGGTGGGCGCCGGGACCGCCGTGCAGGTCGACCACGGCGGCGCCGTTGCCGCAGATCGCCAGACCATGGCCGTGGACGTGGTCGCTGACCACGTCCATCCAGCGGGCCGGGCGGCCGGTGACGAAGAAGACCTCGATGCCCGCCTCCTCGGCCGCCGCCAGGGCGGCGATCGTGCGCGGGGAGACCGACTTGTCGTCGCGCAGCAGGGTGCCGTCGAGATCGGTGGCGATCAGCCGAGGCGGGAAGCCGGGGGTGCCCCCCGGCTCGAACGAGGTCGAGAGCTGGGGTGAGGCCGGGGTCTCTGGCTGTCGAGTCGCTGAGGTCACCGCGTCATTGTCGCCTATATGTCCGCACGATCGTGCGAGAGTTCGCACATCTGAGGGGTTGCCTCGGTCACGTCAGCTGGGAGGGCGCTTCCATGGCGATCCGCTCGAAGACCTTCTGGTCCGCGGCGAAGTCCGAGTCGGGGATCGGCCAGTGGATCACGATCTCGGCGAAGCCCAGCTCCCGGTGGCGGCCCGCGAAGTCGACGAACGCGTCCAGGGACTCCAGCGGACGCCCGCGGTCGGGGGTGAATCCGGTGAGCAGGATCTTGTCGAGCTCGGAGGCGTCACGGCCCGCAGCGGCGCACGCGTCCGCGAGCTTCTCGGTCTGGGCGCGAAGGGCCTGCACGGACTGCTCCGGCGTGCTGTTCTCGTAGAGCTTCGGGTCACCCGTGGTCACCCAGGCCTGTCCGTACCGTGCGGCGAGCCGCAGCCCGCGTGGCCCGGTCGCGGCCACGGCGAACGGCAGCCGGGGGCGCTGCGCGCAGCCGGGGATGTTGCGCGCCTCGTGCGCCGCGTAGAAGTCGCCCTCGTACGACACCGCGTCCTCGGTCAGCAGCTGGTCGAGCAGCGCGACGAACTCGGCGAAGCGGTCGGCCCGCTCCCGCGGCGTCCAGGGCTCCTGCCCGAGGGCGGTGGCATCGAAGCCGGTGCCGCCCGCGCCGATGCCGAGTGTGATCCGGCCCCCGGAGATGTCGTCGAGGGAGATCAGTTCCTTGGCGAGAGTGACCGGGTGCCGGAAGTTCGGCGAGGTCACGAGGGTGCCCAGCCGCATCCGCTCCGTCACGGCCGCGGCGGCGGTCAGTGTCGGCACGGCTCCGAACCACGGGCCGTCGCGGAAGCTGCGCCAGGACAGGTGGTCGTAGGTGTAGGCGGCGTGGAAGCCGAGCTGTTCGGCACGTGTCCATGCCGAACGGCCGCCCTCGTGCCAGCGGCGATACGGAAGGATCACGGTGCTCAGGCGCAAACTCATGGAACCGAGACTAGACACTCGCGGGTGTTTCACGTGAAACGGTCACCGCGGGTGGCCGGCGGCCGTGGACCGAGACGGTCAGCGAGTCTCGGAAAACCGCAGGTACCGGGGCGGCACGGACTGTGTCAGCCACACCCCGTTGGCGCTGACATGGAAGACATGGCCGTCGCGGTGCATGGCGGCCGCGTCCACCGCGAGGACGACCGGGCGACCACGGCGGGCGCCGACGCGGGTCGCGGTCTCGCGGTCGGGCGAGAGGTGCACGTCATGCCGGTTCATCGGCCGAAGCCCCTCGCTGCGGATCGCCTCCAGCCTGCCGGCCACGGTCCCGTGGTAGAGGTACGGCGGCGGCGTCGCGGCCGGCAGCCCGAGGTCGACATCGATGGTGTGGCCCTGACTGGCGCGGATGCGGCTGCCCTCGATCGCGAAGCGCCGCTTGTCGTTGGTGGCGACCACGTGGTCCAGTTCCTCGCGGGTGAACCGGAAACCGTGCGCGGACGCCGCCATGATCAGTGCGTCGATCTCGACCCAGCCGCCCTCGTCGAGGGTGAGTCCGATCCGCTCGGGCTGGTGGCGAAGGTGCTTGGCGAGGTACTTCGACACCTTCACGGTGCGTCTTTCGTCCATGCCACCAGCATGCTGGGAGAGACACGGATCACGCAGGTCAATTTCGCCCGCGAGGTTTGATCCACAGCAAAGTGATGTTGTCCACAGGTCAGGGGCGCATGCCTGTGGACAACTGATCGCCGATTCAGGCACGTTGGCCCGGATCCGCAGTACCCAGCGGTGGTTGCACCCGCGCGAGCCGGCGTCGCGCCCGCGCGCTGAAGCGGGACATCGCGCGCAGGAGACGGGCCTCCGGCGTGACCGCCACCACCGCCTCGTCGCGCACCACCGCGCGCAGGACCGCGTCGGCCACCTTCTCCGCCCGGGTCGGATCGACTGCCGTACCTGCCTGTGTTGTGCCCGCGCCGTGCCCGTGCTGCCGTGGTCCTGGCGACTCCGGCACTTGTTAGACCAGGCGTCAACAACGCGGTCCGGGTGCCGGAACTCCGTGGGCCGCCCGGCCCCCAGGGTCCAACCCCTAGGGTCCACGTAATACTCGAGGGGGACCCGAAGACGGCTCTCGGGTCTGACGACCGGCGTGGTCCGGATCACTACCGTCGAAGACGTGACTGTGATCGCGACCGAAAGCCTGAGCAAGCGGTTCCCACGGGTGACCGCGCTTGACCGGCTCTCCGTGGACGTCGGACCGGGTGTGACCGGACTCGTCGGCGCCAACGGAGCCGGCAAGTCCACACTCATCAAGATCCTGCTGGGTCTGTCCCCCGCCACCGAGGGCCGCGCCGAGGTGCTCGGCCTCGACGTCGCCACCGAGGGCGCCGCCATCCGCGAGCGCGTCGGCTACATGCCGGAGCACGACTGCCTGCCGCCGGACGTCTCGGCCACCGAGTTCGTCGTCCACATGGCGCGCATGTCCGGCCTGCCCCCGACCGCCGCGCGCGAGCGCACGGCGGACACCCTGCGCCACGTCGGCCTGTACGAGGAGCGCTACCGCCCCATCGGCGGCTACTCCACGGGTATGAAGCAGCGAGTGAAGCTCGCCCAGGCCCTGGTGCACGACCCGCAGCTGGTCTTCCTCGACGAGCCGACCAACGGCCTCGACCCGGTCGGCCGCGACGACATGCTCGGCCTGATCCGCCGCATCCACACCGACTTCGGCATCTCCGTCCTGGTCACCTCCCACCTCCTGGGTGAACTGGAGCGCACCTGCGACCACGTGGTCGTCGTCGACGGCGGCAAGCTCCTGCGCTCCAGTTCCACCACCGACTTCACCCAGACCACGACGACCCTCGCCATCGAGGTCACCGACAGCGACGAGCACCCGGACGGCACCCGCGCGGTGCGCGAAGCGCTCCACACGCGCGGGGTCGAGACCCAGGACGGCACCGGCCTGCCGGGCGCGGGACACGTCCTGCTGCTCACCGCCCAGGGCGAGGAGACCTACGACCTGGTAAGGGACGCGATCGTGGACCTCGGCCTCGGCCTCGTGCGCATGGAGCAGCGACGCCACCACATCTCGGAGGTCTTCCGGGACAGCGACGAACAGCACGACGCACAGGGTAAGGAGGCGGTCGGCCATGGCGGTTGAACACACCGCGGCAGCGCCCACGGGTGACCAGACCCGCATCCACAACATCGGCTACCGCAGCTACGACGGCCCCCGCCTCGGCCGCGCCTACGCCCGCCGCTCGCTGTACTCGCAGTCCCTGCGCGGCGCCTACGGCCTCGGCCGCTCGGTGAAGTCCAAGGTGCTGCCGATGCTGCTGTTCGTGGTGATGTGCGTGCCCGCGGCCATCATCGTCGCCGTCGCGGTCGCCACCAAGGCCAAGGACCTGCCCATCGAGTACACGCGCTACGCCATCATCATGCAGGGCGTCATCAGCCTGTACGTCGCCTCGCAGGCACCCCAGTCCGTCTCGCGCGACCTGCGCTTCAAGACCGTGCCGCTGTACTTCTCACGCCCCATCGAGACCGCCGACTACGTGCGCGCCAAGTACGCGGCGCTGGCCTCCGCGCTGTTCATCCTGACCGCCGCCCCGCTGCTCGTGCTCTACGTGGGCGCGCTGCTGGCCAAGATGGACTTCACCGACCAGACCAAGGGATTCGCCGAGGGAGTCGTCTCCGTGGCACTGCTCTCACTGCTCTTCGCCGGCATCGCCCTCGTCATCGCCGCAGTCACCCCGCGGCGCGGCTTCGGCATCGCCGCCGTGATCGCCGTGCTGGTCATCTCCTACGGAGCCGTCTCCACCCTCCAGGCCATCGCGGAGGTCCGGAACAACTCCGGCGCCATCCCCTGGATCGGCCTGTTCTCACCGGTCACCCTCGTCGACGGTGTGCAGACCGCCTTCCTGGGCGCGACCTCCTCGGCACCCGGCGGTGTCGGCCCGGGCAGCGGACAGGGCGTCGTCCACGTCCTCGTCGCCCTCGGCGTCATCGCCGCCGCATACGGTCTCCTGCTGCGCCGCTACAAGAAGGTGGGACTGTGACGACCCTCAGCATCGACCACGTCTCCCGCTGGTTCGGCAACGTGGTCGCCGTCAACGACATCACCATGACGATCGGACCCGGCGTCACCGGACTGCTCGGCCCCAACGGCGCCGGGAAGTCCACGCTGATCAACATGATGGCCGGCTTCCTCGCGCCCTCCACCGGCACGGTCACCCTCGACGGGCAGGCGGTGTGGCGCAACGAGAAGATCTACCAGCACATCGGCATCGTCCCCGAGCGGGAGGCGATGTACGACTTCCTCACCGGCCGCGAGTTCGTCGTCGCCAACGCCGAACTGCACGGCCTGGGCGCCAAGGCCGCCCAGAAGGCGCTCGCCACGGTTGAGATGGAGTACGCGCAGGACCGGAAGATCTCCACCTACTCCAAGGGCATGCGCCAGCGCGTGAAGATGGCCTCCGCGCTGGTCCACGACCCCTCGCTGCTCCTGCTCGACGAGCCGTTCAACGGCATGGACCCGCGCCAGCGCATGCAGTTGATGGACCTGCTGCGGCGCATGGGCGACGAGGGCCGCACCGTGCTGTTCTCCTCCCACATCCTGGAGGAGGTCGAACAACTCGCCTGGCACATCGAGGTCGTGGTCGCCGGACGGCACGCCGCCAGCGGCGACTTCCGCAGGATCCGCCGCCTGATGACCGACCGGCCCCACCGCTACCTGGTGCGCTCCAGCGACGACCGGGCACTGGCGGCCGCGCTGATCGCCGACCCGTCGACGTCCGGCATCGAGGTCGACCTCGCCGAGGGCGCGCTGCGCGTCCAGGCCGTCGACTTCGGCCGGTTCACCACCCTGCTGCCGCGGGTCGCCCGCGACCACGGCATCCGGCTGCACACGGTCTCGCCCTCCGACGAGTCCCTCGAGTCCGTCTTCTCGTATCTGGTCGCGGCGTAGGAGGCCGAAGATGTACGACCCCACAGTCGCCCGGCTCACCTACCGGGCCCTGCTCGGCCGTCGCCGGGCCCTCATCCTCGGCGCGCTGCCGCTGCTGCTGATCGTGATCGCCACGGCCGTCCGCGCCCTCGCCGGAGCCGACGACCAGACCACGGTGAACGTCCTGGGCGGGTTCGCGCTCGCCACCATGGTGCCGATCATCGGCGTCATCGCCGGCACCGGAGCGATCGGTCCGGAGATCGACGACGGCTCGGTGGTGTACCTGCTGTCCAAACCGCTCAAGCGGCCGACGATCATCTTCACCAAGCTGATCGTGGCGATCGCGGTGACCATGGTCTTCTCCGCGGTGCCGACCCTGGTCGCCGGGCTGATCCTCAACGGCAACGGACAGCAGATCGCCGTCGCCTACACGGTGGCCGCGCTGGTCGCCTCCATCGCCTACGCGGCCCTCTTCCTCCTGCTGGGCACGGTCTCCCGGCACGCGGTGGTCTTCGGGCTCGTCTACGCGCTGGTCTGGGAAGCGCTGTTCGGCTCCCTGGTGGCCGGGGCGCGCACGCTGAGCGTCCAGCAGTGGGCGCTGGCCGTGGCGCACAAGGTCTCCGGCGGGGACATGGTCACCTCCGACGTCGGGCTGCCGACGGCGACCGTGCTGCTGGTGGTGGTGACCGTCCTGGCCACCTGGTACGCCGGACAGAAACTGCGGTCGCTGACCCTCGCAGGCGAGGAGTAGGGGGCATTCGCTCAAGGCCGGGCGGTCGTGCCCGGCCTTGACGGAGGCTTCACCTCCACGCGGGCACACTGGGCAAAGCGGATGAAACGGCAGGAGGATGTGATGGCGGGCGACGTGCCGGAGAGCGAGGGCCGGGAGGCGACCGGGGACACGTGGGACGACGTCGTCCTGGACGCCGACTTCATACGGGGCGCCGGGACCGCCGAGCCCTCCGCCCGGGCGCGGATGCTTGCCGCGCGCTGGCGGCGCGAGGAGCCCGAGCCCCAGCCGTGGCGTTCCGACGAGCCGCCCGCCGGATGGTTCTTCGGCAAGGCCCGACGGCGTCGGTGGCGGCGCAGGTGAAGAGGCCCGGGGCGCCCGGTAATTCGGTGGCGCCGCCGCCGTCGTAGCGGCACAGTGGTGGTGTTCACCGCGCCGGATCGTGCCGGCGCCACGTTCTGGGAGAGGAGCTGGGCGATGCCGATGCACGGCAGTACGCCGGGCTCCCGACAGGGCAGCCCGCGGCGGGCTCCGGAGTAACTACCGGCCCCGTCGAGCCCGCTCCGCACGGGGAGTTGCCCGGGGCGGCCGCTTCGAGCACGCGAATCCCTTCGCGTGGGCCGCCCACCCGGAGGATTGGCCGAGTGGCAAGGCACCGGCTTGGTTCAAGCCGCGGTCGGGGTCACCCCCGCGCACGTTCGATCCGTGCATCCTCCGCCGAGACCGAAGGTTCAGCCCGCCAGCTTCTCCAGCAGCACCGCGATGCCGTCCTCGTCGTTCGAGGCCGTCACCTCGTCCGCGACCGCCTTCAGTTCGTCGTGGGCGTTGGCCATGGCCACGCCCCGCGACGCCCAGGCGAACATCGGGATGTCGTTGGGCATGTCGCCGAAGGCGATGGCGTCCGCCGCCTTCAGACCCAGTCGCCGCGCGGCCAGCGAAAGCCCCGTCGCCTTGGACAGGCCCAGCGGCAGCAGTTCGACGATGCCCTCGCCGGCCATGGTGACCGAGACGAAACCGCCGGCGGTCCGGCGGGCCACGTCGGCCAGTTCGTCGTCCGTGAGGTCCGGGTGCTGGACGTAGATCTTGTTGAGGGGCGCGCTCCACAGATCCGCGACGTCCGTGAACGGCGTCGCCGGAAGCGGGCCCGCCGCGTAGCCGGGCCCGACCAGCACCTCGCCGTCCAGGCCGTCGCGGCTCGCCGCCAGATACAGCGGACCGACCTCCGCCTCGATCTTGGCCAGGGCCACCGCCGCCAGTTGCCGGTCCAGGGTCACCGAGGTCAGCAGACGGTGCTCCCCGGCGTCGTACACCTGGGCGCCCTGACCGCAGACGGCGAGGCCCCGATAGCCGAGGTCGTCCAGGACGTGCCGGGTCCAGGGCACCGCGCGGCCGGTGACGACGAGATGCGCGGCACCCGCCGCGGTGGCCGCGGCGAGCGCCTCACGGGTGCGCCGGGAGACCGACCCGTCGGAGCGCAGAAGCGTCCCGTCGAGGTCGGTCGCGATCAGCTTGTAGGGGAACGGCCCGGCGGCGGGTCTCACTTGGCCACCGGTTCCAGAACCTCCCGGCCGCCGAGGTAGGGACGCAGCACCTCCGGCACCCGCACGGAGCCGTCGGCCTGCTGGTGGTTCTCCAGGAGCGCGACGATCGTGCGCGGGACGGCGCACAGCGTGCCGTTGAGCGTCGCCAGCGGGCGGACCGCCTTGCCGTCACGGAAGCGGATCTGGAGCCGGCGGGACTGGAACTCGGTGCAGTCCGAGGTCGAGGTCAGCTCGCGGTACTTGTCCTGAGTCGGAACCCACGCCTCGCAGTCGAACTTGCGCGAGGCCGAGGCGCCCAGGTCGCCCGAGGCGACGTCGATCACACGGAACGGCAGCTCCAGCGAGGTCAGCCACTGCTTCTCCCACTCCAGCAGCCGCCGGTGCTCCTCCTGCGACTCCTCGGGGCGGACGTAGGAGAACATCTCGACCTTGTCGAACTGGTGGACGCGGAAGATGCCCTTGGTGTCCTTGCCGTGCGAGCCGGCCTCGCGGCGGAAGCACGGCGAGAACCCGGCGTACCGCAGCGGCAGGCGCTCGGCGTCGATGATCTCGTCCATGTGGTACGCCGCCAGCGGCACCTCGGAGGTGCCGACCAGGTACAGGTCGTCCTTGTCGAGGTGGTAGACGTCCTGGGCCGCCTGGCCGAGGAAGCCCGTGCCCGCCATCGACTGGGGGCGGACCAGCGCGGGAGTCAGCATCGGCGTGAAGCCGGCCGCGGTGGCCTGAGCGATCGCCGCGTTCACCAGCGCCAGCTCCAGCAGGGCGCCGACACCGGTGAGGAAGTAGAAGCGCGAGCCGGAGACCTTCGCGCCGCGCTCCACGTCGATCGCGCCGAGGAGCTGGCCCAGCTCCAGGTGATCCCTGGGCTCGAAGCCCTCGGCGGCGAAGTCGCGGATCGTCCCGTGCGTCTCCAGCGTGACGAAGTCCTCCTCGCCGCCGACGGGCACGTCGGGGTGGATGAGGTTGCCGAGCCGGAGGAGGAGTTCCTGGGTCTCGGCGTCGGCCGCGTCGCGCTCGGCGTCGGCGGTCTTGACGTCGGCGGCGAGCGCGCCCGCCCGCTTCAGCAGCTCGGCCTTCTCGTCACCCGAGGCCTTGGGGATGAGCTTGCCCAGCGCCTTCTGCTCGGCGCGCAGCTCGTCGAAGCGGACGCCGGACGACCTGCGCCGCTCGTCGGCAGACAGGAGGGAGTCGACGAGCGCGACGTCCTCTCCACGGGCACGCTGCGAGGCGCGCACACGGTCGGGGTCCTCACGGAGCAGACGAAGGTCAATCACGCGGTCAAGGCTACCGGTGCGACGTTCCACCCCACGACTCAGTATTGCGAACCATGCCGTACGTGCCGTTATGGGGGAATTGCCTCCCGTGTCAATAATGGAGGCCCGTCTCCCTGGAACGAGGCACGTGGCGGGCGTTGGGTTGACCTGATTCCCGTGTGCGGAACGGGACTTGGGGTCGAGTTGTCCACAGGGATCCACAGTCGGCGGAGAGTTTTCCACAGGCTGTGTGGAAGATCTGTGGATTTCGGAATTGATCACTCCGGAAGCGTGCTGCGGGCGGAGGAATTCCCGTCCCGATGTGCCAGGGTGCCCACTTTCGGGTGGAAAGAGGTCGCCCCAAAAGATGAACCAAAGGAGACAGGTGGACGAAGGGTGACCTGTGCGCCCTCGACCGCTCTTGGATGCTGAAGGGCGACTTGTCGACCGAGTGCCCATTGGATGTCGACTTGTCCCCAGGTCGAGAGGGCCGAGGACGGGAGGGTGTGGATAACTTCTGTGGACAACGAGCATCCGCAGCCAGCACCGGCCGGAATCGGCGCGACGGCTAGAAACGACCGTCCTGGCAGCGTGCCACCCAGTCCGCCGCCGCCACGAACTCCTCGTCCGAGGTCCCGGTCAGCCGGGGCCGCAGGTCCGCCGTGTCGGCGTCCGCCCGCGGGTACGAGCCCAGGAAGCGGACCTGGAGGCAGATCCGCTTGAGCCCCATCAGGGCCTCCGCCATCCGGCGGTCGTTGATGTGGCCCTCGGCGTCGACGCAGAAGCAGTAGTTGCCGATGCCTGCGCCGGTCGGGCGGGACTGGAGCAGCATCAGGTTGATACCGCGGGTGCTGAACTCGCCGAGCAGGTCGCGCAGCCCGCCGGGATGGTCGTCGCGCTGCCACAGCACCACGGACGTCTTGTCCGTACCGCTCGGCGCGGCGGGCCGCGCGGGCCGGCCGACCAGCACGAACCGTGTCTGCGCGTTCTCCGCGTCGTGGATGTTCGTCTCCAGCGGCACGAGCCCGTACCGCGCGGCGGCGAACTCACCGGCGAACGCGGCGTCGTAGCGGCCCTCCTGGACCAGGCGGGCGCCGTCCGCGTTCGAGGCGGCCGACTCCCAGACGGCGTCCGGGAGGTTCGCCGAGAGCCAGTTGCGCACCTGCGGCTGGGCGGCCGGGTGAGCGGTGACCGTCTTGATGTCCGACAGCGTCGTACCGGGCCTGACCAACAGCGCGAAGGTGATCGACAGCAGCACCTCGCGGTAGATCATCAGCGGCTGGCCCGCGACCAGCTCGTCGAGCGTGGTGGTGATGCCGCCCTCGACGGAGTTCTCGATCGGCACGAAAGCGGCCTCGGCCTCGCCGGCCCGGACGGCGTCCAGCGCCGACTGCACGGACACGTACGGGACCAGTTCCCGCGTGGCCGTCTCGGGAAGGGTGCGCAGGGCGACTTCGGTGAAGGTGCCCTCGGGGCCGAGATACGCGTAGCTCGCTGGCATGACCTCACCCTAATGGCCGCGGCCGGACCCGGCTCGCGTGTCTCACGGACGCCCCTCCCGCGGGTGAACCGGGTGTGACGGGTGTGATTCCCCAGGTGTGACGTGTGCTATCCCGCCGCCTCCCGCGGTACTCACCCCTCCAGCAGCCGCTGCCCCACGTACTCGCCCTTCGCCGCCCCGCCCGGGACCGCGAAGAGACCGCTCGCCTCGTGCCGGACGTACGCCGACAGCGCGTCGCCGCGGTCCAGCTTGCGCTGCACCGGCACGAAGCCGCGCAGCGGGTCCGCCTGCCAGCAGATGAACAGCAGGCCCGCGTCCGGAGTGCCGTCCGTGTCGAAGCCGTCGTGGTAGGAGAAGGGGCGCCGGAGCATGGCCGCGCCCCCGTTCTGGTCGGGCCGGGTGATCCGGGCGTGGGCGTTGACCGGGACGACGTAGGTGCCGTCCTTGCCGGTCTTCTCCAGGTCCATCGCGGTCGTCTCGGAGCCGCCGCTGAGCGGCGCCCCGTCGGACTTGCGGCGCCCGATGACGTCCTCCTGCTGGGTGAGCGACAGCTTCTCCCAGTCGTCCAGGAGCATCCGGATGCGGCGTACGACGACGTAGGAGCCGTTCGCCATCCAGGCGGGCTCGCCGTTCGCGGGCACGAAGAGGCGCCGGTCGAAGTCCGGGTCCGCGGGCTTCGGGTTGCGGGTGCCGTCGATCTGCCCCATCAGGTTGCGGGCCGTCATGGGCCGCGCGGTGGCTCCGGGGGAGCGGTTGAAGCCGTTCATCTGCCAGCGGACGCGGGCGGCGCCGCCCGCGTCCTTCTGGAGGGCGCGCAGGGCGTGGAAGGCGACCAGCGCGTCGTTCGCGCCGATCTGCACCCACAGATCGCCGTTGCTGCGTGCTTGGTCGAGCCGGTCGGAGGAGAAGTCGGGCAGCGGGTCGAGAGCGCCGGGCCGCTGCCGGCTCAGGTCCGTCCGGTCGAAGAAGGAGTGGCCGAAGCCGAAGGTGACCGTCAGCGCCGAGGGCCCCGCGTCCAGTGCCACGTCGGTGTCGTCGTGCGGGGCCGGTTCACCCGCCATCAGCCGCTCGGCCGTCGCCGACCAGCGGCGCAGCAGCGCGGCGGCCTCCCTGCGGCCCGCTCCGGGCGCGAGGTCGAAGGCGACGAGATGGCCGCGGGCCTGGAGGGCGTCGGTGATGCCGGGCTGATGTTTCCCGTGAAACCTCGCCCGGTCGGCGCCGAGCGAGGTGAGCGGGGTGGCACCGGCGGGCGCCGCGGTGTAGCCGAGGCCGGCGCCGGCCGCGCCGAGGACGAGTCCGGTGGCTCCGGCGGTGCCGAGCAGCCGCCGTCGCGACACGCCGGCTCCGGCTCCTCCTCCTCCTTCTCCTCCTCCCGTGCCGGCCCGCGCGGGCGCGGTCGCCGCGCGCGCGGAGTTGGAGGAGGTGGCCTCCGGGGTGGACTGGTCGGTCATGGTGCGGTTCAGCCGATCTGCGCGTTCTTGGTGACGGACACCTGGTCGATGTCGGAGGTCCGCACGGTCGCGTCGACCTTCCAGTCGCCCGCCATGGGGATCTGCACTCCGCTCGCCACCCAGTGTCCGGTGGTGACGTGCTCGGGGTTCACCGGGAGCGGGCCGATGTCCTTCGTGGCCAGGGTGAAGGAGATCTTGAGCTCCGCGACGTCGCGGAGGCGTCCGTTGGGCCCGAGGGCGAAGATGTGCAACTCGTTGCCGCCCACGCGGGCCGGGTCGATGTCGATCCGTACGACGCCCTTGCCGTCCTTGCCGCCGGTGTCGAACGGCATGTCGAGCGTGACGGCGCCCGCCGCGGAGGACGAGGAAGAGGGCGAGGAGGACGACGTGGCGGCCTTGGCCTCGGTCTCCGTGCGCCCCGGTTCGGTCTGCGTCAGCACGGTGGTGACCACGAGCAGCACGACGGCGACACCGGCCTCCATCAGGACGGACCTACGCAGCCCGAAGCGGTGGGGGTCGGCGTCCCGCAGCCGCTTCTGCCGTGCGGTGTCCACGGCGGCCTGCTGCCGGGCGAGCTGGGCGGCGCGCCGTGCGGCCTCGCCCTTCGCCGCCTTGCCACCGGGCTGCGCCTTGCCGCCGGTCTTCCCCTTGGCCGCGTCCTTCCCACCGGCGCCCGCCTTCCCGGCGCCCGCCTTCCCCGCCTCGGCCTTACCAGCCGCCTTCCCGGCCCCGGCCTTTCCGGACCCCGCGGCCCCTGCCCCGCCCTTCCCGGCACCGGTCTTCGAGTCGGCGTCGGCCCCGGTCGTCGCGTCCGAACCGGACTTCCTGCCCGCGGCCGCCGCGACCTTCGCGCGTGCCGTGGCCGGCGCCTTCGTGACGGCCGTCTCCGCCAAGCGGCCCGTCCAGCGGCGGGAGGTGGCGGCGATGCCGACCATCAGCAGCACCAGAGCGATCTTGATGAGGAGCAGCTGCCCGTAGCGCGTATCGGTGAGCGCCGGCCAGGAGCCGACCTGGCGCCAGGACTGGTAGGTGCCGGTCGCGACCAGCGCGAGGACGGAGCCGAAGGCGAGGCGGGAGAAGCGGCGTACGGCCGCGGCCTCGATCGGGGTCTCGGCGGGCGCCCGGTACAGCGAGACCAGGAGCGCGGCGAGCCCGCCGAGCCAGGCGGCCACGGCGAGCAGGTGGACGACGTCGACCGGCATCGCGATGCCCGGCTGGAGACCGGTCGAGGCGTGCTCGGCCATGGACCAGCTGGCGGCGAGGCCGACGGCGACCACGGTGCCGCCGATCGCGAGCCCGAAGGTCAGATCGCGCTTCTCGTCGTCCGCGCGTTTCTGGTACTCGCCGAAGAGCACCGCGACGAACAGCGCAGCCGCGGCGAGCAGCAGCAGCCGGGACACGAGCGCCGCCCCGGTCTTGGTCTGGAGCACCTGCCCGAGAAGCGTCAGGTCGAAGACGTCCCCGATCTTTCCGGAAGTGGTGTAGGAGCCGCGCAGGAGCAGCAGCGCGAGCGTGGCCGCGGTGAGCGCGACCCAGCCGGATACGACGAGCCGCTGCACCGCCCGCACGCCCGAGCCGCGCTGCCAGCAGGCCAGTACGAAGGCGGCCCCGCCGGCCAGGACGATGAAGCCGGCGTACGACACGTACCGCCCGACCCCGTAGAGCGCGCCGACGATCCCGCCGCCCACCGTCTGGTCGCCGACCGTGGCGGACGTCTTGGAGGGGGCGCCGATGGAGAAGGTATAGGCACCGCCGACGGGGTGGCTGTCGGCCGAGACCACCTGGTAGGCGACGGTGTAGGTGCCGTCCGGCAGTCCGCTGTGCAGGCGCACGGCGTACGTCGTCCCGCTGACGTTGGCGGGCTTCCCGGTGTCGACGCGGTTGCCCTTGGGGTCCAGGACGCGCAGCGAGTCGTCGCTCATCGCGACCTGCTCGGAGAACGTCAGCGACACCTGGGAGGGCGCCTTGTCGACCACCACCCCCTGCTGCGGATCGCTGCCGGTCAGCGCGGCGTGCGCGGAGGCCGGGGCGGCTCCGGCGAGGAGCACGCCGGCGACGGCCAGGAGCAGCAGCGTCAGGGCCCGGAAGCGTGGGGCGATGGTCTGCGACAAGGTGGTCCCTCCCTCAGTGTCCGGTCGCGGGGTTGTATGTGGCCGATTTCACCGGCATCTCGACCTTGACGGTGCCGGATTCGGCGAAGTGCAGTTCGACGGGGACCGTCTGGCCCTGCCGGGGCGCGCGCTTCAACTGGTCGAACATCAGGTGGTTGCCGCCGCTCTTGAACACGAGGCGGCCGTGGGCGGGGACGGTCAGGGGGCCTGCTTCCGTCATGACCCCGCCGGCCGTCTGGTGCACGGTGACGTCCTCGGCCTGGGCGCTGGTGACAGAGGTGAGTTCGTCCTTGGCGCCGCCCTTGTTCTCTATGGTCAGGAAGCCGGCAGCCATCGAGGCCGAGACGGGCTGGGGCATGTAGGCCGAGTGGACGGAGAGGTCGGCCTTCGTGTCGCCGGTGTCCGAGGACGCGCCGCAGCCGGTCAGCAGGGTGGTGCCGGTCAGGGCCGTGGCCACGAGTGCGGCCGCCGCTGCCGGCCGGCTCACGGGTTCTCCCCCTTGACGATCCTGGGGAGGTCCTTGGTGTAGTCGTCGACGGTGGCGTTCTCGCCGTAGAGGACGTATCCGGCGTCGGTCTTCGGCGAGAAGGCGATCACCTGGGTGCCGTGCATCGAGACGAGCTTGCCGTTCTTGTCCTTGGTGGTCGGCTCGATGGAGATGCCGAGAGTGCGCGCGCCGGCCTGGATGGTCGAGAAGTCGCCGGTCAGTCCTATGAACCGCGGGTCGATTCCCTTGAGCCACTTGCCGAGTTCGGCCGGGGTGTCGCGGTCCGGGTCGGTCGTGACGAACACCACGCGCAGGTCGTCCTGCTGGGCCTTGGGCAGTGCCTTCTTCGCGACCGCGATGTTGCTCATGGTCAGCGGGCAGGCGTCGGGGCAGTGGGTGTAGCCGAAGTAGACGAGTGTCGGGTGGCCGGTGGTCTCCTCGCGGAGGTCGTACTTCTTTCCCTGGGTGTCCGTGAGGACCAGGTCCGGCTTCTCGAACGGCTGGTCGAGGACGGTCGCGGCCTTCTGCGAGGTGTCCTCGGAGACGACGGCGACGGGCTTCCTGCCGTCGTCCCCGCTGTCGCAGGCGGAGAGGGTCATGGCGGCCGCGGCGAGCAGCGCGGCCGCGACGAAGGTCTTGTTGTGCATAGAGAAATGTCCCAGATGTGAGAACTCCGGCGCGCACCGGGGGCCGTACGCGGGAGTGGCACGACCCCCGGAGCGCGTGACGGACTGGCCGCGGATCAGGCGGTGGTCCGCCTGCGGCCGGCGAGTACGCCGTAGGCCACGCCGGCCGCGCCGACGAGGATGCCGACGATGCCGAGGACGCGGGCGGTGGTGTCGCTGCCGCTCTTGGCGGAGTCGGCGGCGGTGGTCTGGGCGGCGGGCTTGGTGTCGGCGGTGTCCTTGGCCGACGCGTCGTGTCCGTCACCCTCGGAGGCCGCGGTCAGCTGGAGCACCGGCGCCGGGTTGTCCGGCTCCTCCTGGCCCTTCTGCGGCACCTCGATCCAGCGCACGACCTCCTTGTTGGAGTACGTCTGGATCGCCTTGAAGACGAGCTGGTCGGCGTCCTCCGGCAGCGTGCCGACGGAGACGGGGAACTTCTGGAAGAAGCCGGGCTCGATGCCCTTGCCGTCGGCGGTCCAGGTGACCTTGGTGACGGCCTCGGAGATCTTCTTGCCGTGCATCTCCAGCGGCTTGTCCAGCTGGGACTTGGTGACGACGGCCTTCCAGCCGGGCACCGGCTGCGGCATGACGGAGGCCAGCGGGTGGTCGGTCGGGAAGTTGACCTCGACCTTGGTGGTGGAGGCGTTGTCGCGCTCGTTGGGGACCTTGAAGTCGACGACGGCGTAGCCGCCCTTGGCGGCGGCGCCCTCGGGCTGCACGGAGACATGTGCGAACGCGGGGGCGGACAGGGCGAGGACGGCCGAGCCGGCGACGGCGGCGGTGGCGACGAGTCGGGAAGCCTTCATAAGGGTGCACTCCGCTTCGAGTGGGTTCCGGTGTGTGGGGGTGCGCGTGCGGAGCGGGACCAATGGTGTTCCCGCCGGACGGGCACGCGCGCGTGCCGCACGACGGCGGCCGCTCCCCCGGCGGAAGCCCGCTCGGTGGGGTGGTGGTCGCGTCGCGTCAGGCAGCGAGGGCGAGTGCGGCGGCGGACGGCGGGCCGCGGCGGATCACCGTGTGCTGGAGCGCGGTGGTGCGGGGGGTGAGGGGCGCGGAGCCGGCGGCGCGCGGCAGGCGCGGGCCGGTACCGGCCGCCGTGGGCAGCCCGGCGCACAGGGCGCGCACCAGGGCGAGCGCCCCGCGCAGGGACCGTACGAGCGCGGTCTCGGCGACTCCGTGCGCCGACAGTTCGATCAGCCGCAGCAGGGCCAGGTCGCCGCGTCGCAGCACCCAGCCCATGGCGAGGGCGGCCAGGACGTGGACGAGCAGCATCGGCAGGGACGGCAGCAGGGCGGCCACGCCCAGGCGAAACGGGGAGGCCGCCGGGTGGTGCGGGGCGTTCAGGCCCGCACCGGCGCCGGCGTAGGCGTGTGCGTCGACGAGTATCCGGTAGGCCTGGGCCGGGCTGATCGCGGCGGCGGTGGCCCCGCAGACGTACCGTGCGGCCCGCTGGACGAGCTCGGCGTCGGACAGAACGGGCGCGGAGCCCGTCGATCCCGCGGAGCCCATGGCCATGGCGCCCATGCCGCTCTGTCCCATGCCGAACAGGGCGTGCAGCACGGTCTGGCCGACCACCAGCAGCGCCGCGATCGCCGGCAGGGAACGCGCCCGCCCGGCGAGCGGTGCCACCACGACCAGCGCCCCGAGGAACCCGGCGCCGAGCGTCCACAGCGGCACCGCGGCACAGGAGGCCAGCGAGTGCCCGGCCGCGGCCAGCACGACGCAGACCGCGGCGAACACCGCAGCCCGCAGGGTCCGTGGACCGCGTCCGGCGGGTGCCGTGCGCGGGTGGGGGGCAGACATGGCGGCCCCATCATCCCACTGGACCCGGGGCCGCCGTACAGCAGGTCCACAAGATGCGGTAGATCCGGAAAGTCGCGGTCTGATGACGTCGGCCCGCACATACACCGATTCCCCGTCCCGCCGGTCCGCCGATCGCGCGGTGCCGGGTCGACGGAGTGCTTATGGACGGGCACTCGGGGCAATACGTAACGGTATGTCGAGCCGCGGCCGGGAGGCTGGAGCATGAGCATCTGGTGGTCACTCCATCTGCGGCGTGACGCCGCGAGCGTGCCGCTCGCCCGGCGCCTGCTGCTCGGCACGATGGAGACCGCGGGCGTCGACCCCGAGATCTCCTACGACCTGTCCGTGGCCCTGAGCGAGGCCTGCGCGAACGCGGTGGAGCACGGCGGGGACACCGAGTCCTGTGACGCGTTCCGGGTCACCGCCTTCCTCGACGGGGAGAAGTGCCGCATCGAGGTGGCCGACACGGGCCCCGGCTTTCCGCCGGCGGGCCGCCGGCGCCCGCTCCGCGCCGCGCGCGCCGAGGCCGAGCACGGCCGCGGCCTGTACCTCATCCAGGAACTCGCCGACCACGTCCACATCCGCAACAGGCCGGGCCGCGGCGGCGCGGTGGTGATCTTCGACAAGATCCTCAAGTGGCGTGAGGACGCCCCGCTGATGGCGGTGTAGCGCCGCGCGGGGCGCGGGCCGGACCCGTCGGGCGTGTCCCGGCCCGGCGCGCCCTCAGGCGTCGGCCAGGAGCTTCGCCAGCGCTTCCAGAGCCTCGGGGTAGACCCTTTCCCGGGGAGTGCCGTAGCCGACGACCACGCCCTGGGGGCGGTTCGCGCCGGGGGTGTGCCAGTGCTCGGCCAGGCTGCCGAGGGCCAGGCCCTCCGCCTCCGCGCGAGCCAGCGTCTCCGCCTCGTCGGTGACGTCCACCAGGGCGTGCAGTCCGGCGGCGATCCCGCGCACCCGGCGCGGGCCCAGCCGGCCCAGGAGCTGGTCCCGGCGGCGCCGGTATCGAAGGCGGCACGCGCGTATGTGCCGGTCGTAGGCGTGGCTGTCGATCAGTTCGGCGAGCGCCAACTGGCCGATGGTCTCGGTGTGGTGGTCGCTGTGCAGCTTGGCCTCGGCCACCGCGTCGACCAGGTGCGGCGGCAGCACCATCCAGCCCAGCCGCAGGGCCGGCCCCAGGGTCTTGGACGCGGTGCCCAGATAGGCGACCTGACCCGGTGCCATGCCCTGGAGCGCGCCCACCGGCTGGCGGTCGTAGCGGAACTCGCCGTCGTAGTCGTCCTCGACGATCAGCCCTCCACGCGCGCGTGCCCAGTCGGTCAGTGCCCGCCGCCGCTCCGGGTGCAGGGTCGCGCCGGTCGGGTACTGGTGCGCCGGGGTGACGACGACGGCCTTCTGCCCGTCCAGATCCTGAGCGCGGACACCGCGTTCGTCGACCCGGACCGGGACCACGCCGCCGCCGGCCCGCCGCACGACCTCCCGGTGGAAGGGGAGCCCGGGGTCCTCCATGGCGACCTCGGCCCCGTCCAGGACACGGGTGAGGAGCGCCAGTCCCTGCACGTACCCGGAGGTGATGACGATCCTCTCGGGCGGAGCGATCACCCCGCGCGCCCTGCCCAGGTAGCCCGAGAGCGCCGTGCGCAGCTCGATCCGGCCGCGCGGGTCGCCGTAGTCGTACGTCAGTGAGGGCGCCGTCGCGATGGCGCGGCGCAGGGCCCGCAGCCAGGCCGCCGCAGGGAACGTGCCGACGTCCGGGCTGCCCGGCCGCAGGTCGAATCGGGGGGCACGCGCGCGTGCCGCGGCGCCCGGCTCCTGCGCGTCGGCGGCCGGCAGGTCGGCGACCCGGGTGCCCGACCCCTGTCGCGCCGTCAGATAGCCCTCGGCGACGAGCTGGTCGTACGCCGCCTTCGCGGTGCCGCGCGAGACGCCGAGTTCGGCGGCCAGCAGGCGGGTCGCCGGCAGCCGCGTCCCGGGCGCCAGCCGTCCGTCCCGCACGGCGTCGCGCAGCGCCTTCTCCAGCCCCGCCCGGCGGCCCGCCGTCGCGTCCGGTTCCAGATGCAGGTCCATCCCGGCACCGGACCAGAAGTCGTCCACGAGAACCCTCCCCCCAGGTAGGTGAATTCGCCGGGCACGTCCCGGCGCGGGAAGGCCGGGCACCCCTCTCGGGTACCCGGCCCTCACCTCCGTGTCAGCTCTTCAGCGACGCCATCCAGGCCTCGACCTCGTCGGAGCGGCGCGGCAGGCCCGCGGAGAGATTGCGGTTGCCGTCCTCGGTGACGAGGATGTCGTCCTCGATGCGGACGCCGATGCCGCGGTACTCCTCCGGGACGGTCAGGTCGTCGGCCTGGAAGTACAGGCCCGGCTCGACGGTGAGGACCATGCCCGGCTCCAGCGTGCCGTCGACGTACGTCTCGGTCCGGGCTGCGGCGCAGTCGTGGACGTCCATGCCGAGCATGTGGCCGGTGCCGTGCAGCGTCCAGCGGCGCTGCAGGCCCAGCTCCAGGACCCGCTCGACCGGGCCCTCGACCAGGCCCCACTCGACGAGCTTCTCCGCGAGCACGCGCTGGGCGGCGTCGTGGAAGTCGCGGTACTTGGCGCCCGGCTTCACCGCCGCGATGCCGGCCTCCTGGGACTCGTACACCGCGTCGTAGATCTTCTTCTGGATCTCGTCGTACGTGCCGTTGACCGGCAGCGTGCGCGTGACGTCGGCGGTGTAGAGGGTGTGCGTCTCCACGCCCGCGTCCAGCAGGAGCAGGTCGCCGGAGCGGACCGGGCCGTCGTTGCGCACCCAGTGCAGCGTGCAGGCGTGCGGGCCGGCCGCGCAGATGGAGCCGTAGCCGATGTCGTTGCCCTCGACGCGCGCGCGGAGAAAGAACGTTCCCTCGATGTAGCGCTCGCTGGTCGCCTCGGCCTTGTCGAGGACCTTCACCACGTCCTCGAAGCCGCGCACGGTGGAGTCGACGGCCTTCTGCAGCTCGCCGATCTCGAAGTCGTCCTTGACCAGGCGGGCCTCGGAGAGGAAGACGCGCAGCTCCCCGTCGCGCTCGGCGGTGACCTTGTCGGTCAGCGCCTCCTCGATGCCGGCGTCGTAGCCGCGCACGACGCGGACCGGGCCGGTGGCCTCGCGCAGCTTGTCCGCCAGTTCGCGCACGTCGGAGGTCGGGATGCCGTAGAGCGTCGCGGCCTCGGTCAGGGAGTGGCGGCGGCCGACCCACAGCTCGCCCTGGCCGGAGAGCCAGAACTCGCCGTTCTCACGGTCGGAGCGCGGCAGGAGGTAGAGAGTCCCCTCGTGGCCGTCCGCGGTGGGCTCCAGCACCAGGACGCCGTCCTCGGTCTGGTTGCCGGTGAGGTAGGCGTACTCGACCGAGGAGCGGAAGGCGTACTCCGTGTCGTTCGAGCGGGTCTTCAGATTGCCCGCGGGGATGACCAGGCGCTCGCCGGGGAAGCGTGCGGACAGCGCGGCGCGGCGGCGCGCGGTGTGCTCCGCCTGGGCGACCGGTTCGAGGTCGTGCAGCTCGGTGTCGGCCCAGCCGGACTTCATGTTCTCGGCGAGCTCGTCGGACACGCCCGGGTACAGGCCGTTCTTCCGCTGCTTGATCGGTTCTTCTTCGGCGGTCTCCGGGGTCTCCGGCAGCTCCTGCGCCACGGTCTTCCTCCTCGATACAGCCACTGGGCCATCCCCCATCGTACGGTCGTGCGGAAGGGGGCCAAAGGCGGAAGTGCCTGTTACCGAGCGGCCTACTCGAAGCGCGCCGCCAGCAGCGCCACGTCCTCCGCGCCGTCGGTCACGTCAAGTCCGTTCGGCAGGACCGTGTGCAGGACGTGGTCGGCGACGGCCGCCGGGTCGTGGCGCAGCGCGCGCGGGACGCTCGCCGCGGCCGTGTGCAGCCGGGCGAAGGCGCGGTCGACGGAGTCGCCGGTGCGGTGCAGCAGCCCGTCGGTGTACAGCAGCACCGTCTCGCCCGAGGACACCTGGAACTCCACGCTCGGCGCCTCCCAGCAGGCGAGCATGCCCAGCGGCGCGGACACGGACGTCTCCACGAACTCCGTGCGCCGTTCGCCGAGCACCAGCGGCGGGCAGTGCCCCGCGCCCGCCATGGTGATCCGGCGCAGCGCGGGCTCGCAGTAGGCGAACAGGGCCGTGGCGGAGCGGGCGGGTTCGGTCAGCCGCAGGAGCAGTTCGAGATCGGACAGGACGGCGACGGGATCCTCGCCCTCCATCACCGCGTACGCCCGCAGGGACGCCCGCAGCCGGCCCATCGCGGCGATCGCGCCCGGCCCGGCGCCGGTGACCGAGCCGACCGCGAGGCCGAGCGCGGCGTCGGGCAGCGGCAGCGCGTCGTACCAGTCGCCGCCGCCGCGCGGGCCGGTGCGGTGCCGCGAGGCGAGCTGGACACCGGGGACGCGGGGCAGCCGGGAGGGCAGCAGCTCCTCGTAGACCGTCGCCATGCACGCGCGCGTGCGCTCGGTGTCGAGCAGGCGCGCCAGGTGCTCGGTGGCGAAGCGGAGGTAGAGGCCGACGAGATGGCGCCGCCGCTCGGCCGGCTCGGCGGGTTCGTCGTAGAACCAGACGGCGGCACCGAGGCGGCCGGCGGCCTCGGTGGACAGGGGCAGCGCGTAACAGGCGGCGTAGCCGAGGCGGCCGGCCACCTCGCGGTGGCGCGGATCGAGGCCGTCCTCGGCGAACAGGTCGGGGCGCACGTCCTCCCCGTCGCCGCCCGGCAGGCCGGCCGCGGTGTCGAGGAGCGTCCCGTACGGCATGGCGCTGCGCGGCACGGTCTCGATGTGGCCGAGATCGGCCCGTGCCAGGCCGAGGCCGATGGTGGTGTCGGGGCCGAGTCCGTCGTCCGGTTCGAGGACGGCGAGGCCGCGCCGGGCGCCGACGAGGGCGGCTCCGGCGCGCAGCAGTTCCTTCAGGGCGGCGTCGAGTCCGTTCGTACGGGCCAGCCGTTCGGTGAGCTCGTTCAGGGTGGTGAGGTCGGAGACCCAGCCGGCGAGCCGGTCCTGGAGGAGGGCGCCCGCCGGGCGGGGGGCGTGGGGGCCGGACGGACCGCTCGGGGAGGTGTCCGGGGCGGCGGGTGGAGGCGCGACAGTGTGTGCGGGAGCGGGGACCGTCGAATCGATTCCAGCCACTTTCGGAGGGTGGGGGGCGTTCATGGCGCCCGGCCTTCCGACCGGTGCGTATTGCTCAAAAGCATCGCAAACCCCCATGTCATTCTGCGCCGCCAGCAGTGTCTCCACATGTACACGCACTCGTGAGGGGATGTCCAGCATTGTCCTGCTGGGTTTCCTGGTGTCAGAGGGCTTCTCGGGGTCTTCTTCCCAACCTCTTGCTAAAAAGGGAAGTTGGCTTGAAACTGCCTCGGGTGACGGCCTGTTGCGGTCGACTGGGCCTGCTCGACAGAGCGTCACAGCGGTCGTGATGGGTACGTACTCGGAGAAGGCCAGGGGTGGTTGGTTGCCACCCGGAACCTGGCGACGGACCCGGGCGTCTTAACCACCGACGACCGTGCCCCATCCTTGCGTGACGGCGGCGGAGAGCAGAAGACAAGACGGCGTAACGCCATGCTCCGCCACCCCGCGCCACGCCCATGCTTCTGGTAGACGCAGTATGGACGGGGCTGCCGTGGAAGCAGCCGATGTTCGGCCCATAGGGGTTCCCCGTGCCTGAAGGCAGGGGTGTGATGCGCCAACAGGTACGCACAGTCAGTGATCGACACATGGTGTGAGTGGTCCACGGTGTTGCCAGCGGTGCAACGGAAAGGAACGAGCGCTCATGCGCGAGATCCCCGGAAGGCGACGCGGGCTCCTGTCCCAGCGCAGCGACGAGAGGCCTGAGCCGATCAGCGCGGCCCTGACCTTCGCGACCCGGTGGCAGTGGCCCGTGCTGCCGGGCGTGGCAACGGATCCGCGGCGGCACGACCGCTGCGGCTGCCCCGACCCGGAGTGCACGGTGCCCGGCGCGCACCCCTTCGAACCCGGCCTTCTGGCCGCCACCACCGACGCCCGCATGGTGCGCTGGTGGTGGACCAACCGGCCCACCGCGCCGATCGTCCTGGCCACCGGGGGCACGGCCCCCTGCGCGGTGAGCCTGCCGGCCCTCCCGGCCGCGCGCGCCCTCACCGCGCTCGACCGCGTCGGCATGCGGCTCGGCCCGGTCGTCGCCTCGCCCAAGCGCTGGGCGATCCTCGTCAAGCCGTACTCCATGGAGCAGTTGGGCGAGCTGCTCTACGCCAAGGACTTCGTCCCCGGCTCGCTCCGCTTCCACGGCGAGGGCGGCTACCTCGCCCTGCCCCCCTCCGAGACCGGCGACGGCCCGATCCGCTGGGAGCGTGCCCCGCTGCCCGGCTCCGCCTCGCCCTGGGTGCCCGATGTGGAGGCCGTGGTCGACGCGGTGGTGGAGGCTCTCACTCGTACGGGTGTGAGCGCCCCCGAGTTGTAGGGGTGTCACGGCCGCGGCGGGCGAACTGCCCGCCCCGGCTCGTTATCGTCCCCCTCATGCTGCGTCCCTCCGCCGGACCCGGAAGCCGAGTACCGGGCGGCGGCCCCGCGCTCCGGCGCCTTTGCCTGCTCGCTCTCCTGGGCATCGCCGGCTGCGCCGTCGTACTGCCGCCGGCCGGGGCGTCCGCCGGCCAGGCCGGTCACCGAAGCGGCGGGGACGCCCGGTCCGCGATGCGCGTCCTGCCGGGCGGCGACGGCAGGACGCCCTCCGCCGCGCAGGCGCCTTTCACGCGGGTGCTCGGCCTGGGGCTCGCGACCGCCGCGCGCTGCGGCCCCGAGGTCGCCTCGCCCGGCGGCGTCGAGGCGCAGACGTGTGTGCTCACCCAGGGCGCGGACACCTGGGCGCGCACCTACTACCGCAACGCGACCGGGCGGCCCCTGGACGCCGGCCTGACCCTCATGGGGCCGGGGGATCGCACCGTGCGGACGCATTGCGCGCCGGCCGGAGGCGAGGAGCCGGAGGCCTGTGAGACGCCTCGGGAGCACAGCCGGGGGACGGTGGCGGCGTACAGCGCCGTCGCGGAGTTCGCCGAGCGCGGCGGGCGGGCCGCGCTGCTGCTGCGATCGGGGAGCAACTCGCCGATGGCGACGGGCCGTTGATGTGCGGCTGCGCTCGGTGAACGGCTGCGGACACGTAAGCGCCCGGTTGCTGGCGACGGGGGATGCACCAGCAACCGGGCTACTGGAACGGTAACAAGAGATCGGCAGTTCGCAAATTCGATCCCGGCTTTCCAGTCACCGGGTGCATGGCCTTTTAGGTCACCGACTCCACTGCGTCGCCCGCCGGTTGTGACGGGCGTCACTCGCTCCGCCCGGACCGGATGACCGGCCGGACGGTGACCGGGCGACCGGCCGGACGGCTGACTCGGCGACCGGCCGGAGGCTGACCGGGCGGCCGGTCGAAGGTCCGGCCGCCCGGTCGTCGCTCAGCTCAGCGTGACCTGCCGGTTGGTCAGACCGCCGCGGGCCCGGCGCTCGTCCCCGGTCAGCGGCGCCTCGCTGGCCAGCGCCGCGGCCAGGTGCTCGGCGAACTCGGCGGCCGGCTTCTCCACGTCCTGGGCGCCCATCTCGCTCGGCAGGTCCCACACGGGCACGGTCAGGCCGTGCGCCCGGAAGGAGCCCACGAGACGGGTGCCCTCACCGAGGTTCGAACGGCCCGCCGCGTGCAGTCGCGCGAGGGCGTCCAGAAGCTGCTCCTCCGGGTGCGGCATGACCCAGCGCAGGTGGTTCTTCTCCGGCGTCAGGCACCAGTACGCCGCCTCGACGCTCTCCAGGCGCACGGTCGGAATGGCCGCCGCGTTGGCCCGCTCCAGGGAGGCGGTGACCTCCGGCGTTGCGTTCTCCGCGTCCGGCACCCAGAACTCGAAGCCCTCGTGCACCACCGGTTCGAAGGAGGCCTTCAGGTCGAGCAGGTCCTGGAGCCGCGGGCCGTCGGCCGGGGCGCGGCGGCCCTGCACCGGGGTGCCCGGCTCGGCCTCCAGGGCGCGCAGCAGGGTGTCGGCGAGGTCGCGGCTGATGTCGCCGGACGCCGTGTCGTTCTGCAGGCCGAGCAGCACCGAGCCGTCGTCGCGGCGCATCGCGGGCCAGGCCATCGGCAGGACCGTGGCGAGTGTGACGGCCGGGACGCCGTCGGGCAGGCCGTCGCGCAGGTCCAGCCCGGCCGTGGCGGCGGGGACCAGCTCGCGCAGCGCCACCCAGTCGCACTCGCCGGGCAGTCCCTCGAAGGGCCGCTGCACCAGCTCGGTCACCGCGTGCGCGGCGGCCCGTCCGTGGCAGGCCTTGTACCGCCGGCCACTGCCGCACGGGCAGGGTTCGCGCGCACCGACGACCGGGACCTCTCCGTCCGTGAGCTGCGGGCGCTTGGCCTTCGTCTGGGGTCGCTTCTTGGCCATCTGGGTGTCTCCCGGTTACGGCTCGTCTCGTACGGGCGCGAGCCTAGCCGTTCACGCCGTCAACGACGGGACTCTGTGGACGCGGCGGGAAATGTGGACAACCGGTCGGCCCCGCTTCCGTGTCCGGGATGCAGTACCTCGATTGGACCCGAGGTCCCGCTCACCGGCCCCGCGCGCCCGCCCGCGCGCCTGCGATGAGCCGGGGCGCGACGCGCGGTTGCCCGTCGGCCCGGCGCGCGCCCGCATCCGGAGCGGGCCCGGCGAGCGGTGCACGGGAACCGTCGGCTCCGCGCGCGGACGCGCCCGCGGTCCGGCCCGGGCGATGCCCGGGCGCGGCGTACGCGTGCGTGGGTCAGTCCAGGTCGCCGAAGGCGTCCGTGAAGCCCAGGTCGGGCACCGCCGCCACCGGCGGTGCGGTGATCCGGGAGGCGAAGTCGTCGCGACGGTGACCGGCGTCCGGGTCGTGCACGTCCTCGTGGACGACCACCCACACCGTGACCTCGCCGCCGACGCTGTCCCGCACGCCCCAGTCGTCGCTGAGCGCGCTGATGATGTTCAGCCCGCGGCCGCCGTGAGCGGTGACCGAGGGGGTGGCCGGGGACGGGCGGGTCGGGCCGCCGCCGTCGGTCACCTCGATGATCAACCTGCCGCTCGCGTCCACCCGCCACGCGGCCCGGACGTCGCCGTCGCCGGCCAGGGCACCGCGCAGCGGCCGGCCGTGCTTGCAGGCATTGCTCAAGAGTTCGGAAAGGATCAGTACGGCGTCGTCGACGACCGATTCCGCCACGCCGCCGCCGCGTAGTTGATCACGCATCCGGCGCCTTGCTTCCCCCACGCCCGCAGGGCCATGGGGTACGGCCATGCTCGACGACGTGGGCACCTCCTGTGCCACCACCAACGCCACCCCCGAGACCTCCTTCGCCCCACGCCACGGTGTGGATGCCCCACCGGCCTGTACCGGAAACCGGCCGAATCGCGTCCGGCGACGCATTCGGAACGGTCGGTCACGCACCGAACGCGCCGGAGCACTCCCTGTCATCCGAGCTGGACCGACGGCAGGTCACGCGGCTTGTCCGGCGGCGGTCAGCGGCCGAGCCGGTGCAGGACCGCGCGCGGGCGGTTGGTGATGATGGCGTCCACCCCGAGGTCCACGCAGAGGTCGACGTCGTCGGGCTCGTTCACGGTCCACACGTGCACCTGGTGTCCCGCCTGCTTGAGCCGCTCCACGTACGCCGGCTGGCTGCGCACGATGCGGATCGAGGGGCCCGCGATCCCGACCCCCGCCGGCAGCCGCCCGTCCCGCAGCCGCGGTGTGACGAACTGCACCAGGTAGACCGTCGGCAGTGTCGGCGAGGCCGCCCGCACCCGGTGCAGCGAACGTGCCGAGAAACTCATCACACGCACCGGCGACTTCGCGGGCGAGGCGGGGGCGTCCAGTCCGAACCGCTTCAGGAGGGCCAGCAGCCGTTCCTCGACCTGCCCCGCCCACCGCGTGGGGTGCTTGGTCTCGATGGCCAGCTCCACCGGGCGCCCGGCGTCGGCGACGAGTTCGAGCAGCCGCTCCAGGGTGAGGACGGAGGTGTCCTCGGGGTCCTCGGGCCGCACCTCCCAGTCCGGCTCCTCGGCCCGGCCGCGCCAGGACGCGCGCGTGCGCCACGATCCGAAGTCCAGCGCGGCGAGGTCGGCGAGCTCCAGGGCGGACACCGCTCCCCGGCCGTTGGACGTACGGTTGACGCGGCGGTCGTGCACGCAGACGAGATGACCGTCCGCGGTCAGGCGCACATCGCACTCGAGGGCGTCCGCACCGTCCTCGATGGCCTTCCGGTAGGCGGCCAGCGTGTGCTCCGGGGCAGCCTCGGAGGCTCCGCGGTGGGCGACGACCTGGATGTGGTGCTGCCGTACGTGGGTCACCGCGCCATGGTGCCACCGCGGCGGAATGGGCGGGACGGCGGAGAGCCGTCGATAATGTGTCCTTTTCATGTGAGATGGCCTATATAAAGAATGCGCCGGGACCCACAGCATCGGCTTATGGTGCTCTGACGGCCCGTGGGAAAAGCTGACTACGTACATCTGCAGCACATGCACAGCTGGAGCGCGCCGGGTCGCCGGCGGGCATGCCGAGCGTGACCGAGTGCGACCGACAACAACAGCCGTGGACCAAGGAGAAGAGCTGTGAGCACCGAGAACGAGGGCAACACGGTACCGCCGGCGCCGTCCGCACCTCCCGTGCCGGTGGAGACTCCCGCTGCTTCCCCGCACCCGGCCGCCCCCCAGGGCGGCCCTGCCGCACCCCCGCCCCCGGACGTGCCCCCGTACGTCCCGGGAGCCCACGGCGCGCCCGCACCGCAGGACCCCGGCGCGCCCGTCGACGGCTCCTGGCCGCCCCCGTCGCCCGCCACGCCCGCCTACATGGACGGCGGCGCGGGAGGCTCCGGCTGGGGCGCCGCGTACCAGCAGCACCAGCCCGCGCCCAAGCCCGGCGGCCGGCGCGGCGGCCTGATCGCCGCGGTCCTGGTGGCCGCCCTGGTCGCCGGCGGCCTGGGCGGCGGCCTCGGCTACACCCTGGCCAGGAACGACGACAGCGGCTCCACCACGGTCTCCGCCTCCGACACCGGCGCCTCGCAGATCAAGCGCGACCCGAACTCGATCGCGGGTGTGGCCGCCAAGGCCCTGCCGAGCACGGTCACCATCGAGGCCGAGGGGACCGGCGGCCGGGGCGGCACCGGCACCGGCTTCGTCTTCGACACCCAGGGCCACATCGTCACCAACAACCACGTGGTGGCCGAGGCCGTCGACGGCGGCAAGCTCAGCGCCACCTTCCCCGACGGCAGGAAGTACGACGCCGAGGTCGTCGGCCACGCCCAGGGCTACGACGTCGCGGTCATCCGGCTCAAGAACGCCCCCTCGGACCTCAAGCCGCTCGCCCTCGGCGACTCCGACAAGGTGGCCGTCGGCGACGAGACGATCGCCATCGGCGCGCCCTTCGGTCTGTCGAACACGGTGACGACCGGCATCATCAGTGCCAAGAACCGTCCCGTCGCCTCCAGCGACGGCGGCTCCGACAGCAAGGCCTCCTACATGAGCGCCCTGCAGACGGACGCCTCCATCAACCCGGGCAACTCCGGCGGCCCGCTCCTCGACGCGCGCGGCGCGGTCATCGGCATCAACTCCGCCATCCAGTCCGCGAGCAGCGGAGGCCTCGGCAGCTCCGGCCAGTCCGGCTCGATCGGCCTGGGCTTCGCCATCCCGATCAACCAGGCCAAGTACGTCGCCCAGCAGCTGATCAAGACCGGCAAGCCCGTCTACGCCAAGATCGGCGCGTCGGTGTCCCTGGAGGACACGTCCAGCGGCGCCAAGATCACCGACCAGGGCGTCAGCGGCTCCGCCCCGGTCGAGTCGGGCGGCCCCGCCGCCGACGCCGGCCTCAAGCCCGGCGACGTCATCACCAAGCTCGACAACCGGGTGATCGACTCCGGCCCGACCCTCATCGGCGAGATCTGGACCCACAAGCCCGGCGACAAGGTCACCGTCACCTACAAGCGCGGCGGCAAGGAGCACACGGCGCAGCTGACCCTCGGCTCCCGCATCGGCGACAGCTGATCCCACGCGCGCCCGCCAACCCGTTAGTCTTGTCCCCGCGCCGCCACACGCGAGCGGCGCGGGGTGGGTTGCCCGAGCGGCCTAAGGGAACGGTCTTGAAAACCGTCGTGGCGCGAGTCACCGTGGGTTCAAATCCCACACCCACCGCAGCAGGTCAGAAGCTTGCAGGTCAGAAGGGGTGCCACTCTCCGGAGCGGCACCCCTTCCGCCTGACTGGTCTTACCCTGGCTCGCCGGTTCCGTGGCATCACGACTCGGCGCGTTGGGTGATGGCCGCCTCGGTGCGGTCTCCCAGGAACTCGTACCACCGGCGTTCCAGGCAGACGTAGCGGACGTCCGCTTCGACGAGGCTCAGGAAGCCCGACACGGTCTCGGTGAGGCGTTGCTGCAGCCCTGTGTCGGCCAGTGTTCCGTCCTCCGCGAAGGACCGGTAGCTGTCGGCCAGGCTGAACATGTCCGGGTAGACGCGGGTGCCCAGGTGCTCCAGGGGAACCCGCAGAGCCCACAGCCCGCGGTTGCCGCCGATCAGGGACGGTGAGGCGGAGACGAGCATCGCGTGCTTGTTCTTGAACGGCTGCGGCCGGACACGGGAGACCCAGTCGATCGCGTTCTTCAGAACTCCCGGCACGGAGGCGTTGTACTCCGGCGAGGAGATGACGAATGCGTCGCTCCGCTCGAGTCGGTCGCGCAGGGCCAGGGCGCCCTCGGGCACTCCTTCGGCCGCCTCGATGTCGCCGTCGTACAAGGGCATGTCGAAGTCGCGCATGGTGGCGAAGTCGACGGTGGCACCCGTGTCGGAGATGAGCCGGGCCACGAGGGAGGCGAGGCGTGCGTTGGCAGAACCGGTCCGCAGTGCCGCGCCGAAGACCAGGAACCGCAGCGGACCGGGAGGCGTGTCCGTGGGCATGGATCCGTTCCTTCCGTCGTGGGCGGGCGTCTCCAACGGGGGCGCCCCACTGACCAGTGTGGTTCCGGGAGGGCTGCCGTGCGACCGGCAGCCGGGCAGGCCCGGCCGATGATTCGGCGCCCGCTCGGGGCGGTTCTCGCCGAGGGCTCAGGGCCGGTGGCCCGTCAGGCGGGCCGCGGAGGCTGTGGTCGCGCGGGCCTCGCGTTCGGTCAGGCCGGTGTGGAGGGCCGCGTCGACCAGGGCCTCGACGAGGGAGGGGCCGATGCCGTGCTCGTAGGCGCGGCAGGCGGCCCAGAACAGGCGGGTGTTGCGCTGGCCCTCATGGGCGTCCAGGACGAACCGCACCAGGCCCTGGCCGTGCCGGCCCGCCGAGGGCGGTGCGGGGTGGCGGGAGGTTCGGGGCGGGGGGAGCAGCAGTCGCAGGAGGGCGCGCGGGCAGGGGGCCGGGGAGAGGTGCGCGGTGCCGGGGGCGGTCGCGTAGACGCCGTGTCCGGTGCGGGAGCCGGGGCCGACCAGGTAGCCGCCGGCGCCGCGGATGTCGATGCCGGGGGCCAGGCGGCCGGCCGAGTTGGGGACGACGACGTCGGGCGGCCCGCTCAGCCACAGGTGGCGGCCGCCGCTGGGGGTCAGCACGACCACCGTGGCGGGGATGGTGAACAGATGGCGCAGGGCGAGTTCGCGCAGGGCCGTCGAGGCGTCCGTGCCGGTCTTGGTGTCCAGGTCGACGCCGATCAGATGGTGCGGTGGCAGTCCGCAGGCGATGCCGTAGCCGGTGGCCCAGGGTGCGGCGGCGAACAGTTGCCGGATGCGGGCCGGGTCGGTGGAGGCGTCGTACACCCCGTGACCGAAGCGTCCGCACCCGCCGTGGCAGGGCGGACATGGCGGACCGGGCGGGCCCGTCGGGCCGGGGCCGTCGCGGTGCGGGGAGCGCAGGGCCGGGAGTTTCGTCCGGGACAGGGGGATGACGGCCAGTCCGCGTTCGGCGGCTGACAGGGCGTGCGCGAGGGCCAGCGTCGTGGCCTGCCGGTCGATGGTGGCCATGCTTCTATGTTCGTACGTACGTTCGAGAAAGGGAAGAGGGGCGGGCGCGGCGCGCCCGGAGGCCGGGATTCCGGGCGGCTTCCCGAGAGGTGTATCGACCCTTGGGGCGCTTGGGGCGCTTGGGGCGCTTGGGGCGCAGCGGTCCATGCCGTCCCCGCCGCGGTCCGGAGCGGCAGAAAAGACGGCGAAAGGGGTTTATCGACTTGTCCTCACGCTTGCGTGCGAATCGGGCGCTCCGGGGTGGTTCGCCGGGCTCCGGTGGGCAACTCTGATCTCGCGACGTCGTGAGAAGGCCCGGGCGGTCGGCCAACTGCCCAGGCGAAAGCCGTACTTCATGTACTCCCGGCAAGGCAGCCGGCGCGTACCTCGTACTGGAGGAGCAACATGGCAAGCATCCGGACCGCCCGTGTTCTCGCCGCAGCCGCGGCCATCCCCCTCGCCGCGGCGCTCTTCACCGGCGTCGCCGCCGCGGACACGGGAGCCGTCGCGGGCGACGGATCGAACGCGGGCGTCGCGGGCGTCGTCGGCAGCGGGGTCGGCCGTGACAACAGCGGCAACTCGTCCACGACCCAGCAGCAGGCGGTCGGCTCGGGCGCCACGAACCAGAGCAACACCGCACAGGTCAACCGCTCCGCGTTCACGGCCATCCAGCAGGGCAACAGCAACGTCGTCGTCCACTTCACCCGGCTGTGGTGAGCCGGGGCGGGCCGGCGCGCGATCTGGGGACCTGCCGGCCCTGACCTCCCTGGTGGGTGTGCTCGTGGGGACGTAACACACCTCTGCGCGGCGGTACTTCGGTACCGCCGCGCAGTCGTTTTCCGTGCGGCCGCGACGCAGTGGCCTGCTCGCCCGGAGCGCCGGCCGGGACGTCCCCCAGGGGTGAACCCGCAGTACACGCGCCCCGTTCCTCCACCTACAGGAGGTGCGGCCGGCCCCACCCCTACAACCTGAGGCGGACCCGGCTGCGGGACCTGCGGGCGATCCGCGGGAGCGGGTGCCGCTCCTAGCGTGGAGACATGACCACACCCGTCTGCACCAGCGTGTCGAAAGCCGCCGTTCTGGCGACCGGGACTGCGGCGTACCCGTCCTTCGCGTCGTACGTGCGGGACCGGCAGCCGGTGCTGCTGCGCGCCGCACGGTCGCTGACCGCGAACCCGAGCGACGCGGAGGATCTGCTGCAGACCGCGCTCACCAAGACGTACGTGGCGTGGGAGAGGATCGAGGACCACCGGGCGCTCGACGGCTATGTGCGGCGCGCTCTGCTGAACACCCGCACCTCGCAGTGGCGCAAGCGGAAGGTCGACGAGTTCGCCTGCGACGAGCTGCCGGAGCCGGAGCCGGCGCCCGGAGCGGCCGATCCGGCGGAGCGGCAGGCGCTGCGCGACGCCATGTGGCGGGCGATCATGAAGCTGCCCACCCGGCAGCGGGCGATGGTCGTCCTCAGGTACTACGAGGACCTCTCCGAGATCCAGACGGCCGAGGTGCTCGGAGTGTCCGTGGGGACGGTGAAGTCGGCGGTGTCGCGGGCGCTCGGCAAGCTGCGGGAGGACCCGGAGCTTGGGCGCGTGCGCTGACCCCCGCGGGAACGTTGTGTGATCGATCGTCCCTGGCTAGTGACATACCGCGCGGTATGTGAGCAGAATCGGCGCATCCCTTACCACCGCGTAGCGACGCTGCCCCGGGAGGACGCCGTGCTGAGCACCATGCAGGACGTACCGCTGCTGATCTCGAGGATCCTGGCCCACGGGTCGACGATCCACGGGGCGTCGCAGGTGATCAGCTGGACCGGTGACAGCGAGCCGCACCGCCGCTCCTTCGCCGAGATCGGCGAGCGCGCGGCCCAGCTGGCGCACGCCCTGCACGAGGACCTCGGGGTCGCGGCCGACGACCGTGTCGCCACCCTCATGTGGAACAACGCCGAGCACGTGGAGGCGTACTTCGCGATCCCCTGCATGGGCGCGGTCCTTCACACCCTCAACCTGCGCCTGCCCGCAGAGCAGTTGGTCTGGATCGTCAACCACGCCGCCGACCGCGTCATCATCGTCGACGGCTCCCTGATCCCGCTGCTCGGCCCGTTGCTGCCGCACCTGAAGACGGTCGAGCACGTCATCGTCTCGGGCCCCGGCGACCGTACCCCGCTCGACGGCTCCCACGCCCGTGTGCACGAGTACGAGGACCTGATCGCGGCCAAGCCGGTCACCTACGACTGGCCCGAGCTGGACGAACGCCAGGCCGCCGCCATGTGCTACACCTCCGGCACCACGGGCGACCCCAAGGGCGTGGTCTACAGCCACCGTTCTGTCTACCTGCACTCCATGCAGGTCAACATGAGCGAGTCCATGGGCCTGACCGACCGGGACACCACGCTCGTGGTGGTCCCGCAGTTCCACGTCAACGCCTGGGGCCTGCCGCACGCCACCTTCCTGTCCGGCGTCAACCTGCTGATGCCCGACCGCTTCCTCCAGCCGGCCCCCCTCGCCGAGATGATCGAGCGGGAGAAGCCGACCCACGCGGCCGCCGTGCCCACCATCTGGCAGGGACTGCTCGCCGAACTGACCGCCCGCCCCCGCGACGTCTCCTCCCTCACCCAGGTCACCATCGGCGGCTCGGCCTGCCCGCCCTCCCTCATGCAGGCCTTCGACCGGCTGGGCATGCGCGTCTGCCACGCCTGGGGCATGACCGAGACCTCCCCGCTCGGCACGGTGGCCCGCCCGCCGGCCCACGCGATCGGCACGGACGAGGAGTTCGGCTACCGCCTCACGCAGGGCCGCTTCCCCACCGGGGTCGAGGCCCGCCTGACCGGCCCCGGCGGCGAGCGCCTTCCCTGGGACGGCGAGTCCGCGGGCGAGCTGGAGGTCCGCGGACCGTGGATCGCCGGCGCCTACTACAACGGCGCCGGCGCCGAACCGCTGCGCCCGGCCGACAAGTTCAGCGAGGACGGCTGGCTGAAGACCGGCGACGTGGGCACCATCAGCCCCGACGGCTTCCTCACCCTCACCGACCGGGCCAAGGACGTCATCAAGTCGGGCGGCGAGTGGATCTCCTCCGTCGAGCTGGAGAACGCCCTGATGTCCCACCCGGACGTCGCCGAGGCCGCCGTCGTCGCCGTACCCGACGACAAGTGGGGCGAGCGCCCGCTGGCGACCGTCGTCCTCGGGGAAGGCGCCACCGCGGGCTTCGAGGCACTGCGCGCCTTCCTCCAGGAGGAGCGCGGGATCGCCAAGTGGCAGCTCCCGGAACGCTGGACGATCATCGAGACCGTTCCGAAGACCAGCGTGGGCAAGTTCGACAAGAAGGTGCTGCGCAGGCAGTACGCGGCCGGGGAGCTGGACGTCACCCGGCTCTGACCGCGGAGGGCACGGCACGCGCGCGCGTACGCGTACGACGCCGGGCGGGGAGCGGGAGGGCTCCCCGCCCGGCGTCGTACGCGATGCGGGCCGGCCGGTTGGTCAGTTGGTGCCGACGCGGGCCAGCAGATCGACGAGCCGGCTCTGCACCTCGTCGCTTGTGGACCGCTCCGCGAGGAACAGCACCGTCTCGCCCGAGGCCAGCCGGGGCAGGTCGGCCTGGCCGACGGAAGCCGTGTAGACGACCAGCGGGGTGCGGTTGAGCTGCCCGTTCGCGCGCAGCCAGTCAAGGATCCCGGCCCGGCGCCGGTGCACCTGCATCAGGTCCATCACGACCAGGTTCGGCCGGAACTGCCCGGCGAGCGTCACCGCGTCGTTGTCGCTCGCGGCCCGCGCCACCTGCATCCCGCGCCGCTCCAGCGTCGCCGTCAGCGCCAGCGCGATCTCCGCGTGCTCCTCGATGAGCAGCACCCGCGGCGGGTGCTGCTCGCTGTCGCGCGGCGCGAGCGCCTTCAGCAGTACGGCCGGGTCGGCGCCGTAGGCCGCCTCCCGCGTCGCCTGCCCGAGTCCGGCCGTGACCAGCACCGGGACCTCGGCGGCGACCGCCGCCTGCCGCAGCGACTGCAACGCCGTGCGCGTGATCGGCCCGGTCAGCGGGTCGACGAACAGCGCGGCGGGGAAGGCCGCGATCTGCGCGTCCACCTCCTCACGGGAGTTCACGATGACCGGCCGGTAGCCGCGGTCGCTCAGCGCCTGCTGGGTGGTGACGTCGGGGGCCGGCCAGACCAGCAGCCGACGCGGGTTGTCCAGGGGCTCCGGGGGCAGTTCGTCGTCCATCGGCTGCGGCCGCGGGGTGTCCGCGACCTCCACCGCACCGCCGGGACCGTCCAGCGGCTCGGGACCCTCGGCGGCGTTCTCGTCCGGGGCCCCGATGGCGTACGACCGTCCGCCACCCTCGGTGCCGGGGGCCACGACGGGTCCTCCCAGGGAGGGCTGCGCGGGGGGCTGCTCGGCCGACGGGTGCGGGCGGGCCGTCTGTTCCGGCCGCTGTGCCTGCATCGGCGCCGGCGGCGTCTGTGCCTGCTGGGGTGCGGCGGCCGGGTCGGGCCGAGTGCCCAGCTTGCGGCGGCGGCCGGAACCGCCGGCCGTCTGCGGGGGCGGCGTGGCGGACGGCGGCTGGGGTGCCTGCGCCTGTGCCGCCTGCCGGACGAACGGCACGCCCTGTCCCAGCGTGCGCACGCTGATCGCCCGCCCCTGCGTCGAGTGGGGATCGACGGACACGGCGGCCTCGGCGGGCAACGGCTGGGCGGCGCGCGGGACCGCGGCACCGAGGCCGGGCTGCTGCCCGGTGGGCTGAACCTGTACGGCAGCCTGTCCCGCCGCCTGCTCGGGCGGGAGGGCGGTGCCGGCCGGGACGCCGGGAGCAGCAGGGGCTGCCTGCTGGGGAACGGCCTGCGGCGGGGGCATGGGGGCACCGGTGGCGTTCGGCGGTACGGGGCCGCCGACCGCGCCGGGGACCGGCTGCGCCGTGGCACCCGGAGCCGGGACGCCCGGGGCCGGGACGCCCTGCGCGGGAACGGGCTGTCCGGGGAGCGGCCCGGCGGGGGGCTGCGGGGCCGGGGCCTGTGCGCCGGGGTTCTGCACGCGCGCGAGTACGGGAGGCTGCGGGGGGAGCGGCTGACCGGCGATGCCGAGCGCGGGAGCGGGCGCCGTGCCCGCGGCCCCGTGCTCCGGCGACGGCACCTGTCCGGGCAGGACCGCCTGCCCGGACAGGTGCGGCGCGGGCAGCGCCTGCCCGGGAACCTGCGGCGCCGCGCCCGGCTGTCCGGGGACCGCCGGCGGCATGGCGGGCTGGCCGGGCAGCCCCTGGGGCGTGACCGGCTGACCGGGAGCCACCTGCGGTGCGGCGGGCTGACCGGGCACGCCCTGTGGCGTGACGGGTTGGCCGGGCAGGCCCTGTGGCGTGACGGGCTGACCGGGGGTCACTTGTGCGGCGGGGGGCTGTCCCGGGACCCCCTGCGGGGTGGGGGGTCCCGGCACCGGCTGCGGCTCGGCGGTCTGAGCAGGCAGGCCCTGCGGTGCTGCGAGCTGAGCGGGAACGGCTTGCGGCGCTGCGGGCTGGCCGGGAACGGCTTGCGGCGCTGCGGGCTGGCCGGGAACGGCTTGCGGCGCTGCGAGTTGCCCAGGCACGCCCTGCGGCATGGCGGGCTGACCGGGCAGGCCCTGAAGTGCGGCGGGTTGGCCGGGCAGGGCTTGTGGTGTGACCGGCTGACCGGGAGTCACCTGTTGCGGTACGGGCTGTCCGGGCGCCCCCTGCGGCGCGGCGGACTGAGCGGGAAGACCTTGCGGTACTGCGGGCCGGCCGGGGAGCCCCTGAGGTGCCGCGGGTTGTCCGGGTACACCCTGCGGCATGGCGGACTGCCCGGGCACACCCTGGGGAGCTACCGGCTGACCGGGAGCCACCTGTTGCGGGGTGGGCTGTACCGGTACCCCCTGAGGCACGCCCGAAGGCACGGCAGGCTGACCCGCACTCACCTGCGGAACGGCCTGTGCGAGCGCCTGGACGCTCCCCGGGGCGGTCTGCACCGGGACGCCCGGCCCCGCCGCACCCTGCGCGGGCGCGCCCGGCAAGGGCATGGGAACGGCACCGGCAGGCGCACCGGAGGCACCGGCCACACCGGCAGCCTCGACCGCACCAGGTGTCCCTTGAACACCCTGCACACCCTGCGCACCTTGCACGGGAGTCGCGCCGGTCGCCGCGCCGTCCTGCGGCTGGGCCACCGCCCGCCGCCGGCGTCCCGTCGGCGCGCTCGTGGGATGCGGCTGCGGCGGTGTGTGGTCGTCGGCCTGATCGTGGGATACGGCGTCGTGCTGTCCGTCGCTCCCCAGGGGAACGACGGCAACGGCACCCTGCGCCGCCTCCGGGCCTCCGGCTGGCCGGTCCGCCTCCGCGGGCGGCAGGGCGAACACCGGACGCGGCGCCGCCTCCTGCGCGGCGGCACGCTCGGTGGCCGCGGCCAGGGCACGCCGACGGCGCCCGCTCGGCTGCTGGGCCGGAGCCGCCGCGCTCTCGCCGCCCGCTGCCTCGGTCTGCGCAGCCTCTGCCTGTGCTGCCCCGGGCTGGGCAGCGCCCGCCGCGGGCAGCGCCGCCGGCAGTGCCTCGTGCTGCCTCGTCTCCCGCCGCTCGGTGGACGCGGGCACGCCCTGCGGCGGCACCGTGCCGCCGAGTCCCGTACCCGAGGCCGCCGTTCCCGCCGCGTGCTCGCCCGCCATGACCACGGCACCCTCGGACACGCCCGCCGCGCCGTCGGCAGGCCGTCCGCGCCGCCGTCCCGTACCGCCGGAGCCGTCCGCGCCCTGGTCCGGAACCTGCCCGGCCTCCTGGGACGGCTCGGCCGCCCGCCGCCTGCGCCGACCGGTCGGGGCCGCCGGTGCCCCGGTGGCCTCCGCGTCGGCGTCGCTCTCGAGGAACGCGTCCGTCGAGGACCGCCGGGCCCTCCGTCGCCCGCCGCTCGCAGGCTGCTCGGGCACGGCGGGCTCCGCGGGGGCAGGCTCCACCGGAGCCGCAGCCGGCTCCAGGGCCTGGACCGGCGCCGCGGCCGGGGCCGCGACGACGCCGGCACCGCCGCCGAGCGGCACCTCCAGGACGTACGCGCTGCCGCTCATACCCGGCACTTCGTGGGTCTGGAGGACACCGCCGTGCGCCCGGACGATCCCGCGCACGATCGGCTCGTGCACAGGGTCTCCACCGGCGTACGGCCCGCGCACCTCGATCCGGACGACCTCACCGCGCTGCGCCGCCGCCACCACGACGGTGTTGTCCATGTAACCGCCCGCCGAGACGGGCGAGTTCCCGGTGGCATCCACGCCGGCGACGTCCGCGACGAGGTGCGCGAGCGCGGTGGCCAGACGCCGCGGGTCGACCTCGGCCTCGATGGGCGGCGCGTGCACGGCGAACTGCACTCGCCCGGGGCCGATCAGCTCGACGGCGCCGTCGACACCGGCGGCGACGACCGCGTCCAGCATCACGTTCGTCCGGATGATCTCCTCGCTGCCGGCGTCGAGACGCTGGTAGCCGAGGACGTTGTCGATCAGCGTCGTGATCCGGGCGTACCCGGCCGACAGGTGATGCAGCACTTGGTTGGCCTCGGGCCACAGCTGCCCGGCGTCGTCGGCGGCGAGGGCGGCCAGCTCGCGGCGCAGTTCGTCCAGGGGGCCGCGCAGGGAGCCGCCGAGGAGGGTCAGCAACTGCTCGTGCCGGCCGGCCAGCGCCTCGTAGCGGTCCTTCTCCCGCTCACCGAGGGCGGCGTAGCGCTCCTCGTTCGCGGCGAGTTGCTCCGCGTGCCGCTCGGTGAGCTCCTCGATCTCGGTGACGTGCTGCTGGCGCAGGGCGGTGAGCTCGGAGGCGTGCTCCTCGGCGAGCTGATCGAGCTGCTCCTCGTGGCGCTGCTCGTCGGCGGCCTTCTCGTCGGCGAGCGCGTCGTAGGGGCGCCGGTCGGTGAAGGTCATCACGGCGCCGACGAGCTGGTCGCCGTCGCGCACCGGCGCGGTGGTCAGGTCGACCGAGACCTTGTCGCCGGCCTTGGACCACAGCACCTGCCCTCGCACCCGGTGCTTGCGCCCGGAGCGCAGGGTGTCGGCGAGCGGGGACTCCCCGTACGGGAAGGGGGAGCCGTCGGCGCGGGAGTGCAGGACGAGGGTGTGCAGCTCGCGGCCGCCGAGCTCACCGGCCCGGTAACCGAGTATCTGGGCGGCGGCGGGGTTGACGAGCACGATCCGCCCGTCGGTGTCGGTGCCCACGACACCCTCGGCGGCGGCCCGCAGGATCATCTCGGTCTGCCGCTGCGAACGGGCCAGTTCGGCCTCGGTGTCGACGGTGCCGGACAGATCGCGGACGACCAGCATCAGCAGTTCGTCGCCGCTGTAGCCGTGGCCGTCGTAGGCCTGCTGGCTGTTCTCCAGATTCGCGCTCGTGACCTCGACCGGGAACTCGGAGCCGTCGGTGCGCCGCGCCGTCATCCGGGTCGGCTTGGTCCGCCCGCGCGGGTCGATGTGGTCGGGCCGCCGCATGGAGCCGGGGATCAGCTTGGAGTCGAACTCCGGCAGCAGATCGAGCAGTCCCCGCCCGACGAGGGCCGTTCCCGGCGTCTCGAAGGCCTCCAGCGCGATGGTGTTGGCGTTGACGACGGTGCCGTTGGCGTTGACCAGCACCAGCGCATCGGGCAGCGCGTCGAGTATGGCAGCGAGGCGAGCAGCGCCTCGGGATGGCCTGCTGCTCACGAGACGCTTCCTCCCTGTCACCGCACCTTGCCGACCGCGGGGGCCATCTTGCCAACCGGCCCGCAGCGTGTCACGCGAGGGAGTCTATGCGCAGTGGTTGCTGCCGCGATGCCGGATGAGAGGGAGGTCGCACGCGGAGTTGACGTCGAACCTGTGACCGGACGATTTGGCTTCGCACGACCTTCGCGAGACCTTTACGCACTCCCTGCCCACGACACCCGCGGTAGACGCCTACGCGCCGGTACACGCGCCCACGCGCCGGCCCCGGGCCGCCGCGCCGGTACGAGACGCCGGGCCCGTCCCCGCCCACCGGCCGGTACTGGGGTGCCCCACCCGTTCCCGGCCGGCCGGCGGGAGACCCCTTCACGCTCCCGCCCACGCACCGGTAGCGGGCCTCCGCGCCCGTCCTCTTCGTACTGGTCCCAGTGGTCCCAGGGGTCCCACTGGTCGCTGGTCCTACTGGCCGACGCGGGACACCGTGGTCGGCCTCGGGGCGCTGAGGTCCGGCAGCAGCGGCACGAGCCGGTTCCAGCGGTCGATCCGGCAGCCGTCGCCGCGGTCGTAGGTCGCGTCGACGCGGCGCCCGGCCCACGTCCCGGTGATGTGGGCGGTGGCCGGCCCGCCGTACTGCATGGTGCACACGCTGCCGTCGGGCACCGGCGCGAAGGGCTCCCGCCCCCAGCGCGTGTTCCGGTCGAGCACGTCGCAGGCCCGCCGGGCGTCCGGGTGGCTGCCCCCGGCAGGGTGGCAGGACAGCCTGTACGTTCCGTCGCGGCCCAGGCCCGCGTGCCGCACGGTGACGGTGAGGTGGTCGCCGGCCCGGTCCTCGGCCCGGACGGGCGGCGGCGCCGCGGCGGAGGCGGCGGGCACGGCCGAGACCGAGGCGAGCCCGGCCAGTACGGCAAAGGCACCGAGGGCCAGCGTCCGCGCGAGCGCGGAACGCCGCACGGGGAGAGATCGGGTCTGCGTCATGCCCGGACTAACGCCTCGCGCCCCGGGACGTTGCGCCCTGTCCGGCACCCCGGCCACCGGCCGGCCCACGCCGGCACAACGGCTTTGCCCTGGGCCCCACCGGCCTAGTACCGTAGGGGGCGATTGGTGACACCCCACTCGGCTGTGTCATCATCTGCACGCACCACTCGCGCGCTCGCGTGAGCGGTAGTGCTGGAGGCGTCGCCTAGTCCGGTCTATGGCGCCGCACTGCTAATGCGGTTTGGGCCTTAAAGCCCATCGAGGGTTCAAATCCCTCCGCCTCCGCGCATGATCACCGAAGCCCCGGTCTCTCCCGACCGGGGCTTCGGCGTTACCGGCTCCGGCGCGCTCTCAACCTTGTTTCCGCAGGTCACAAAGGGTGGGGGGAATGGATTTCACATGGCGGCGGCAGTCATGTAATGTTCTTCCTGTCGCCGCGAGAGGCCCGGAAGGGACCGAAGCGAAGACAATAAAAGAACAAGCACTCGTAGCTTAACGGATAGAGCATCTGACTACGGATCAGAAGGTTGCAGGTTCGAATCCTGCCGAGTGCACACAGATCGAAGGCCCCGGATCGCTCCGGGGCCTTCGGCGTTTCAGGGGCGCACAGCAGCGAAGTACGGCAACCGCCCGGGTGTCGGTGGCTGCACGTACGGTCTGCGCATGACTGATCAGTGGTGGGCGGGCGTACGTCAGCGGGTCGAGGCGGCCTCGTGCCGCTCCTCGATGACGACGGGAAGCCGGTGACCTTCGCCCGTTGGTACAGCGACTGGCTGGAGAAGGCCGAGCAAACCGCCCTGTCGGCTCCGTAGGCCCGGGTCCCTGGCATTTGTCCTGACGGCAGTGGCCGACGGCGAGCGCGTTCGGGGGTGGGTTCACTTCCTGGGCGCTGCCCGGCCGAGGAGCCACAGGGCAGCGATCAACGAGTTCCTCGCGGACCGGGCGATCGTCTCCTGCGTTCGGCTGTCCGAGGGCTCGCGCTCGTCGGTTCGGGTGACCATCCGTGACGCCTTCGCTCTGGGAAGCGCTGCCGCGCATGAAATGAGCCCTGCTCACGACGAAGCCGGTGGCCGGTCACCGTATTGGCTGCCTGCCCTCACACGGCGTCCGGTTGGCGCCGATAGAGAAGGGACACCGCATGCGCGTACTGCGTGCTCTGGTGGGGAGCGCCCTCGCATCGCTCCTCCTGCTGCTCGGCATCTCGCCGACCACGGCCCAGGCCGACCAACTCCGTAACAGGAACGCCGCGCACTGCCCGACCACGCATCGCAGCCGTGGGACCAACACCGCCCCGCAGGCGGACTACCAGCGCTACTACCTCGACGACTGGCGCCTGGGACCGAGGTACCTCCCCCAGAGCGGGGCCCTCGGCCGGATGCTGAGGGGCTATCAGCGCACCGACCACACCTCGGCGTACTGGTTCCTCGGGTGCTACTGGCAGACGGATCCCAAGACGGGGAAGTCGGGTTGGTGGTATCCCGACAACAACGGTTTCGTGTTGAAGAACGGCAAGCCGGTCGAGCGTCCCCTGACGCTCCGCAAGGGCCAGTTGGTCGACCTCTTCGGCAGCGGTTTCGGCAACTTCCTCGCACCCGCGGGCACGCCGTTCGCCAAGCGTGCGATTCCGCCGAGCAATCTTGACACCTACGTCAACAACTATCCGTACAGCTACCACCTCTACCGGGTCCGCAAGCCGTTCACCGTCGAGGCCGGCCCGATCAGGCCCTGGTTCGGCCAGCCCGGCCTCGGTCTCCAGTACGTGACGAAATCGTCGGTCTCCGACCTCGTCAACGCGAAGTACCTGGACGCGTTGCCCGTAGCCTGACCTCCGATGGACAGCGCAGAGCTTGTCGAGAGACTCCGCGAAGCGGACGTGCCCGAGGCGTTCTACGACATCGCCGGTGTCCACGACGTCCCCGTCCAGCCGGACGCCTACTTCTTCCTGCGCCCTGAGGCGGATGCCTGGACCGTCGGCCTGCGCCAGCGCTCCCAGGACAGTGCCATCCGGCGTTTCGGCAGCGAAGCCGAGGCCTGCGAGTACCTCTACGACAGGCTCACGCGGATTCCCCCCGCCCCTTCGGAGGCGGCGGAACCCCTGGAGAAGCTCCTCGCCGACGCCGATGAGATCCAGCGGCAGGCCTGGGAGGACTTCCATGGCTGCCGTGGGCCGGCCGACGACGACTGACTGCGGGACGTCCGTCGCGAGGACCGGCAGGCGGTCCGCGCTCGCAGCCGGGGTGTTGTCAGTGGGGCCCCGTACTCTCGCAAGGGATGACGCGGGTGTGGAAGTGCTCGGGGACGCGGTGGTCCGCGGACGGCCCTGTGCTGGTGTGGGACGGCGGGCGGCCCAGTGCGCTGCCGTGGGGGAAGCGGGTGGCCTTCGGGGTCGCGGAAGGGGGAGTGCGTACATGCGTGGGAGCGCGGGGGCACGCGTGTCCGCTCCGGGCGGCGGTGCCGGGGCGGAGCGCGGGGGCGCGGTGCGAGGAATGTGCCCGGCTGGACCGGGCGCACTCCGTGGCCGCGGACACGTTCGCGGACGACCCGCGGCCCTACCACGTATATCTGGCGTGGTTCGGGCCCGGCATGGTCAAGGCCGGGATCACGGCTGTCGAGCGGGGCTCGGCGCGGCTGCTTGAGCAGGGGGCCGTCTGCTTCAGCTGGCTGGGCGCGGGTCCGCTCATGGCGGCGCGGCGAACCGAGGAACTGCTGCGCGCCGCGCTCAAGGTCCCGGACCGGATTCCGTACGCCGAGAAGCGGGCCGTGCGGTCCGCGCTGCCGGTGACCGAGGCCGAGCGGGCCGCCGAGATCGAGGAGCTGCACGCGCGGGCCACCGCGCTCGGCGGCTGGCCGGAGTCGCTGAAGCGTGAGCCTTTCCGGCCCGTCGACCACGCCGGGATCTTCGGGCTGACCGGCCTGCCGGCTGCCGTGGGCGCGGTGACCGAACTCGTCGCGGGCGGGGTGGTGAGCGGCGAGCTGATCGCGGCCGCCGGGCCAGATCTGCACCTTGCCGCCGGCGGTGAGGTCGTCGTGCTCGACACCCGGCTGATGGCCGGCTGGGAGCTGCGGCCCGCCCGCGGTGTGGGACTCACCGTGCCGGTACGGGAGTTGCGGAATCCGGCGGGCATGGAGGGCGGGCGGCAGAACGGGCTGCAGGACGGCTTGTTCTGGAGCCCGCGGGACGGAAGTGCCGTGCCACGAGGGAGACTTCCGGGCCGCCGGTGGCATCAGGGGCCGCCGCGGCCGGGGCACGTGGCTCCCAGGCTCTTCCTGAGAGCCGCCTGTGGGTTTCTCAGAGAAATCACAGACAGGTGAAAGTCTGCTCTCAGAGGCTCCCTGAAGGGTGTCCCCCATGACCACGACCTCGCCCCAGGGGCACACCGAACTGCTGAGGCCGGACGGGAGCCCCGTCCGGGTGCTTGTGGTGGACGACGAGGAGTCGATCACCGATCTGCTGTCCATGGCCCTGCGCTACGAGGGCTGGCAGATCCGCAGCGCGCGGGACGGACAGGGCGCCGTCCGGACCGGGCGCGAGTTCAGGCCCGACGCCGTCGTCCTGTCCATGACGCTGCCCGACATGGACGGGCTCACCGTCCTGGGCCGGCTGCGCGGCGAACTGCCCGGGGTGCCCGTCCTCTTCCTGACCGCCAAGGACGCCGCGGAGGACCGCGTCGCCGGGCTGACCGCGGGCGGGGACGACTGCGTCACCAAGCCATTCGGCGTGGAGGAGGTCGTGGCACGGCTGCGCGGGCTGATCCGGCGCTCGGGTGCCGCCGACCGGCGCTCCGCTTCCGTGCTCGTGGTCGGCGACCTCAGCCTGGACGAGGACAGCCACGAGGTGTCGCGGGGCGGGGAGGACATCCACCTCACCGCCACCGAGTTCGAGCTGCTGCGCTTCCTGATGCGCAACCCGCGGCGCGTGCTCAGCAAGGCGCAGATCCTGGACCGTGTCTGGTCGTACGACTTCGGCGGGCAGGCCAACGTCGTCGAGCTGTACATCTCCTACCTGCGGCGCAAGATCGACGCCGGCCGGGAACCCATGATCCACACCCGGCGGGGGGCCGGTTATCTGATCAAGCCCGCCGGGTGAGGGGGCGCCCCGCTCCGCGTCGTTGAGGTCCGTCCGTCGCCGCGCTGAGGTCCTCGGCGTCATCTGCCTCGCCCAGCTCACCGTGCTGCTGGACAACACCGTCCTGAACGTCGCGATCCCGTCCCTCACCCGTGAGCTGCGCGCGGCCACCGCCGACATCCAGTGGATGATGAACGCGTACTCGCTCGTGCAGTCCGGGCCGCTGCTGACCGCGGGCAGCGCCGCCGACCGGTACGGCCGCAAGAAGATGCTGGTGGCGGGGCTGGTCCTGTTCGGCATCGGTTCGCCGGCCGCCGCGCTCGCCGACTCCACCGGGCAGTTGATCGCCGCCCGCGCGGGCATGGGCGTCGGCGGCGCGCTGCTGCTGACCACCACGCCGGCCGCCGCGTTGCTCCGCCGGGCCGAGCGGGCAGACTCGGGGTTGGTGGTGGCCCACCAAGGCCTCTCTCGTGCCGCGCCGCCCCGCGCGCGCCGGTGCGGCCGGCGGTTCAGGAGTCGAGGAAGGTGCGCCATGGTGAAGGCAGCCCAGGGGGCCAAGGGCGCGGCGCGGACCAGCGTCTGGCTGGAGGGCAAGGCGCCCCGCGGCGGGCGCGGCGGGCAGCCGTCCGCTCTCGACCGGGAGCGGATCACCGAGGTCACGGTGCGGCTGCTGGACGCGGAGGGGCTGGCGAAGTTCTCGATGCGCCGGCTCGCCGCCGAGCTGAACGTGACGGCGATGTCCGTGTACTGGTACGTCGACACCAAGGACGACCTGCTCGAACTCGCCCTTGACGCCGCCTTCGGCGAGCTGCGGCTGCGCGAGCCGGACGAGGAGGCGGACTGGCGCGAGCAGTTGCGCCGGCTCGCCGCCGAGTACCGGGCGCTGCTGGTGTGCCACCCCTGGCTGTCGCCGCTCGCCGGGACGTTCCTCAACATCGGCCCGAACGCGCTCGCCTTCTCGGGCACGGCGCGGCGGATCATCCGCCGCACCGGCCTGCCCGAGCAGCGGCTGACCGGGGCGATCTCCGCCGTCCTCCAGTTCGTGTACGGCTACGGCACGATCGAGGGCCACTTCGTGGCCCGCTGCGCCGAGGCGGGCATGCCCCCGGACGACTACTTCCGGCACGCGATGAGCGCGGCGACCCGCGCCCCGGACGCCGCGGAGGTGCTCCGGGAGTCCGCGATCCTCATGGCGGCCCGCGGCGGCGACACGGTCGCGGAGATGCTGGACCGCGACTTCGCCTTCGCCCTGGACCTGCTGGTCGCCGGCATCGAGGCGATGGTCGCCCGCGGCTGACTAGGCGTCGCCCTGCGCGAGCCGGGCCGGGAACCCGCCCGTCGCCACAGGACCCCAGCGCCGCGGAGTGATCCGGATGATCGACTTGTCCTGCCGGACCATCGCCTCCCGGTACTCGGCCCAGTCCGGGTGCTCGCCCGCGATGTTGCGGTAGTACTCCACCAGGGGTTCCACGGAGTCCGGCGCGTCGATCACCTCGGCCGTTCCGTCGATCTGCACCCACGGCCCGTTCCACTCGTCGCTCAGTACGACGATGCCGACCCGCTCGTCCCGCTTGGCGTTTCGGGTCTTGGCCCGCTCCGGATAGGTGGAGACCACGATCCGCCCCGAGTCGTCGACTCCGCAGGTCAGCGGTGAGGCCTGCGGGCTGCCGTCGGAGCGCCGGGTCAGCAGCAGGGCGCGGTGGCGGGGGCGTACGAAGTCCAGCAGCTCATCCAGCGAGACGCGGGTGTTGGTCGCGATGTCCGGTGCCATGCCCGCAGCCTAGGCGCTGCCCTGCGCCGACGGCGGCTTCGACGCCGGTTCGTGGGGGCGGAGGCCGACCGTCAACCAGGCGGAACCTGCTGGGAGGGACGAGATAAAGTTCTGTTCGTCCTGTGCTCGCAGTCGGGAATGTGCTGCGGAGCTCTCCTGCGCATGGCCGTTTGGCCGTGCATGCCGAAGAGGTTCGTGGTGCCTGAGTCCGACTTTTCTGAATTGCCCCGTTTTCCGGGGGATCTTGAGCTGGCCGAAGCCCTGACGACGGCGGCTCAGCAACTCCACGACACGGCCACCCCGCACAGCACCATGCGAGCCGCCGTACGGCTCGCCGTGGGCCTGCTGCCGGGCGCCGAGCACGCGGGCATCTCGGTGCTGGAGCGCGGCAGCGGCCGCAGTGCGGTCGCCTGGACCGACGAGGTCGTGCGCACCGCCGAGGCGTCCGGTGACGATGACGGGGGTGGCCCGGAGCCGTACTGGGACCACCTGTGGCATGCGCCTGTCGTACAGCTGGCGGACAGCGAGGCTGAGGACGGCGGCGCGTCACTGGCCGGTCTGGGCCTGCGCTCCGCGCTCGCGCTGCGGCTGCGCGCCGACAAGCGGCGGCTGACCGTGCTCACCGTCTACGCCCGCAAGCCGGGCGTCTTCGACGACGCCGCGACACGCGTGGGACGGCTGTTCACCGCGCACGTCAGCCTCGCCCTGGACTCGGTGACCGTGCGCGAGCAGCTCACCGAGGCGATGCGCACCAGGGACCTGATCGGCCAGGCCACCGGCATCCTCATGGAGCGGCTGAACATCGACGCGGCGGAGGCCTTCGACAGCCTGGTGCGGGCCTCGCAGCGGGAGAACGTCAAGCTGCGCGACCTCGCCCGCCGGATCGTCGATGCGAACAACGCCACATGAACGGCCATGAGTTGATCGGCGACAGGGGGACACACGCAACCCCATGAGCCCCGAGACGACCCCTGACCCGCTGGAGCGGGCGATCGTACGCAGCGGCGGTCTCGACACGCTGCTGCGTGATCTGACCGACCGTGCGGTCGAGGACGTGCCCGGCGCCGCCGCGTGCAGCATCACCGTCCGCCGGGACGACCGGCTGCTGACCCTTGCGGGCAGCGGCGGCCTGCCCGGCGGCCTCGACCTGCGCCAGTACGAGAACAGTGACGGCCCGTGCGTCACCGCCGCCGAGACCGCGGTGGAGCAGTACGCGCCCGACCTGGCCGCCGAGAGCCGCTGGCCCGCGTACACGCCGTACGCGCTGTCCGTCGGGGTGCGGTGCGTACTGGCGCTCCCGCTCGTCGTGACCGGCGAGACGGGTGCCGCGATCAACTTCTACGGCACCGAGCCCGGCGCGCTCCGGGCGGGCCGGCACGAGGCCCGTGCCTTCGCCGCCCGCGCCGCGGACGCCGTCGACCTCGCCCTGCGCCTCGAACGCGACCGGGCCGCCGTGCCCGACGTGCGCACGGCGCTGCTGTCCCGCAGCGTCATCGACCAGGCGATCGGCGTTCTGATGGCCCGGGAAAGGGTCGACGCGGGCAGGGCCCTGGAGCGGCTGCGCCGTATCTCCCAGCACCGCAACACCAAGCTCCGCGACCTGGCCGCCGACCTGGTCTCCCGCGTCACGGACCCGGGCCGCCCCCCGTCGGGCGGCCGGTAGGGCGGGCGAGGGCCCGGTGGACCACGCCGACTACGCCGCGGGGAGCGCGGTGCCCTGGACCGCCTGGATGTCCAGTTCGACCCTCAGGGTGGTGCCGATGGCCGCGATGCCGGCCTGGAGGACCTGGTTGTAGTTCATGGCGAAGTCCTCGCGGCGCAGCTCGGTCGTCGCGCGGAAGGCGGCGCGGGTGCCGCCCCAGGGGTCGGCGCCGGTGCCGAGGTAGGCGAGGTCGAGGTCGACCGGGCGGACCACGCCGCGCATGCCCAGTTCGCCGTGGACGGTCCAGCGGTCGGAGCCGGCGGCGGTCACACCGGTGGAGCGGTAGGTGATCCGCGGATGCCGCTCGACGTCCAGGAAGTCCGGGGACTTCAGGTGGCCGTCGCGCATGTCGTTTCCGGTGTCGATGGAGCCGGCGCTGATGACCGCCTCCACCCGGGACCCGGTGACGTCGTCGGGGGCGATCTCGACGGTGCCGGCGAAGTCCGTGAACCGGCCGCGCACGCTGGAGATCCCCAGGTGCTGGGCGATCGCGGCGACCGAGGAGTGCGCCGGGTCGATGGTCCACGGCCCCGGCGGGGGCAGTCCGGCGCCGCCCTGCCGGGCCAGCGTCACCGCGCCGACCTCGGCCCGGCCGCTCGCGGTGACGATCGCGCTGGAGGCCGCGGGCGCGTACCCGACCGCCGTGACGATCACCGTGTACGCGCCCGGTGCCAGCGCCGTCGTGTCCCGTACGGCGCCCTCCGCGTCGGCCTCGGCCCGCAGCACCTGCGTGCCCGTCATGTCGGTCATCGTGACGACCGCGTGCGACACGGCCCATCCGTCCCGGGTGCGGATCCTCGCGGTCAGTCCCATCCCGTTTTCTCCCTGCGCAGCCTTGCAAAATGGTCGGAAGGCGACCGGCCCGCGGCGCGGCGCGACTCCCCTCGGAGCGCGCCCCGCCACGGGCCGGACCGTGACCCGGACTCCCGCCCGGGCCTCATGGGCACCCTGGCCCGGGGCTACTCGCCGGGGTGGGCGAGTTCGATGTCGTGGTCGTCGACACCGGGTCCGGTGACCGTGAGGGCGGTCGCCACGGGCGGGTAGCCCGTGGCGATGACGGTGTAGTCACCGCCGTTCAGATCGGTGAAGGCGTAGGCCCCGTCCGCGCCGGTGGTGGAGGTGCCGACCACGTTGCCCGCCGCGTCGACCAGGGTCACCCTGGCGTCCGCGAGGGGCCCGTGCGGAGCGCGGACCACGCCCTGGAGCCGCGCCCCGGCCTCCAGGTCGATCTCGACCCGGGTGACCCCGGTGCCGCCGACCTCGACCGGCAGCGCGCGCGGCCGGTACCCGGCGGCGTTCACCGCGACGGTCACCGCGCCCGGCACCAGCTCGGCGAAGGAGAACTCGCCGCTCTCCCCGGTGGTCCCGGTGGCCAGCAGGTCGCCGCGGACATCGGTGACGATCACCATGGCGTCCCGCACCGGCAGCCCGGACCCGGCGGCGCGGACCATACCGCCCAGCCCGCTGGTGCCGCTGAGCAGGATGTCGTACGCCACCGGCTCGCCGCCCACGACCACCGTGGACGCCTGCGGCTGGAAGCCGTCGGCGGAGGCGATCAGGACGTACGAGCCCGCGCCCGGCGCGTCCACCGCGTAGGCGCCGTCGGCCTGCGCGACCGACCGGCCGAGCTGGCGGCCCGCCGGCGAGATCAGCGTGACCGCGGCCCGCGGCACCGGCGCGCTCTCCACGCCCCGGACGAAGCCGTGCACCGGAATCCCGCCGCCGCCGGCACCGGCGCCCGGCGCACCGGGTGCCACCGTGGCGACCGCGGCCAGGTGCTGCGTGCCCTCGGGACCGGTCCCGGCGCCCTCGGCGGGGGAGGCGGCCATCGCCCAGCTCGGCACCCGCTCCCCGGTGGAGCCGGCCGCGGCCTCGGAGGGCAGGGCCTCGGCGACGACGGGGGCGGCGGCCGGGTCGACCGGCGCGGACTCGGCCTCGGCGGTCTGCGCCAGCCCGCCCTTGGTCCGCAGCGGGACCTCCTTGATGAACAGCGTGATCAGGAAGGCCACCGCCGCCAGCGCGGCGGCGATCAGGAAGATGTCGGCGATGCCGTGCCCGTAGGCGCTCTCCATGACCGTGCGCAGCGGCTTGGGCAGCGCGTTCATGTCCGGGATGGTGTCGCTCGAGCCGGAGCCGGACATCGCGGCCGCGTACTTCGGGCTGAGGCCGGCCAGGCCGTCCTTGACGTAGTCGGTGATCCGGTGGGCCATCACCGCGCCGAGCGCGGAGACGCCGACCGCACCGCCGAGGGAACGGAAGAAGGTGACCGTGGAGCTGGCCGAGCCGAGATCGCTCGGGGCGACCTGGTTCTGCGTGCACAGCACCAGGTTCTGCATCATCATGCCGATGCCGAGACCCAGCAGGGCCATGAAGACGGCCGTCTTCCAGTACTCCGTGTCGTAGCGGATGGTGCCGAGCAGGCCGAGACCCGCCGTCACCAGCACGCCACCGCTGACCAGCCAGCCCTTCCACCGGCCGGTACGGGTGATGAACTGCCCGGAGACGGTGGAGGAGACGAACAGACCGCCGATCATCGGGATGGTCATGACGCCCGACATCGTCGGGGACTTGTCCCGGGCGAGCTGGAAGTACTGGCTGAAGAACACGGTGCCGCTGAACATCGCGACACCGACGAACAGCGAGGCGAGCGACGCCAGCGCGATGGTGCGGTTGCGGAACAGGCGCAGCGGGATGATCGGCTGGCTCGCCTTGGCCTCGACGAGCACGAACAGCAGTCCGAGGACGATCGAACCGGCCACCATCGCGTACGTCTGCCAGGACAGCCACGCGTACTTGTCACCGGCGAAGGTGACCCAGATCAGCAGCAGCGACACGGCGGCGGAGATCAGGGACGCGCCGCCCCAGTCGACCTTGACCTCCCGCTTCTCCACGGGCAGGTGCAGGGTCTTCTGCAGGACGATCAGCGCGATGACCGCGAAGGGCACGCCGACGTAGAAGCACCAGCGCCAGCCCAGCCAGGAGGTGTCGGTGATGACACCGCCGAGCAGCGGGCCGCCGACGGTGGCCACGGCGAAGGTGGCGCCGAGGTAGCCGGAGTAACGGCCGCGCTCGCGGGGCGAGATCATCGCGGCCATGACGATCTGGGCGAGGGCGGACAGACCGCCGGTGCCTATGCCCTGCACCACACGGCAGGCGATCAGCATGCCCGGGTTCTGCGACAGGCCCGCGCAGGCCGACGCCAGGACGAAGATGACGAGCGCTATCTGGACGAGCGCCTTCTTGCTGTAGAGGTCGGCGAGCTTGCCCCACAGGGGAGTGGCCGCGGTCATCGACAGCAGGGCGGCCGTGACCACCCAGGTGTAGGCGGACTGGCCGCCGCCGAGGTCACCGATGATGTGCGGCAGCGCGTTGGAGACGATCGTGGACGACAGGATCGCCACGAACATGCCGAGCAGCAGCCCGGAGAGCGCCTCCATGATCTGCCGGTGCGTCATCGGAGCGCTGCCGGAGGAGCCTCCCCCGTGCTTGGCGTGAGCCCGCACACCGGCTGGTGTGGTCGTTGCCATGGGCTTCCTTTTTCTTATTTCTTACGTGCTTGCGGGTGTACGGGTGGTGTCGGGGGCAACGGGCGCGGGGATCCGGGCCGGAGCGGAACGGCAGTCGCCGAAGCTGTCGCGCAGGCGCGTCATCAGCCGGATCAGCTGGCCGACCTCGTCGTCGGTCCAGTCGCTCAGCCGCTCGCTGAGCAGGCGGGTGCTCCGCCGGGTCAGCTCGTCCAGCTGGTCGAGACCCGCGGGCGTCAGGCGCAGGATGCGCGAACGCTTGTCCGCGGGGTCCGGGATCCGCTCGATCCAGCCGCGTGCGGCGACGTGCGCGACATGCCGGCTGGTCACCGACATGTCCACGGCGAGCAGCTCGGCGAGCTTGCTCATGCGCATGTCCCCGTGGCGGCCGAGCAGGGTCAGCACGGCGGCCGAGCCGGCCGGGCAGTGGGGCGGCAGTATCCGCCCCAGGCCCCGTTTCACGGCTCCGACGGCACTGAGCTGACGCGCGAGCTCTTCGTACTGCGCCTGCTCGGCCATCACACCTCCCGAATTCGTTGCTCGGGGCAACGGTAGAGGTGGTTGGTTGCCGCAGGCAAACAAATCGGGCCCTGGTGGCGCAAAAAGTTGGCAAAGGCAAGTATTGGCTAATGTAAATCCGCAGGTGAGGTGTGGTCCGCCGGTCCGGGACCGCGATGTGCACCGGGCGACGTCCGGGAGCCCGTCGGACCGCCCCTCTCCGGGGCTCCCGCCAAGTGCGCTGCCGGGCCCCGCGCTTGGGTGGCGGCAGCGTTTTCGCTAGGGTCTCGGGCCATGGCTAACACCCAGGGCCCGCAGGGCAACTACGACCCCGCCGGCAGCACCCAGATGTTCCGCGCGTTCGTCGACGATGCGCCCCCTCAGAGCACCCAGCAGCAGGCCTCCTCCGGCCCCCGCACCGGCCTGATCGTCGGTGTCGTCGTCCTGGTCGCGGTCGTCGCGGCCGTCGCCTGGCTCGCGCTCAAGTAGGGCGACCACTCTCCTCCGTACGACTCCGCCGGCCCTGTCGCCCCGTGCGAGGCCGGGAAACGGCTCCCGGACGTACCGCGGCCGCCGACGCGCCCGCAAGGGCGCCTCGGCGGCCAGGAGTCGGTATCACCACGGCTTGGCGCCGTGCTGCCCGACGCGCGTCCGGTGCCCCGCCGGGCGGGATGCGCCGGACCGTGCGGATCAGTCGTTGATGAGTCCCTCCCGCAGCTGCGCCAGCGTCCGGGTCAGCAGCCGGGAGACGTGCATCTGCGAGATGCCGACCTCCTCGCCGATCTGCGACTGGGTCATGTTGGCGAAGAAGCGCAGCATGATGATCCTGCGCTCCCGGGGCGGCAGCTTGGCCAGCAGCGGCTTGAGCGACTCGCGGTACTCCACACCCTCCAGTGCCGTGTCCTCGTAGCCGAGGCGGTCGGCCAGGGAGCCCTCGCCGCCGTCGTCCTCCGGGGTGGGGGAGTCCAGCGAGGAGGCGGTGTACGCGTTGCCGACCGCGAGGCCGTCGACCACGTCCTCCTCGGACACGCCCAGCACGGTGGCCAGTTCCGTGACGGTCGGGGAGCGGTCGAGCTTCTGGGAGAGCTCGTCGCTGGCCTTGGTGAGCGCCAGACGCAGCTCCTGGAGGCGCCTGGGTACGCGCACCGACCACGAGGTGTCGCGGAAGAAGCGCTTGATCTCGCCCACGACCGTCGGCATCGCGAAGGTCGGGAACTCCACGCCCCGCTCGCAGTCGAAGCGGTCGATCGCCTTGATCAGGCCGATGGTGCCGACCTGGACGATGTCCTCCATCGGCTCGTTGCGCGAGCGGAAGCGGGCCGCCGCGTAACGGACCAGCGGGAGGTTGAGCTCGATCAGGGTGTCCCGGACGTAGGCGCGCTCCGGGCTGTCCTCGTCGAGTGCGGCGAGCCGCAGGAACAGGGAGCGGGACAGGGTGCGGGTGTCGATGGTCTCCGGGGCCGGCAGGGCCGACGCGGCCGGAACAGCCGGGGCGGGAGCGGCCTCGAGGGCCGCCACGTCGTCGAGGGCGTCGAGCGGCTCGAGCGCCGGGGAGGGCGTCTCGCTCTTCGTGAGCGTCAGCACCTTGGAGCTGCCCTGGTCTGCGGACATGCCACCCCCTCTGGGTCGCGGGACGGTCGCGGCCACGTTCTCTGACGAGGAGAACGCAGCCCTCACCTGAATACCGGAGCCGAAGCCTCGGCAAACGCGCTTCCCGCAGAATGTCACATGTCGGCAACGCGCTGTAGGGACTTGTCGACAAGTCAGAACTGAATCGGCCCTGGAAAGAAGGGGTCTGACGGCTTTTCTGCCCGAAGATGTCGGGAACTGCCCTGATGGGTGATTCGCTCGTGCCGGTTACGCCTCGATCCTGTTTGCGGATCGCAATCGCTGGAAGCTACGGGCGAGTAGCCGGGACACGTGCATCTGGGAGACGCCGAGCTCCGCACTGATCTGCGACTGGGTCAGATTGCTGTAGTAGCGCAGCAGGAGGATCCGCTGTTCCCGTTCGGGAAGCTGGACGAGGAGATGGCGGACGAGGTCGCGGTGCTCGACGCCGTCCAGGGCCGGGTCCTCGTAGCCGAGCCGGTCGAGCAGCCCGGGCAGCCCGTCGCCCTCCTGTGCCGCCTCCAGGGAGGTCGCGTGGTACGAGCGTCCGGCCTCGATGCAGGACAGCACCTCCTCCTCGGTGATGCGCAGCCGCTCGGCGATCTCGGCGGTCGAGGGGGAGCGGCCGAAGGCGGTCGTCAGGTCCTCGGTCGCGCTGTTCACCTGCACCCACAACTCGTGCAGCCGGCGCGGGACGTGGACCGTGCGGACGTTGTCCCGGAAGTAGCGCTTGATCTCGCCGACGACCGTCGGCATCGCGAAGGTCGGGAACTGCACGCCCCGGTCCGGGTCGAAGCGGTCGATGGCGTTGATGAGCCCGATGGTGCCGACCTGGACGACGTCCTCCATCGGCTCGTTGCGGGAGCGGAAGCGGGCGGCCGCGTAGCGCACGAGCGGCAGGTTCGCCTCGATGAGCGCCCCGCGCACGCGGGAGTGCTCGGACGTACCGGGTTCGAGCTCCTTCAGCTGGGTGAAGAGCACCTGCGTGAGGGCGCGGGTGTCGGCACCGCGCCGCTTCTCGGGAGCCGGGGCCGGAGCCGAATCCGAATCCGAAGCGGGAGTGGAGGTGGGAGTGGGCGTCGCAGTCGGGTTCGTGGCCGCGGTCGAGGTCGAGGTCGAGGTCGAGGTCGAGGTCGGGGTGGCCGGAGTCGGGGCGGCCGGGGCCGGGGCCGAGACAGGATCCTGGGGCGGCGCAGTCTTGGCCGACACGGTCAACGCCACCTCTTCGTCGATCAACTCATCCGTCAAAAGCGGTCATAGCATCACAAGACAGGTGCATCGTGTTCAAGCACCGCATATGCACGTGTTGAGGGATGAAATAGGGCATAAGACGTCGAAAAGCCCCGCACCGTTCCGATGCGGGGCCGAGCGTGCAGCCGTACGGCCGTAAGACTGAGAAGGTACGGGCCGTCAGAACTCGTAGTCGGCGATCACCCACGTGGCGAACTCGCGCCACTGGGCCACGCCCGCCTGGTGGGCCGGGTGCTCCAGATACCGGCGCAGAGCGTCCGGGTCCTCGACCGCCGAGTTGATCGCGAAGTCGTATGCGATGGGCCGGTCGCTGACGTTCCAGCCGCACTCCCAGAAGCGCAAGTCCTCGATCTGCCCGCCGAGGGCGCGGAAGGCCTCGGCCCCGGCGACGACGCGCGGTTCGTCCCGCTCCACGCCTTCGTTCAGCTTGAAGAGGACCAGGTGGCGGATCATCATTTTCCTCCGTTGGCGGCCCACGTCATGAATTCGCCTATGGCCTTGGCGGCGTCCGAGATGCCCTCGAACCCTATCTCGACGTAGCCCGCGGCCCCCTTCGGGTCCGTGATGATCACGTACAGCACGAAGACCACGACCACGTAGACGACGATCCTCTTGGCGTTCATCGCCATCGCGACCTCCCCCTGTCGGCGACTTCCCGGTCGCCGAGTTGCCTGGTAGTCGGTACTGTCCGGGCCGAGCGCTGTAGATGATCGCACAAAGGGCCCCGTCCTGCCGGACGCGGCCCTTCTGAAGCGGTCGCGGAGGGATTCGAACCCTCGATGGCTTGCGCCACACTCGCCTTCGAGGTCTGTTCGTACTGATCAGGGCGTGATCCACAGCCGTCCAGCCTTGTTCATGAAGCGTTGAAACAACACCATGGTGAACCGTTGGCCAGCGCCGTACGATCCCTCTGATCGATCAAAGACTCCGTGGGGGACTTATATGCGCACAACCACGCGCCTTGCCCTGCTCGGCACCAGCGTCGCGCTGGTCGCCACCGCAATCAGTGCCACCGCCGCCCAGGCAGAGGACGGCGGCACCGGCGACATCACGATCGACAAGGTCGCCGTCAAGACGAACTCCACGGGCAATCTCAAGACGACCGTGAAGGGCACCGTCGACGGCTACTACCGCTACAGCTTCGCGGGCAACTCGACCACCCCGGCGGTCAACGCCACGGGTGACCTGGTCCGCGTCAAGAAGTAAGCAGTACCAGTACTGCGCGGGAAAGCGGCGGCCGGCCCACGAAGAGGGATGCTGTGATCATCATGCGGATGACTCCGGGGTGCGGCTCGTTCCGTGCCACGGTCGATCAGCATGTGTGCCAAGCCGAAGAGGCGCCCGGTCTGATCAACCGGACGCCTCTCCTATCTGCGGTAGCGGAGGGATTTGAACCCTCGGTGACTTGCGCCACACTCGCTTTCGAGGCGAGCTCCTTCGGCCGCTCGGACACGCTACCGAGGGAGACCTTACAGCACACCGGGCCGTGGTCCGAAATCCGTTTCCGTACCGCCCGGCGGCCGGGATTCAGCGGCCGCGGAAGAAGTCGGTCAGCAGCGCGGCGCACTCCTCGGCGAGCACGCCCTCGATCACCTCGGGCCGGTGGTTGAGCCGCCGGTCCCGTACGACGTCCCACAGGGAGCCGGCGGCGCCGGCCTTCTCGTCGCGGGCGCCGTAGACCACCCGGTCCACCCGGGACAGCACGATGGCTCCGGCGCACATCGTGCACGGCTCCAGCGTGACCACCAGCGTGCAGCCCGCCAGCCGCCACTGCCCGGTCCTCGCGGCGGCCCGCCGGACGGCGAGCACCTCCGCGTGGGCGGTCGGGTCGCCGGTGGCCTCCCGCTCGTTGTGGCCGACGCCGAGCACGGTCGTGCCGTCGCCGGCCAGCAGGACCGCGCCGACGGGCACATCCCCACCGGGCAGGGCCCGCCCGGCCTCGTCCAGCGCGAGCCGCATCGCGGCCCGCCACGGGTCCCGCACGGGGTCCGGGACCTCGGCCGGGTCCGGAGTCCCGTTCGTCCGCAGCGCGTCCGGCCCGGTCAGCGGACGGTCTCCAGGACCTCCGAGGCGCCCAGGGCCTCGGCGATGGCGCTCAGGGCGTCGTCCGGGTCCAGGGTGCGCAGCTCCTTCGGACCGACGCCCAGATCGGCGAGGATCCCGCCGTCACCCAGCGGGCTGTGCGTGATGGCCTCGCCCGACGGCTCCTCCTCGTCATCGGCGGAGGCCGGTTCGCCCTCCTCCGTGCCGTCGAGGTCGAGGGAGTCCAGGTCGGGTCCGTCGTCGCCGGGTTCCCGGCCGAGCAGTTCGTCGGTGAGCAGGATCTCGCCGTACGAGCTGCGGGCGGCGGCGGCGGCGTCGGACACGTAGATGCGAGGGTCGTCCTCGCCCTCCACGCGGACCACGCCGAACCACGCGTCCTCCTGCTCGATCAGGACGAGCACCGTGTCGTCGTCGGTCGAGGCTTCCCGGGCCAGCTCGGCCAGGTCGGCCAGCGTCTCCACATCGTCGAGCTCTGTGTCGCTCGCTTCCCACCCGTCTTCGGTGCGCGCGAGCAGTGCGGCGAAGTACACCGTGACTCTCCCACTGGTCATAGGCGTGCCGGTTGGGGGTCCCCCCGGCGGAGGTTGTGGGCGGGGGAGCTGGGCTCCGAGCCCCACCCACTCGGAATCGTGGCAGAAACAAGGCCTTCAGGGGACGTCTTCGGCTCCCTGTGTCCAGCAGTTTTGACCGCACACCGGTAAAGGACTCACCAGCGCGCACGTTGCCGCCACCAGCGGATCGTACGCGGCTTTCCCCCGGCGGCAACGCACACCCACCGTCGGAGGCGTCCGTGCGGGTGCAGGTGGCGTCCTACCAGCGGAACGTGCGCATGCGCATGGCGTGCCGCAGCCGGGCGGTCCTGGCGCGGCGGGGCTGGACGCGGTCGCGCAGGGCCCGCGCCTCGGCGAGGTCGCGCAGGAACCGGGCCCGGCGGCGGCGCCGTTCGGCGTCGGCATCCACCGCGCCGGCCGTCTCCGGGAGGTCCGCCGTCTCCCGGCGCGCGCGCCGCGACGGATCCTTGCCAGGTTCCCGTTCCCGATCAGGCATCGGCTCACCACCCCAGTCCGTCATTCCCACTTTCCCCCCGATGGCGGGATTGATGCCACACCGGAGCACGGTGGCGGAGGTGCGGTCCGTGCCGCACCCCCTGGGGAAGCGGGCGGGCGGGCCGGATCGGGGCCCGATTATTCTTGGCCCATGCGTCTCCACGTCGTCGACCACCCGCTGGTCGCTCACAAGCTCACCACGCTGCGCGACCGCCGCACCGACTCCCCGACCTTCCGGCGGCTCGCCGACGAACTGGTCACCCTCCTCGCCTACGAGGCGACCCGCGACGTGCGCACCGAACAGGTCGACATCAACACGCCGGTCGCCCAGACCACCGGCGTCAAGCTCTCCCACCCGCGGCCCCTGGTGGTGCCGATCCTGCGGGCCGGACTCGGCATGCTGGACGGCATGGTGCGGCTGCTGCCGACCGCCGAGGTGGGCTTCCTGGGCATGATCCGCAACGAGGAGACGCTCCAGGCCTCGACGTACGCCACGCGCATGCCGGAGGACCTCTCCGGCCGTCAGGTCTACGTCCTCGACCCGATGCTCGCCACCGGCGGCACGCTGGTCGCGGCCATCCAGGAACTGATCAAGCGCGGCGCCGACGACGTGACCGCGGTCGTCCTGCTGGCCGCCCCCGAGGGCGTCGCCGTCATGGAACGCGACCTGGCGGGCACCCCGGTGACCGTGGTGACGGCCTCGGTCGACGAACACCTCAACGAGCACGGCTACATCGTCCCTGGCCTCGGAGACGCGGGCGACCGGATGTACGGCGCCGCCGAGTAGCTCCTGCTCACGGCCCGACGCCCCTCAGCCGGAGCACCTGCGACCACCACGCGGCCGCCCACCACCGGGCGGCCGCGGAACCTCAGCAGCCGCTCTTCGGAGTGGTCGCCTCCGGCTGCGGGGCGGTCAGGGCGGTCAGGGCCTCGTCGGCGGCCGCCGGCCGGGTCAGCGCCTTGAAGCCGGTGCCGATGATCAGGTCCACGTCAGTGCCCTTGCGGGTGTCGGTGCGGCTCTCCGCCCCGGCGAGCTGGGTGGCGAGGACGGGCAGCGAGGTGTTCAGCGAGGACGCCGGGCCGAGGAGCAGTCCGGCTCCCTTGACCTTCTTGTCGAACGCCTCGCTCGCGTTGCCCACCTGACCGATGCGGAAGCCGCGCTTCTTCAGCTCGTCCGCGGTCTGCTTGGCCAGGCCGCTGCGCGGCGTGGCGTTCAGGACGTTGACCGTGATCTGGCCCGGCTTGGGCAGCGCCCGGGCCGCGTTCGCCGGCGACGGGCTCGCCGTGGGCGATGCCTTGGTCGAGCAGTCGCTGCTGGCCGCCGAGGCCTTGCTGCCACCGGTGAAGACATCGATGAGCTGCCACGTGCCCCAGCCGATCACGCCCAGCACCGCGACGGAGGCGGCGGCGAGGAACGCGAGCCTGCCGCGCCGCCGGGGCTTGCGCATCCGCGGGTATCTGTTCCCCGTGATCCGGTACTTCCCGCCCATGCCGGGGGGAGTCAGCATGCTCATGGGCGCAGCGTAGTGCGCGTGAGCGGTGATTCCTACTAGATGATCATTGGTGACCGCTCAGCTGAACCCAAAAGGTCCAAACCGTCGTCGAACGGCGGTCCGGAGGGTGGCCCGAAGCCCGGAGGCTCAGTCCAGCTCCAGCACGCGCGCGTGCAGCACCTGGCGTTGCTGGAGTGCCGCCCGCACCGCGCGGTGGAGGCCGTCCTCCAGATACAGGTCGCCCTGCCACTTCACGACGTGCGCGAAGAGGTCGCCGTAGAACGTCGAGTCCTCCGCGAGGAGGGTCTCCAGGTCGAGCTGCTGCTTGGTGGTCACGAGCTGATCGAGGCGGACCGGGCGCGGCGCGACGTCCGCCCACTGCCGGGTGCTCTCCCGGCCGTGGTCGGGGTACGGCCGGCCGTTTCCGATGCGCTTGAAGATCACACGGAGAGCCTACCGGCCCAGACCTTCCGGGCGCAGCCCGGCCACCGGAGTACGGCGCTGGAAATGCCGCGGCAAAACCGGGCGAACCGGGAACGGGGGACGGAGCTGCCGGGATGCCGGAGATGAGCGACGGCGGAGATCGTGCCACGGCCGCGCGGTGCGGGAGTCCCGGCCGTCCGGCCGTTGTGCACAGGCTGTGGACAACGGGTCACGCGGTACGGGGGACGTGCTCGGCGTGCCCGCGGACGCGGAAGGCGGTGACGATCTCGAAGATGCCGACCACCACCAGCCGAGCGCGATGAGCACCGCGGCCGACGCCGGCGGAGAGTCGATCAGCACGATCCCGGCGATGCCCTGCTCGACTTGCCGGTTCCGGCCGTCTGGGCTGTCTGGGCCGTGGTGGCTGATTTGGCCGCTTTGGCCGCCGCCTTCAGCTCCTGCTTGTGCGCCCGCACTCTGGCCAGCGACTCGGGCCCGGTGATGTCGGCGACGGACCGGTGGGAGTCCGGCTCGCCGTACGCTCCCGCCGCCTCCCGCCACCCCGTGGGCCGCACACCGAGCTGCTTGCCGAGCAGTGCCAGGAAGATCTGCGCCTTCTGCTTGCCGAACCCGGGCAGCTCCTCCAGCCGTCGCAGCAGTTCCCGCCCGCTGTCGACGTCCCGCCAGATGGCCTCGGGGTCGCCGTCGTAGTGCTCGACGAGGTACTTGCACAACTGCTGGACCCTCCCCCTGGCTCTCAAGGAGCAGGGGGGACCCCCAAGGCCATCGACGCCGGGTAGCGGTGCACGGCCGGTTTGTCCGACAGGAGCCGGGCGAAGGTCTCCGGCTCGAAGGCCACGATCTCGTGGGCGTCCAGATCGTCGGTGCCCATGCGCCTGGCGATCGTCGCCGGGCCGGTGAACGCCCACTCCATCGGGATCTGCTGGTCCAGCAGCATGCCGACCAGGGCGGCGAGCGGACTGCGGCCGAGGAGCGCGTCGGCCTCGGGGTCCTGGGCGAGGTGAAGGGTGACGTCCATGTCCCGATGGTCGCCCGCCGGACGGCGGGACGCAGCCGGAGCACCCCGGAGAACGCGGGGAATCCCCGGTGGGCAAGACTCGGTGAGCAGAACGCCGCCTTCGTCCGTACCCATCCAGAAGCCGGCGAGTGCCAAGACGGAGAAGTGACGTGACCGGACGGCGGGGCGAAGGTCGGGACGGCGCTGTGCGCCGTGGACGCGTACGACGGCGGCGACTTGGGAAGCTGACGCTGCTCGGCGCGGTACTGGTCCTGCTCCTCCTCGGCGGCGCCTCACCCGCCTCGGCGCACGCCGCCCTGCGGGGCGCGGACCCCGCCGACGGAACCGTCCTCAAGTCGGCGCCCGGCACGGTCACTCTGTCCTTCACCGAGTCCGTCAGCCTGCTCGACGACTCCTTCCGTCTCTTCGACCCCGAGGGGCGGCGGGTGCCCACGGGTGAGCCGCAGCACGCTCCGGGGCGTCCGGACACGGCCCGGGTGGCGTTCCCCGGGGGACTCGGCGAAGGCACGTTCACCATGGCGTGGCGAGTGGTGTCGGCGGACAGCCACCCCGTCTCCGGCGCCTTCACCTTCTCCGTGGGAAAGCCGTCCCCGACGACGGCCGCGATCGACACCGGCCCGGCCGAGAACCCCACGACCCGCGGCCTCTACGATCTCGCGCGCTACACCTCATACGGCGCCGCCGCCCTGCTGATCGGCACGGCGGCCTTCGCACTGCTGTGCCGCCCGCCGCACACGGGCCCGCTGCGCAAGCCGCTGGTGGCGGGCTGGTGGGCGCTGCTGGCCTCCACGCTCGCCCTGCTGGTGCTGCGGGCGCCCTACGAGACCGGGACCGGTCCGGCGTCGGCCTTCGACCCCGCGGCCTTCGCCCGCACCCTGACCGGCCGCCCCGGCCTGGTGCTGCTGACCCGCCTCGCCCTGCTCGCACCGGTGGCACTCCTTCTCGTACGGCTGTCCCGGCGCCGGCCGGAGGAGAAGCCCTCGCGCGCGAGCCTGGCGGCGGGCGCCGCGCTCGCCCTCGCCCTGGCGCTGACATGGGCGGGGTCCGAGCACGCCTCGGCCGGCATCCAGGTTCCGGTGGCGATGACGTCGTCGGTGCTGCACCTGCTGGCGATGGCGGTCTGGCTGGGCGGCCTGACGGCCCTCCTGACCACCCTTCAGCACGCCACACCGGACGAGCCGGAGACAGGGCGCGCCGCGCCACCGGCCACGCGCCGGAAAGTGCCCCCGGCTTCTCCGGACGGCGACCCGGAGCCGAGGGCGAAGGCGGCGGTCACGGTCGCTGCCGAGGGCAGCGGCGGCCGTACGACGGTCGCGGCCCTCAAGGGCACCGCGGCCACGGAGGCCTCGGACGGCGCCGCGACCACGGCCGCTCCGGTCGACGGTCCGGCCGACGCAGCGGCCGGTGCGGTTGACCGGTCGGCGGCCGGCGCGTCGGAGCCTTCCGCCAACGGTCCCGCGCTGACCGCCGCGGTGGTGCGCTTCTCCCGGATCGCCTTCGGCGCCGTCGTCGTTCTCGTGGTCACCGGCGTCTACCAGTCCTGGCGCGGCCTCGGTTCCTGGACCACGCTCACCGGCACGGAGTACGGCCGGCTGCTGCTGGTCAAACTCGTAGTGGTGGCAATGCTGTTGGCCGTGGCGGCCCGCTCCCGGCGCTGGACGGCACGGCTGGTGACGGCAGACGCGGCGGACACGGACCCGGCCGCGTCCGACGGGAAGGCTCCGGCGGAGGACCCCGGTACGAAGACATCCCCGTCCGCCCCCGACGTCTGCCGCCGCGCCCTGCGCCGCTCGGTGCTGGCCGAGGTCGCCGTGGGCATCGCGGTCCTGGTCTTCACCACGGTGCTGGCGGGCACCCTGCCGGGCCGCGCGGCCGCCGAGGCGGCGCAGGCCACGCCCGTGGCCGGGGTCCCGGGCGCCTCCGTCACGGTCATCCCGTTCGACGTCGGCACCCCCGGCGGTCACGGCAAGGTGCAGATCACCCTGGAACCGGGCCGCGTCGGCCAGAACGCGGTGGAGGCCGTCGTCTACGGTCCGGACGGCGGTCTGACCACCGTCCCCGAACTGCGCCTGTCCCTGTCCCTGCCCGCACGGAACATCGGCCCCATCGACGCCGCGCTGACCAACAGGGGCGGCTACTGGGGCACCGACACCCTCAATCTCCCGATCCCCGGCACCTGGACCATGAAGGCGACGGTACGGGTGTCGGAGATCGACCAGGCGAGCGAGGAGCGGAAGGTCCACATCCCGCGCTAGCGGCCGAGGGACGCCGGCCGCCGCGTCACCCGTGGGGAACGCGGCGGGTCGATACCCGTGACATGCGTCCGAAGGGACGTATTGTCGACGTGCCGCACGCCGAACGGCGGCTCACCGCTCCATGTCCGTCTCTTCATTTGTACGGATGAGACATCCGATCGCACATATAGAGCTAATCGGGGAATTCCTTCACCCATTTGCCGCGCATCCGGGGAAAGTCCGACGGCGTTAGTCGAGATATGACTAAGGCAACCAGGGAAGGGTACTGGGGTCTGTTCGGGGGTCAGGAGCGAGAGGACCCGGTCGCCGCGCACGCGGTGGCGCTGGGTCCCTACACCTACCTCCCCGCCCCGGTGCACTCGTCGGCGACCGTCAACGGGACCCTGACCAGAGGCGGTTTCCCCGTCACCCTCAAGGTGACGGAACCCCTGCTGCGGGATTTCCTGGACGCGATGAGCACGCTGGAAGCCGACCTCGCCCGCCGCTGGCTCGGATCGGTGGGCCGGTCCCGTTTCCCGGGAGCGGAATAACCGGCCGCGTCATGTACGACGAACGTATCGATCACCGTTCCGGCCATTCGACAGATTATTCGGGCTATCCGGGCCATCCCGGCCACGTAGGCGGATACCAGGGGGCGGGCACCGGCCGGCACCGGGGTCCGGCGGAGTTCTTCACCTCTCCCCTGGAGCCGCCGGACGCGACCTGGGACCCGGCCGAGGAACTGGCCTTCATGCTCCAGGACGCCATGGAGGAGCACCGGCCGGACATCCCCGGCATCCCTGATGTCCCCGTCGCCCTCGACGAGGCGCCGGTCGCCGAGCCCGGGCCGAACACGCCCCTGGAGAACCTCCAGGTGACCACGGAGGAACTGCCTCCCCTGCAGGCGGTCACCCGGCGCCATCGAAAGGTCAGGGAACGCAAGCGTCCGGACGTCCTGCGGACCACCAGTCATGTCATCGCCGCGCTGACCGCGGTGATCGCTTCCTCGGTGAGCTTCTTCGGCGGAATGGTTGCCTACGATCCCCTCCGCGTCGTGGCCGTGGCCCGTATGGAGGGCGGCATCGCCTCCTGGTGGCCCCTGCTCGTCTACGGTCCCTGGCTGGTCGCCTCGCTGTCCGTGCTGCGATCCGCGCTGCACCGGCGCCGCGCCGTCCACTCCTGGAGCGTGGTGCTGATCTTCTCGTCCATCGCCATGCTCCTGTGCGTGGTGCAGGCGCCCAGGACGATCGTCGACATCGCCGCGGCGGCCCTGCCGGGCCTGGCCTCCCTGTCCTGCTTCCAGCAGCTCGTACGCCAGGTCACCCTGACCCGCCCTCCCCGGCGGGCCACGCCCCGCCACCGTCAGCCCCGCACCCCGCACCTTGAGACCCCGCCCATGTCCCCATCCGCCGCCCGCGTCCGCGACACCCGCCGCACCGCGACGACGGCACGACCGGTGCGACCGGCCGGAGGCACGGCGGGTAAGAGGCTCTGAGCCGGACGTTCCCCGGCGCCGGGCCCCACGGACCTGGCGCCGGGTTCACCATGGAGGTGGACGGAGTGTGGCGGACGCGAAGGAGGGCTGCCATGACAGCAGCGCATCTCCCGGCGTCGCCCTTGGTGATCAGGGCGACCGACGACCGGCGGGCCGAGCTGATCCTCACCGGGGACATCGGTGCCCACGCCCTGTGGCCGCTGGAGGAACGACTCGCGGCACCGCCGCTGAGTGAGACCGACGAGTGGGTCGTGGACATGAGCGGGGCCACCCACCTCGACCTCGCCTGCGCCTACGCCCTGCTGCGGGTCGCCACACGGTGGCCGGCGACCGCGGTCACCATTCGCGGAGCCCGGCGCGCCGTGCACCGGACCCTGCACCAGGCGGGGTTCGACGCGGTCGCGGTGATGGAGGACTGAGCAGGCTCATGAGGTCAAGAGGACTCTCATGAGGTCGAAGGGGTGGCGTCGTGGGAAGTCTCCGATTGGACGGAGCCCGAATAATTCGGTGACCGATGTAATCTGACGTCATGGCTCCGGATACGACGCGCACCCCGCCCCGTCCGCGCTGGCCCGCCGTGCTCACCGTGGAGCGGGCCCGCCCGGAGGGGATCCGGTCGCGGCCGAACGCCTGGCGGCTGGCCGTGGCCACGGTGTGCTTCGGGGCGTTCATGGGCCAGCTGGACGCGAGCATCGTGACGCTGACCTACGGCAGCCTGCGCACCGAGTTCCACACGTCGCTCGCCGCGGTGGAATGGGTGTCGCTGGCGTATCTGCTGGCCCTGGTGGCTCTGCTGGTGCCGGCCGGGCGGCTGGCGGACGCCCACGGCCGCAAGCTGCTGTACCTGTACGGGTTCGCCGTCTTCACGCTGGCGTCCGCCGCCTGCGGACTGGCGCCCTCCCTGGTGGCGCTGGTGGGCTTCCGGGTGGTGCAGGCGGCCGGAGCGGCGTTGATGCAGGCCAACAGCGTCGCACTGGTGACCACCAGCGCACCCCGCGGGCGGATGCGCACCGCGCTCGGCGTGCAGGCCGCCGCACAGGCGCTGGGGCTCGCCCTGGGGCCCACGGTGGGCGGAGCGCTGGTGTCCACCCTGGGCTGGCGCTGGGTGTTCTGGGTGAACGTGCCGGTGGGGGTGGTCGCGCTGGTGAGCGGGCACTATCTGCTGCCGCGCACCAGGGCCCGTACGAGGGTGGCCCGCTTCGACTGGGCCGGACTGGCGCTGCTGGCCGTGGCGACGACCTGCGCTCTGCTCGGCGTGTCCGCGGCCTCCGGTCTGCCGGTGCCCGGCTGGAGCGTGGTCCTGCTGTTCTGCGTGGCCGCTCTGGCCGGCTGGGGGTTCGCCCGCCGTCAGCGGCGGATCGCCGCGCCCCTGCTCGACCTCGCGCTGCTACGGGTGCGCGCGGTGACGTCCGGGCTGGTCGGGGCGCTCAGCGGATACCTGGTGCTGTTCGGCCCGCTGGTGCTGGTACCGGTCGTGCTGACCGCGCGGGGGGCCTCGGAGCTGACCGCGGGGCTGGTGCTGACCGCGCTGCCCGCCGGGTTCGCCCTCGGCGCCACGGGCGGTGACCGGCTGCTGCCGCGCTCCCTCAGCGACCGCGGCCGGTGCCTGACCGGAGCCGGCGTGTTCCTCCTCGCCACGGCCGCGCTCATGGCCGTTCCGCTGACCATCGCCTGGCTGGTGCCGCTGCTGGCCCTGGTCGGTGTGGGGCTGGGGACGTTCACCCCGGCCAACAACGCGCTGATCATGGGTGCGATCCCGGCCCGTTCCTCCGGCACCGGCGGCGGTCTGGTCAACATGACCCGCGGCCTGGGCACCGCCCTGGGGGTGGCGCTGGTGACCCTCGCCCTGCACCTGGCGGCAGGCGGCGGAACCGAGGCCGGCGCCCGGTGGTCCGCGGCGATCCTGGTGGCGGTGTCGGCCGTCGCCGTGGTCTCGGCCCGGCTGGGTCCCGAGGGGGGTGACCACGGGCGGCCACGGCCGGAACTCGGGGCGTGAGGAGGTGAGTGAGACCGGTGAACCACGCGCGTGAACCGGCGGACAACCCGCGTGAACCGGCGGACAACCCGGTGCCGCCGCGAGCAGGAGGGCGCCCGCGCGGACCCGGCTACCCTTGCCGCATGCCCGCGCAGCCCCGTTCCGAGCTTCCCCTGCCCGGCCCCGCCGCCGAGGCGCCGGACGCCCGTCTGCTGACCGAGGCTGTCACCCGCCTGCGCCGCGCCCTGCGGGCCTCGATCCGCACCGACTATCCGTGGGAGAAGCTGCCCATGGCCCAGGTCGAACTGCTCCAGGTGCTCGGCGAGCACTCGCCCGCCCGGATCAGCGACCTCGCGGCCCGCCAGCGGCTCGCACCGAGCACCGTCAGCGGACTGATCGGCCAGATGATCACGACGGGCCTGGTCGCGCGCGAGGTCGACTCCGCCGACCGCCGCGCCTCCGTCGTCACCCTCACCGACGCCGGCCGCGACCAGCTCACCGCGTGGACCACCGCCCATGAACGCCGGATGGACGCCGCCCTGGCCTCCCTGGACGACACGACCCGCTCCGCCATCGCCGCCGCCTTGCCGGCCCTCTTCCAACTCGCCGAACAACTGGGCCAGTTGGAAGACGGCTCCTGACGCCGTTCGAGACACCGTTCGAGACGCCGATCGACACTCCACCTTGCCGCCGGTGGGGCGTTTGCGGGCGTTTGGGGTGATTCCATACCGTTGGTCGCGAGGGTAGTCGACGTTCGGGCAGGGCAGAGCGATGACCGTGAGTCCGTCTTCGCCGCGGCCGGCGGCACACCGGGAGCGGTCGTCCGTTCATCTGTCGGCGCTGGTGAAGCGCCCCGTGGTGGACCCGGGGGACCGGTCGCTCGGGCGGCTCTCCGACGTGATCGTCCGGCTGCGCGGCGCCGACTATCCGGTGGTGACCGGGCTCGTGGTCGGCGTGGGCGGCCGGGAGCTGTTCGTCCCGGTCGAACAGGTGGCCGCTCTCGACGCCGAGGGCCTGGTGGAACTCGAGAGCGCACGGCTCGACCTGCGGCCGTTCGAGCGGCGCGAAGGTGAGGTGCTGCTGCGGGCGGACGTACTGGGGCACCGGCTGATCGACGTGGGCGAGGCCCGCCTGGTCCGCGCGCAGGACCTGGAACTGGCCGACCGCGACGGCCAGTGGCTGCTGTCGGGCGTGGACACGCACCGCCCGCACCGCCTGCTCGGGATCTTCGGAGACCGTGCGACGGGGCACGCGTGCCGCGACTGGAAGGCGTTCGAGCCGCTGATCGGACACAGCCGCAGCGCGCTGGTCCGCCGTCCCACGGCCAGGATCCGGCGCCTGCGGCCCGCGGAGATCGCCGACCTGCTCGAAGACGCCTCCAGGGACGAGGAACGCGAGATCCTCGGCGACGTCCGGCAGGATCCGGAGCTGGAGGCCGACGTCTTCGAGGAGTTGGAGGAGGACCGGGCCTCCCGGCTGCTCAACGCCCGCACCGACGAGGAGATCGCCGCCGTCCTGGCGCGGATGCGGGCGGACGACGCGGCCGACGCCATCGACGATCTGCGCCAGGGCCGCAGGCGACCCGTGCTGGACCTGCTGCCCGCCGGACAGCGGGCCAAGGTGCTGACCCTGATGGGCTTCAACCCCGCCAGTGCCGGAGGCCTGATGGGGATGGACTTCCTGGCCCTGCCCCCGGATACGCCCGTGAGCGAGGCCGAGGCGGCGGTCAGGCGCGCGAACCGGCTCCAGCCGGAGGCGCTGACCAGCGTCTACACCGCCGACGAGGAGGGCCGGCTGCTCGGCTGGGTCGGGCTGGTCACCATCCTGCAGAGCGACCCCGGACTCCGGCTGGCCGAGGTGAGCGAGGCCGATCCCGTGCGCGTCGGCCCGGACACGGACCTGGTGGACGTCGCCCTGCTGATGACGGACTACAACCTCATCACCCTGCCGGTCGTGGACGACGAAGGGGTCCTGCTCGGTGTGATCACGGTCGACGACGTACTGGAGGCGACGCTGCCGGAGGACTGGCGGCGCCGGGAAGTGGCCCCGCCACCCGACGCCCACCGGACCGTTGAGGCCGGAAGCGTCCCTGGCACCACTGGTGCCGGCGGCGCCGGGGGCCCGGAGGGACGTGAGGAGCCCTCACCATGAGGGAACCCCGGCAGCCCCGGCCCGACCGGCACCCCGCCCGGCGCCCGCCGCAGCAACCGCCGCCCGGCGCCCGCCCGGAGGCCGGTCCGCCCGAGTCGGGGGCTCGCTCGGCGGACCGTATGCCCCGGCCCGGCGCGCGTCCGGAGGACCGTCCGCGTACGCCGGGCTCGCGCCCGGACGCGCCGAAGTCCGGCAGCCTGCCCCCGGACTCGCCGAAGTCCGGCAGCCCACGGCCGGACGCGCTCCCCGCGCCCGGCCCGCACCCGGACTCGCCCACCAAGCCCGGCCCGCCCCCGGCCGGGGGCGGCCCCACACCCGGCCCGCGCCCACAGGCGCACGGCGCCGATGCGCACCCCGCAGCCACGGACAGGCCATCGGTCCCACCGGTCGGTCCCGGCGCCCGGGGGCACGCCGCCACGCCGACCCGCGACGGCACCGCCCGTGACCAGAGCCCCACGCCACCGGCGAGCCCCCGCCCCCGCCGCACGGCGGTGCTGGACGAGGCCCACCTCGGTGACATCGAGGGGGCGCTGGGACGTATCCGGCTGGAGGAGGCGGACTCCAGCCGGAGTCTCAAGCGGCGGCTGCTGACCTTCCTGGCGATCGTCGGCCCCGGCCTGATCGTGATGGTGGGCGACAACGACGCCGGCGGGATCTCCACGTACGCCCAGGCGGGCCAGAACTACGGCTACAGCCTGCTGTGGGTGCTCCTGCTGCTCATCCCCGTCCTCATCGTCAACCAGGAGATGGTGGTCCGGCTCGGCGCCGTCACCGGTGTCGGGCACGCCCGGCTGATCAACGAGCGCTTCGGCAGGTTCTGGGGCTGGTTCAGCGTCGGCGACCTGTTCGTGCTGAACTTCCTGACGATCGTCACCGAGTTCATCGGCGTCTCGCTCGCCCTGAGCTACCTCGGCGTCGACAAGTACATCGCCGTGCCCGTCGCCGCCGTCGCCCTGGTGGCGATCACCGCCTCGGGCAGCTTCCGGAGCTGGGAACGCGCGATGTTCGCCTTCATCGCCGTCAGCCTGCTGCTGGTGCCGCTGGCGCTGATGTCCCACCCGCGCTACGGAGCGGCCGCGCACCACCTGGTCGTCCCGGGCGTGCGAGGCGGGGTCACCTCGGAGGCCGTCCTGCTGATCATCGCGATCGTCGGTACGACCGTCGCCCCCTGGCAGCTGTTCTTCCAGCAGTCCAACATCATCGACAAACGCATCACACCGCGGTTTGTCGGCCATGAGCGCGCGGACACCGTGCTGGGTTCCCTCGTCGTGATCGGCGGCGCCGTCGCGGTCGTCGTCGTCGCCGACTACGCCGTGAGCGGTACGGGCGCGGCCGGGCACTTCACCGACGCGCTGGGGGTCGCCGAGGCCCTGGGCGGGCACAGCCGCGTGCTGGGAGTGATGTTCGCGATCGTGCTCCTGGACGCGTCGATCATCGGCGCCGCGGCGGTCACCCTGGCCACCAGCTATGCCTTCGGCGACGTGTTCAACCTGCGCCACTCCCTGCACCGCAGCTTCCGCGAGGCCAAGGCGTTCTACGGGACCTACGCCGGGATGGTCCTGCTCGCCGCCGCGATCGTGCTGATCCCCGGTGCCCCCCTCGGGCTGATCACGACCGCCGTTCAGGCCCTGGCCGGACTGCTCCTCCCCTCCGCGTCGGTTTTCCTGCTGCTGCTGTGCAACGACCGGGCGGTCCTCGGCCCCTGGGTCAATCCGCGCTGGCTCAACATGGTGGCGTCGACCGTCATCGCGGTGCTCCTGATGCTGTCCGGGATCCTCGTCGCGACGACCCTGTTCCCGTCGCTGGACACCACCCGGATCGCGCTGTGGCTCGCCGGTGTGCTGGTCGTGGGGCTGCTGGGCGCGGCCGTGGGACTGCGCGCCATCCGCGCCCGCCAAGGTCCGGCACCGCCTCCGCCTCCGCGGATCCCCCGCTCGGAACGCGAGAGCTGGCGCATGCCTCCCCTCGCCCTGCTGGAGCCGGTCGTCTGGTCCCCCGGACTCAGACTCGGCATGGGCCTGCTGCGCGGCTACCTGGTGATCGCCGCGCTGCTGCTGGTGGTCAAGGCCGTCCAGATCGGCTGAGCCGGGATCGGGGACCTGGCCGAGGACCGGACGCGGGGCGACGATGGAGAGGTGAGGGAGGCCTGATGTGATCGCGCCCCACCTGCACCACGGAGATCGTGTGGTGGCATACCTGCTGCCGGTGTGGACGAGGCTCCCCGCCGCCGACCGCGCGGGCGTGGCGGCGGCCGTGCTGGGGGCGGCGCTCGTCGCCCTCATCGTGGGTACGAGGGTGCGGCGGGGCCGTTGCCGTCCGTTCAGGAACCCGCGCGCCCGCCGGGCCGCCGAGCCGGTCGACACGTCATGGTTCACCGCCCATACCCTGGACGGCTTTCCCGAGGAGGCGGTCCGCGCCACCCTGGGGACCCCGGCCGCCCCGTCCCGCGAACGCCTCTACGCCGCCTGGGTCCTCGCCACGCACACCCAGGGCACGGACGCCGTATGGCTGGAGAAGAACCTGGCCCTCCCCGCCGACGCGGCCCACCTGATCACCGAGGCCGCCGAAGCCAGACGCCGCGAGTTGTCGGCACAGGAGAACCGCGCCACGAAGACACGCGAAAGCGACCAGCCCTGACTGGGCCGCAGGCCCGCGACAGCGATCAGCAGAGGCCACTCAGGAGGCGAGGACGCTGATGCCGTCCCCGAGCAGCTTGAGTCCGAGGACGGAGAAGAGGACGGCCATGACGGCGGCGTTGTGCTGTGCTGCCCAGTCCCGCCAGCCGGTGAGGATGCTCTTGGCGCGTTCTCCCATGGACAGGTAGACGGCCAGCGGCGCGAGGACGCCGAGCGACGCGATGACGACGAAGATCGCGAGTGCCCCGATCTGCTGCGGTACGGAGATTCCGGCCGCGCTGATCGAGGCACCGGCGGCGATGGTCAGCGGGGCGTTCTTGGCGTTGGCGGCCGAGAGCAGCAGCCCGAGCCCGAGCACCTTGAAGGGGGTGAAACGGTCGATGGCCGCCATCCACTTCGGCAGGTGCGCCTGTGAGGGGTCACGGGGGCGTCCCTGCCACTGCCGGACGGCGAACAGGACGAGCAACACGCCCAGCGCGAGCTTGAGGGCTCCGACCCAGGTGGCCGGGTGATTGTGCGTGGACGCGCCGCCGGAACCTCCCACCGCCAGCATGATCGCGCCGAGGACGGCCAGGCCGAGGATCCAGCCGACAGCGAAAAGGGTGCCGTTCAAACGTCCCTGCGGGGTGGCCAGGATGAGGATGATCGCCACGATCGGGAGCGGACTGATCGCGACAGCGGCCGCCAGTCCGAGCACATCACCGACGGCGTGTCCCAAGGCGGCCTCCTCGAAGTGACCGGAGAGATCGGGTCCGCTACTCATCGTGCGCCGAACACCGCCCGCAGACGCGGTGTCCATGTCGTACGGGTGACTGATCGACCGGCGAAGAGTGGCCGGGCTTCCGCCACCCGCGCCCATTCGAAGGGCGCTCATGAGGCCCATGACCCGATGGCCCACGGGCAGTGCCGCCCGGACGGCGGGTCACTCCACGTCCGCTCCTCCACTGGGCAGCAGGGCGCGCAGATAACGTCGCCGGAAGACCCGCTGCGCGACCAGCAGCACCGGGAACACCGGGCGCCACCACCCGTGTGGAGCGGCACCGGTCAGGGAGCGGATCGTCAGCGCGACCGTGCCGTCGGGGGACCGGTGGACGATGAAGGCCTCCTCACCGCTGACGGGATGACCGGGCAGGGTGCCGTAGGCGAAGCCGCAGCGGTCCGGGGTGTCGACGACGGCGACGACCTGGACCGGCTCCCGCACCACGCATGGACCGAATGCCGCGGTGACCTGGTACTCCGCCCCCTCGACGACCCGCTCTCCGGCACCGTCGCGGCCACTGACTGTGAAGCCGCTGCGCCGTTTGACGCCCCAGCGCAGCACCGCGTCCGCCGCGGCTTGCCAGTCCGCCTCCCCGCGGCCGATGACGACCGTACGGGCGTAGGGGCGCAGACCCGTGTTCCCAGACGGCCATGGCTCGTCGGCGGGTCGGGTCGCCCCGGCCGGGCCGTAGGTGAGTGCGCCGGCTGACGGGCCGCGTCTCGTACGGCTGTGGGGCATGACGCTCCTGGGGGGCGTGCGGGCGGGCCGTGATCGTAACGTGACGGAGCTCCTCCGCCAGGACAACGTCGAGGGGCCCCCTGTTTCCAGGGGGCCCCTCGACATCGTGCCCGGTGAGGCACTGGCGGAGGATACGAGATTCGAACTCGTGAGGGGTTGCCCCCGACACGCTTTCCAAATGTTCGCCCGGGGGTTCGGGGAGGGACGGAGGCGTTCTGACCTGCGGTGCAGCGGGTGCCAGCGGGGGTTCCGGACGTCGCTGGACGGGGGTGAATGAGACCAAAACTGAGACCAGAGGTGGCTACGTTGCCCCTGATCAGCGACGGTCCCGAGGCGATGTGAGGGCCGAATCGGCAACGGGCCCTCGCACGGAGATCAGCCGACGTTCTCCTCATCGTTCAGGAGCCGCATCGCGTATACGTGTTCCTCGGGGTGCCGTGCCAGTCGCGCCATCACCCAGGCAGTGCGAGCGTCCATGCCTGGCCCGAACTCGGCGGCTAGGCGGCGGGCCTGCCATGTCGTCCGAGGTGCAAGCACCCAGCGCACGAGCGGGAACCGTACGCGGCCGGTGGCGACCGCGGTCCTTCCTGCCGACGTGCGTCCATTCTCCGGGGAGGGGACGGGTCCGCCCGGTGCGTGCGATGTCGAGTCGGCCACCCGGCGAGTGTCGCGGCGCAATCGGCCTCTACGGAGTCGATTAGCCCGGTGAACACCGGAAAGAGCGGCGGACGTCGCTGTTGTTGACGTCCGATGTGGTCGCATCGTTCACCGGTACCGGGCCCACGCTGCCCCGCCAGGCAGTCGGGATCCGGTCATGGCCGACTTGCGTCCTTCTCGCATTGCCTCGGGCTGCTCAGACTGCCGTACACGGACCTGAGGGGGGGAGGGCTTCGATCGTGGCTGGGCGTAGACGGGGTGCGGCTGCTCGCAGGCGGCGGGCGGCGCGGCTGAAGGCGGTGGCGGCCGGCGGTGGTCTGGTGCTGGTCCTGCTGGTGGTGTTCTGGTCGGCCGTGTGGCCATACATCACGGGCGCACTGGTCCTCGGTGGCGTCGGTGCGGCGGGCTGGTGGCTGTGGCGTACGGACCGGCTTGTGCGTGGACGAGACCGTCTGTGGCGGCAGGAAGAGGCGGTGAAGGCCGGGCACCGGACTCTTGCCGAGGTGGACGCGATGACCGGTACCGAGTTCGAGGACTTGGTCGCAAGCCTCTGCCGACGGGATGGCTGCACAGAGGTCCGGCGAGTGGGCGGTGCGAACGATAACGGCGCCGACGTCGTCGGCCGCCTCCCGGACGGGCGGACCATGGTGATCCAGTGCAAGCGCTATGCGCCGAGCAGCTCGATCGCGAGTCGCGAGTTACGCGATCTGTTGGGTGCCAAGGTGCACTTCGGGGCCGACCTGGCGGTGTTCGTGACGACCACGCGCTTCAGCCGGCCCTCCGAGCGGTTCGCGGTGCAGCACGGCATCCTCGCGGTGCACCGCGATCACCTCGGTTTGTGGAGCAACGGGGCCTCCCTGCTGTCCCTGAGTGAGGTGAACGGCAGGGGACAGGGAGACTCCCGGCACCGAGCGCGATGGAAGCGGGCGTACGGGAGATGACCGGCCTCGCGGGTGCGCGAGGCCGGACCTTGCAGGATGCTCGCAGCGTGGTCTCAGGTTGTACCGACATCGCTCGTGGACGGCGGCGCGGTTACGCGGGCGGGTACGCCGACCAGGCCGTCGTCACCGTCCTCGCCGTCTTCGGCGCGTTTCTTGCGGTCGCGTGCTCCGTCCAGGGTCATGTCCCGCTATGTGGTGTAGCAGCGATCAAGGCGAAGCTGCAGGTGGAGCCCCAAGCCGGCTCGCCCCGACGCAACCACTGCCTGACTGGCCGTCAGGTGAAGGCGGTCGTCGTGACCGTCATCGCCGCGCCTGTTGGGCCTGGCTTCGAAGAAGGCTGCGTCAACGCCGGCATCGCAGCGCCTCGGGCAGCAATGCACTGACGCAACGTCAGGTCAACCCGATGGGCGGCCACTCGAATCAGGCCCGCGAGCTGCACTTTCGTGGTGATCGCTGCTACACCACTCGGCGGGACACCATCCCGTCCAGGTTGTCGAGGCTTCCGCGGAGGAAGTCGGCGAGGGTGCTGGCGGTCTCCGCTCCGCCGAGGCGCCGGGTAGGCCCTCGGTGGAGGACGCCTCGCCATCGTGCCGGACCGTCTAACCTGCGGAGCATGATTCGTGCGGTGGTATTCGACGTGGGTGAGTGCCTTGTTGACGAGACCCGGGAGTACGGGACGTGGGCTGACTGGCTGGGAGTGCCACGGCACACCTTCGCGGCCATGTTCGGGGCAGTCATCGCGCAGGGGCGCGACTATCGCGAGACGTTTCAGGAGTTCCGGCCCGGGTTCGATCTGACCGAGGAGCGGGAGAAGCGCGCGGCTGCCGGACAACCGGAGTGGTTTGGCGAGGGTGACCTGTACCCGGACGTGCGGCCCACACTGGCTGCCCTGCGTGCGGCGGGGCTGTGGGTGGGCATCGCCGGGAACCAGACCGTGCGGGCCGGCGGCCTGCTGCGGGGGCTGGATCTCCCTTCCGACATGATCGCCACCAGCGATGACTGGGGGGTGTCGAAGCCGGATGTGAAGTTTTTCGAGAGTGTCATCGAGGCGACGCCTGCCGAGCCGGGCGAGATTCTGTACGTCGGTGACCGGCTCGACAACGACATCCGCCCGGCCGTGCAGGCGGGGCTTCTGACCGCGCTGATCCGGCGCGGTCCCTGGGGGACGATCCAGCAGCGCGACCCGGACGCGGACGCGATCACGACGATGCGCATCGACTCGCTCGCGGAGCTGCCGGAGAAGATCGCCAAGTTCAACGCTGAAGGGCGCTGACCGTCGTACTCCAGTCGTAGAGACGATCATCGAGGTCCCGGACGCATCGCTCGTTCTGCCAGGGGGCGAGCGTGCGCCGGACCTCGCGGATGCGGTCCATGCCCATGGCGTACCAGGTGATCGCCAGCTGGTCGAGAGCCTGGATGGCGTACCTGCATGCCTCCTCCGGCCTCCCGTCGGCAGCTTCGACCGCGGCTAGATCGCCGAGGACGACGGTGCGCTGTTTGTCTGACTCGGGTGGCAGATCGTCGAGCACCTCCTGGAGCGTCTGGCGCGCTTGCGGCAGGTGGCCGGCCTTTAGCTGCGTGTTGCCTTTGAACGCGGCCAGGCGGACGGGGCTGAACCAGTCCAGCCACTCAGGAGTGGCGTGTTCGGAGCCCGTGGACAGTGTGTCTTCGGCATGGCGGATCAAGCGCAGTGCCGCGTGTGGATCTCCGCAGCGGGTCTCGCATTCCGCTTCGACAGCATCCAGCCATGCCCAGAACTCCGCTGACGCCGGTCCGCGGCGAGCGTAGGTACGGGCGGCCAACATGCGCTCGACTGCCGCATCCCGGTCATCCGCCCAGCCCGGGATGAAGGCCATGTGCGCGAGGACGGCTGCCCCGAGCAGCGGGTCGTCCGCTTCAGCTGCAGCCTGCAGAGCCCGCAGGAGAGTCTCCGAAGCCTGTTCCGACTGTCGCAGGTCGAAGAACTCGATGCGCCCGACCAGGAGATAGGACTCGGCCAGGGCGGCCGCGAGGATCTGACGGGCCGGGTTGGCCGTCTCTGGGAGGAGAACGCAGCCGAGACGAGCGTGCTCCAGGACCGCCGGGTGCAATACGGCAGGGGCGACGGACCAGTACAAGTGCCGGTGTGAGCGCGTGACAGCCTCGAAGGCCCTGCCGACAGTCGCTGGTTGCGTCGTGGCCCCACCTTGAGCGGGGACGGCCGCCAGCCGGGCTCCGGACAGGAGCGCGCGAGGGGTGTTGTCGATCGCTGTTCCGGGCTGGGGCCGTGTGCTTCCCCACGGAGGGGTGAAGCCGAGGTCTTCCATGCTCTGGCCCAGGAGGTGGGTCAGGACTCGGTGCACATCGGGCTGGGGCCAGGGCGGTGTGGCGGACTCCCAGCGCCGGATCTGTCGGACGCCGACAGCAAGCCCTCTGATGCCCAGAGTCGGCGCCGCCTTGGTGATGGCGTCGGCCAACGCCTGCTGGGAGTTGTATCCGGCGGCCAGGCGGGCGGCCTTGAGTCTGGTGTTGCCTGCGGGTCGGGACATGGATCTCCTCCAGAGCGAGCTCTCGTCAGAGAGTGACATGCAATGTCCTCAGGCGGCTAAAAATCATCCTGTCGATAGCATCTGGGCCCTATTCGCGTCCTATTGATGACCTGTCAGAGTCCTCGAATGGGACCTCACGGGTCAGCATGATGTCACTGCGTCACAACGAAGCCACGTCCCCACCAGGCTGCTCTGCTCACCGCTGAGGTGGCGGGGCGGGCGACGGGGCCGGCGCCACCGTGTCCGGTTGCCGCAGGACTGGTTAAGCGCCGCCGCACCCAAGACTCCCCGGGCGGGGCGGCGCTCACCGTTCTCAGGCGGACGCACGCAGTTGTTCCAGCACATCCAGTACGTAGGGAGGATCAGTCATGCCCCAAGCCAGGCGAGAGAAGAAGGATCACCTGATCTACGCGGATGTCGTGGACTCCAAGTCCAAGGCAGGCGTGTGGATGGGTGAGCGCGCCTCCTTCCAGGAGAAGCAGGGCCGCATCATCGAGGCGCTCAAGGAACAGACCGACTGGGTCGAGCTGAAGGACGCGGTCATGGTCATCGGCACCGACCCGGCCGGCATCACGGTCATCGCGCCGAACCCGACGCTGCCCGGTGTGATCGTCTTCGCCGACGGCGGCTCGCCGGCCACCTCCGCGAAGCTCCAGGCCGCCGCCGAGGAGAAGGTCCGCGAGGTCATGGGCGAGCTCGGGATCGCCGAAGAGGAAACGGCGGCCTGACCACCATGGCCGTCCCCCGGATGCTGTGGGGGAAGTACTTCCAGTACGAGCGGGGCGGGGAAGCGGTTCTCCTCGATCCGGTCACGCTGGACAGTGTGTTCATCGACTCCGGCGAGGTTCTCGACCTCGCCGGGGTCCCCCCGACCGCGACCCATGAAGCCCTCGCAGGGCTCGGCTTCACCCCCGAAGGCCCCATGGCCGACCGGCGTGAAGCACTCCGTGACCGACTTCGACTCCTCGGCCTCGACGCCGCCCCCTGCCGCATCAGCGGCCTACGCGTGGTCCTCACCGACCGCTGCAACATGGCCTGCACCTACTGCTTCGTCGACACGAACACCGGTAAGCCGGACATGACGAAGGAGGAGCTCTCGGCAGGGCTGGAGTTCCTGTTCGAGCAGAACACCGGGCAGGATGAGGTGTCCATCCAGTGGTTCGGCGGCGAGCCGACCATCCGCTTCGACCTCATGCGCTTCGGCGACCAGCTGGCCGACACCCTCGCCGAACGCTATGACGTGACCAGGGTGCGGCGAACAGTCGTCACCAATGGCGCCCGCCTCACGGATGAGGCTCTCGACCATTTCATCGCGTACGAATACGGCGTAGGCATCTCCATCGATGGCCCTCCGGGCATCAACTCCGCGCACCGCCTTCTGCTCGGTGGTCAGCCCGCAGACGACCGGATTCGCCGAAACGTCGCCCGGTTCGTCGAGGCCGAGGGGCTGCACGTGGGCTGCAACCTCACGCCGACGGCCGCGAACATCGGACGCCTCGCCGAGACCGTTCGGTGGATCATCGATGACCTCGGGTTGGAGTTCATCTACGTCAACACGCCCATTCCGACCGCGGGCCGCTGGCAGGTCAACGGCGCTGATCTGGCTCGCGAGTTGTACGAGGCCAGGCTGACCGCCCTGGCACGGGGCGGGATGCTGTTCTCCGTCCTGGACCGCGCCTTCCAGGCCCTGGACACCCGTCGTCCGATGCTGTTCGACCACATGCAGGGCGACCGCAGTCTGAACGCTGCCCTGCTGCCCGGCAACCGGGTCAGTCTGTGCGACATCAACTTCACCGAGCCGTCCTTCCTGCGCACCCTTGATGAGGTGCGAGCCGATCCGGGGAGCCTGGCCGGCGTGGCGAAGAAGGTCGCTCCCATCCCCGAGTGCGGGAACTGCCCGGCGCTCGCCATCTGCGGCGGGCCGTCCCGCAACGAGCAGTCCCTCATCGGCGGCAGCACCCCGGACCCCGAGATGTGCGCGTTCTACGCGAGCACCGTGGAGATCGCCGTGTGGGACAACTCGGGGGTGCAATGAACACGCAGGTCCGTACGGCACTCGTCTCCACGGCCGGGCACTGCAAGGTGGCCTGCGGGTTCTGCTTCCGGGCCGACCGCGCCCACGGCTTCCTCGACACCGCGACCTACGCCCGCACGCTGTCGCGGCTGAAGGAAGCGGGCGTGGAGGGGGTGTGCCTGAGTGGGGGCGAACCGACGCACCATCCGCGGCTGCGGCAGCTCCTACGGCTGGCCCACCAGTTCGGAATGTCGGTGTCGATGGTGACCTCAGCCCGCACCGTGGCCGAGGTCACCGCCCTCTCCCAGACAGCGCATCTGCTGGCCAACGTGACCGTCTCCGCCGACTCACAGGGCGCGATGCTGCTGGGACGCACGACCCGCACAGCGGCCTCGGGCATCGACACGCTGCGCGCCGTCAGTACCGACTCGAAGATCCTGCACATCACCTGCTGGGACCTGAGCGACGGCGAGTGCGAGGAACTGGACGGCCTCGTGTCCGAGGCAAAGGTGGAGATCCAGTTCAGCCCTGTCGTCCTCGACGAGCGCGCCCTGCGCCGCGAGGGCAAATCGGTCCAGGACTATCTGGTGCGGCAGCACCTCGACGCCGACCTGCTGGACCGCCACTTCAACCTGTCCGGCCGGTACCGGGCCTACCTCAACGAGCTGCGGGACCTGCAGCTCCCCCCGGCTGGGGGTGAGCGGTGGTCGTGCCGCTCGGCGACCGCGTACGTGTCCGCCGACGGTCGCATACGGCGCTGCCCCTACGGCCAGGCGTCGGTCAGCGTCAACGCGCCCCGTGCCGCGATCAGGTACTTCCTGACCGCTCCGGCGCAGGACCGCGTGACCCCGGACTGCGCTGCCATCTGCCGCCCCTCCGCCGCGTCCGACGAACGCAGTGCGTCGTGTGTCGCTCAGGCGTGAAGACGGCCCAACGCACACGACTCCATGGACTGCCCTATGACGATCACGACACCCGACGACTTCACCCGCCGGTGGCGGCAGCCGCCGAATTTCCCGCTGGACGTTCTCTTCGACTACACGTTCCTGCCCGCCGTCGACGTCCTGGACCACGTCCGCAAGGACGAGGAGGTCCGGTTCACGATCCTTGGGGACGACGACTGGCAGGTGCGCATGGACCGCACCGCTGCCTTCCGCACCGCCCCGCTCGAAGAGATCGTCACCTGGCCGTTTCGGTTGGTGCACTTCAACCTCAGTCGCTTCTACGACGACCTCCTGAGCGGCTTCCAGGAGGAGGTCATGATCCCCTGGCGCACCCACCTGTCCGCCCGGGGCTTCACCTGGCAGCGCCTGGCACCCATCCTGTTCCTGTCCACCGAGGGCGCGTCCTCGACCTATCACAACGACAACTCGCACGGCCTGGTCTGGCAGGTCCACGGCACCAAGACGTTCCACAGCTACCTCGACCCCGACAAGCACCTGCCGGCCGACGCCGCGGTCATCGGCGAGACCACCGGCGAGGAGCCACCCGAGCACGACGTGGCCGATCGCCACTCCGTCACCATGCGGCCCGGAGAGCAGCTGTGGAGTCACGCTCTCACACCCCACTGGGTCACCACCGAGTCAGCGCTCGCCACGAGCGTCACCCTCTCCCACGGTGGCCTGAGCCACCAGGGCCTCTTCTCCGAGCGTGAGGGGGCGCTGCGGGCCTACTGGGACAAGAACCCCGCCGAGGCATGGACGCACGACCTGCGCAACGTCCGCTACTGAGACCGCGTCCCACGACACGAGGCGCTCGCCCGTGTCGTGGGACGCACTCACGACCGGCTAGGGGGTAAGCCGGTTCGGCCCGCGGAAGAGGAAGGTGGCCTCGCGGATCGAGTCCAGGCCGAGCATCACCATCAGCACCCGACCGAGGCCCATGCCGAGGCCCCCGTGCGGCGGGCACCCGTACCGGAACGCGTTCAGGTAGTCCTGCAGCGGCTCCGAGCTCATGCCCTTCTCGGCGGCCTGCTTCAGCAGCACGTCGTAGCGGTGCTCGCGCTGAGCGCCGGTGGTCACCTCCAAGCCCTTCCACAGCAGGTCGAAGCTCAAGGTCACGCCCGGGTCGTCGGCCGGCCGCATATGGTAGAAGGGCCGGATGCCGATCGGGTAGTGCGTGATGAACACGAACTCGTGCCCGGTGGCCTCCTTGATGTGAGCCGAGATGCTCCGCTCGCCCTCCGGGTCCAGGTCCTCCTTGATCCCTGCCGGGTCCCAGCCGCCCTTACGTAGGATCTCGTGCGCCTCGGCCATGGTGACGCGGGGAAAAGGCGTCGTGGGGACGGTGACCTCGACACCGAAGTGCTCGGCGATCGCCTCGCCGTGCGCGTCGGCGACCTTGGCGATCGTGTGGCCGAGCATCTGCTCCTCGAACGCCATCACGTCCTCGACGCCGTCGATCCAAGCCAGCTCCACGTCGACGCCCGTGAACTCGGTGGCGTGCCGGGAGGTGAACGACGGCTCCGCGCGGAAGACCGGTCCGATCTCGAAGACCTTCTCGATCCCGGCCGAGATCGCCATCTGCTTGTAGAACTGCGGCGACTGCGCCAGGTAGGCGCTGCGGCCGAAGTAGCCGAGCTCGAAGACCTCCGCGCCGGACTCCGAGGCGGTGCCCATGAGCTTGGGGGTGTGCATCTCGGTGGCGCCCTGCGCGTAGGCGTACTCGCGCATGCCCTGCTCCAGGCTGGTCTGCACGGCGAACATCAGCTGGGCAGCGGGACGGCGGCGCACGTCCAGGAAGCGCCAGTCCATGCGCTGCTCCAGGCCGGTGTGCTCGTCGATCGGTAGCGGCGTCGCGGCCGGGTTCAGGACCTCGACCGCTTCAGGCACGATCTCCAGGCCGCCGAGCTTGACCTGGGCGGCGTCCACGACGCGGCCGGTGATACGGATGGCGGACTCGGGGGTGAGGGCTTCGAGCTGGGCCTCCAGCGGCCCATCGTCGCGCTTGTGGGTCACCTGCACCATGCCGGTGCTGTCCCGCACGATGACGAACTGCATCTTGCGCTGCAGGCGGAGCGTGTTCACCCACCCGCAGACAGTGACGGTACGGCCGACGTGTTCTCGCAGGTCGGAGACGTGTACGCGGCTGTGGATCATTCGGTCCTCCGAAGGACGTCGTCATGATCCCTTGGGAGTGCGGGCGAGAAGGGCAACTCGCGGTGCCACCGCACTTTCGCCGCCACGAAGTGGCGACCTCATTCGGCCCGGTGACGGGGGCCGGCCGGCGGGGCATTGGGCCACCGGAGGGGGCCGTTCCTCCCCGCGCTCGGGAGGGTCTTCACCTCGGGGCGCGAGACCACCTTCCCAGCTACCGGCGGCTCTCTCTTCTCGCGTGATCCCTGGCTACTCGTCTCCGTCAACGCGTTGCCCAGCAGGATACGGAGCGTGTGGCGGCGGTGGCAATCAAGAACTCACTCGCGGAGGGGCATTTCCAATCCCATACTGGCCAGGCCAGTTGTCCGATCCAGGAGCGTATAGGCGCCATGAGCCGTTTGAGTGAGTCTGTCGCCCGTGTCATGCACATCCTCGATGGGGCGGACCTGGGCGAGGACTATACGGTCGCGCAGCTGCTCAGTGAGACAACGGCCAGGCGCTCTCTGGACCTCTCCGACCTCTCCCCCCAGGAGCAGGCGGCCCTGGTCGAGGGGCGCGCGAATCAACTGATCCCCTCGGCCGCGGTGCTCGTCGATGAGACCCGGCGCCGGCCCACTCGGTGGGTCGGCGCCATTCCGTTTGGCGCCCGTCGACGGTGACCTTGACGAGGCGTGACGGAGCGGGCTGCGGCGGACCGCGCGCACGCGACCCCGAGCCACGCGGGGAATGACCCGTACCCCAGTTCGCCGGGGGCAGACAGCAAAGATCCGCGAATGACTGGCCGCCGGGCGCAAGGACATGTCAACGTAGACGACCTTCTTGCAAACCACCAGGTCAAAGAGGTGATTGCCCGTGACTGCGCCACCCCGGAGTCCCGGATTCTCCACCACCGCCGAGGCCCTGCGGTTGCGTGAGTGGCAGCTCGGCCCGGGCCAGCCCACGCTCGTGATGGATCAGTTCTCCGCCGACGATTTCAACCTGGTCGTGGACGACCGTGCGGACGTGCACGTCAACTCGAAGGATGGGCGCTTCTACCTTGGAAGGTTCCCGTCCGGCCGCCCGGGCACCGAGGGCGAGGGATGGAAGATCGCCGTTACCGGTACGGCCAAGGTGCGCGGCTACCAGATGTCCTTCGACACCGAGACGCCGGCCGACATCGTCGCCGCCGCCGTGGCTCGTGTGCTGGAGACCTCCCAGCAGGTGTGACGCCAGAGGCTCATGTCGGAGACCCTCGGACGGTCTCCGTCGTCCACCTCGCCGAAGGCCGGAGGCGGACACGCGGCTCGGTCATCCGCCACCCGAGGCCACCGTAAAGCCGACCCGGCAGGCTCCCGTCCAAGGCGCCGCCGCGCCGTCGGTGGCAAGCAGCACCCCACAAGCCCTTGGAGGCGCCCCTGCATCCCGACTTTCCTTTCGACCTATCCGCCCCGATCAGCGTCCCGTCCGCGTACTGGGTCGGTCCCCGGCATCTGGCCGGTGACGACGGACGTCTCTACGACGCCGTCGCCGACATGCTCGCTGGCCTGGGCTGGACGAGCCTGACGATCGTCCGCGGCCGACAGGAGCCGGACGAGGCACCAGAGGACCGTCAGGTCCTGCGCAGCACCGTCCTGCACATCAGCCCCGACACCCTGCGGTGGGCGCAGTGGGTCCTGCCGGACGAGCCGTTCCATCTGGGCAGCTTGCCGATCGCCTGGCAGGTCTCCGCTCGTACCGACCCGAGCAGCCCGCTCGCCCAGTGGTCGGCCTACTTCACTCCCGATGTCCCCGGGGAGGTCCTCGCCGACTTCCTTGCCGCGCTCGACGCCCGGGATCAGCCCGCCGTGCCGCTCGGCGGCCCCGAGCTGGTCCTCGACGCGGTCACGGCGCACGGTTGGCTGCGCAACATCGACCGGCCCGGCGCGAGGGCGATGGATCCGACGTTCGCCTCCCACATTTGCCTCGGTGAGGTGCCGCCCCTCATTCAGGACGCCAACCCGCTCGCCCTGGTGACCGAGGCGGACGAGGCGGTCCTGGCCGGGTGGCAGGCATGGGCCGAGCCGGTGCCCGGCGCGGGCTACCTGTGGGCGGCTTCGTTCGGCGCCAGCGTGCCGCACGACCTCGTCGCCGCGTTCGCCTACTCCCTCAGCTCCCGCGCACCGGTCCTGCGCCGGGTGCTGCCGGAGAGCACACGCGACCGGCTCCTGCGCGCTCCAGCCAGCTGAGGGCATCCAACGCATTGAAGCCGGGCCTCCCGTTGGGGAGGCCCGGCTTCGTGTTTCGGTGTCTCGTCCCGGCGTCGTCTTCCTCGCGTTACGGCCTTGGTTGACGTGGGCAGCGAGTCTGTAGGGTCTCGCCGCTCGTGACATGCCGATCTTGCGTGACCTGGGCGTTCTTGGCTGTCTCACGGCCCTGTCACCCATGATCAGTCTCAAATCCGTGGCATTTCCTCGCGAGGGCGAGGTCGAGATCAGGCGGCTCGCCCGTGTCGGCCGGGTACACCACGCTGAGCCCCGAGCACGAGGGCTACCGGCGAGCCCAGATCGCGCACCGATGAGTTTCCCGCGCCGCGCTGGTCTATACGCCGGACACCCACGGACGGAAGGCTGGGCCATGCGGAAACTGATCTACGGCATGAACCTGACCCTGGACGGCTACATCGCCGCGACCGGCGACGACATCGGCTGGGGCGGACCGCCGAGCGACGAGCTGTTCCAGTGGTGGCTCGACCACGAGCAGGCGAGTGGCCTGTCGCTGTACGGGCGCAAGCTATGGAAGACGATGAGCTCCTACTGGCCGACCGGCGACCAGCAGCCCAACGCCACCCCGGCGGAGATCGAGTTCGCGCGGAACTGGCGGGACACGCCGAAGGTGGTGTTCTCCTCGACGATCGACAAGGTCGACTGGAACACCCGCCTGGTCACCGGCGACGCGATCGCCGAGATCACCCGGCTCAAGGCCGAGGACGGCGGCCCAATGAACATCGGCGGCGCAACGCTCGCCGGGGCGGCCATGCGCGCCGGGCTGATCGACGAGTACGTGATCGCCGCCCATCCGGTCCTGGTGGGCAGCGGCACGCCGTTCTTCACCGCGCTGGACAGCTGGGTGAACCTGAACCTGGTGGAGACGCGGACGTTTCCCGGCGGCGTGGTCCTGACCAGGTACGAGACGAGGCGCTGAGCAGCAGCACCCACGCGCTAGTCTCACGGTGATGTCGTATACGACATCGGTACGACACGGCCCATGAGATTACGACATCAGCCGCGAGACCCTACAAGTCCCCGGCTATGTCTGCGCCATGTCGACGAAGCGGGAGTAGTGGCCCTGGAAGGCGACCGTGATGGTGGCAGTGGGACCGTGCCGGTGCTTGGCAACGATGAGATCGGCCTCCCCGGCGCGCGGAGACTCCTTCTCGTAGGCGTCTTCGCGGTGGAGCAGGATGACCACGTCGGCGTTGTCTTCGAGTGCCCCGGAGTCTCGCAGGTCACTGATCATGGGCTTCTTGTCAGTGCGCTGTTCCGGTCCCCGGTTGAGGGTGGAGATGGCGACGATGGGCAGCCGAAGTTCTTTGGCCAGCAGTTTCAGGCAGCGGGCGATCTCGGAGATTTCCTCGTAGCGCGAGTTGAGCTGCCTCGTACCGAAAGTGAGCATGTGAACGGCGTCGACCACGATGAGTTGGACGCCCATACGGCTGTGCAGGTATCGGCAGTGGGCTCGAAGGTCGTGCAGGTTGGCGTAGGAGCCGTCCTGGATGTAGATGGGCGCGGCGCTGATGTCGGGCATCCGGCGGGCCATCCGGGTCCAGTCCTCATCGGTGCACGTGCCGGAGCGAATGTGGAAGAGGGAGACACGGGCTTCCGCTGACAGGATCCGCATGCCGACTTCCTTGCGGTCGGCTTCGAGCGTGAACAGGGCCGTAGGCAGGTTATGCGTGATGCTGGCGTTGCGCAGGAAATCCAGCGCGAGCGTGGACTTGCCCATGGCCGGCCGGGCCGCGACGACGATGAACTGACCGGAGTGGAGTCCGCCAGTCAGAGCGTCCAGGTCGGTGAAGCCTGTGGGCACACCCGGCAGGATCGCGTCACGGCTGCCAGTTGCCTCGATCCAGTCGAGTGTGTCTTTCATGACGTCCCCCAGAGGACTTGCTGGGGGCAGCAGGGGACGCCGCGTGGTCGCCGCGAAGATCTCCGCCTGCGCAGCGTCCGCGATCCGGTCCGCCGAGTCCGGCTCCGCATCGGCGACCAGGTCTTCGATGTGGATAGCAGCGGCCTTCGTGCGGCGCAGCAGGGCAGCGTTTTCCACGCGTTCGGCGTCGGCGATCCACTTCCGCGAAGGTGAAGGGCCGTCGACCAGCGCGGTGATGTAGGCGGCACCCCCGGCTTCGTCCAGCTGTTCCTGGTCGCTGAGGTGGGCGATCACCGCAGCGGGATCCGTTGGCTGGCTGCGCCCGTACAGGTCGAGGATCGTGTTGTAGAGCAGGGCGTGGGCAGGCCGGTAGAAGTCGTGGCCGTTGAGGACTTCGACGATGTCGGCGATCGCGTCCTTCGACCGCAGCATCGCCTTCAGGACGCCTTTCTCGGCGTGCAGATCGTGCGGGTGGTGCAGTGCGGTATCGGCGTCCTCGACGGTCACCTTGGAATCCCCCTCCTCGTATCTTCTCCCCGAGTGGCCAGGCAAGTGGCCAGAGGTGAGCGTATCTGCGGCGCCCCGACGGCAGGAGCTGATCGTCTCTATGGCCCTCGTGGGGATAATGACGCTCACTTCCCGTTGCCGTGCCGGCCGAGGAACTTTACGGTTCACGGCCGACGCGCGGGTTCGCGCGGAAGGAGCTGCCTTTGGCGTTGAACGGCGGCTTGGATGGCAGGGTCGGGCAACGCTGGTGCTGGCTGCCATCGCCGCGCGTGTGTACCGTCCGGGCGGGCGGAAGGCGATAGGGCGGAGGGCCGTAGAGGGCCGGTGATGTCCCTCTTCACCAGACGGATCCGGCGTACGGTCTGGGAGCCGAGTTCGACGTTGATCCGTTGGATGAGAGCGTCTGCCAGGAGCTTGACCTGGGTGATCCAGACGGTGGAGGACCCGCACAGTGTGAGGGTTCCAGATTTCCGGTCGAAGCCTGCTAGGTCCACGTGGCCGACCAGAGGTCCGGCCACGGAGACCCAGCAGTTGAGCAGCGTCGCCTCGGTCTCGCTCCAGAGCCCGTGCTCGGAGAACATCTCAAGCAACGCCTGCCCGAGCTGCACCGGTGGTGTCCGTCCGCGCAGTTGCCTGCGAACGGCAGGGGAAGCCGATCGCTCGGTGAAACGGTGCAGACGGGCATCTTCCCTGGCCCGCCGCAGCATCATCCGGGCCAGATCCAGGCGTTGCTCACCGCTGGCCGCCTCTTCGCGAGTCACAGGTCGACCTGCTGGCGGAAGGTTGGGGTGCCCCAGACACGTACGACGTTGTGATCGGTGAACGCGTACACCAGCCGGTAGGCGGTTGCCGGATGCGGCCCTTGCCGCAGCTGCGCCAGGTACTCCTGTGCCTCCGACTCGCTGCGTCGAGGTGTTCCGCACACCTGCCAGGCTTGCCCATTCCACATCTCGGGGATCCAGCGCTTTTGCGGCTCGGGCTGTTCGGCGCGTAGCCGGTGCCGAGACTGCACCCGCGCTGCGGGGGCTTCGTCGTCGGGGTCGGCGAAGCGCGGTCGGGGCGGTGTACGACGACCTGCCCGGCGGCGGGTCTCGCAGAGCAGGCACAGGTCTGCGGCGTCGGGGTCGACCGGTCCGTTCGGGTGTTCGGAGCATCGGGTGACCGGCTTGGGCGTGCTGATCGTCTCGTCCAGCAGGGCCAGCGCGCGTTCGAGGTCCTGGCGGATCTCCTCCACGTTGGGGACGGCCTTGCCGCCGGTGAGCCGCTGTTCGTGTTCACCGGCGACGCGTAGAGCACGACCCAGCGCGGCGACTTGGGCGTGGTTCATGGGCGGACCTCTCCTTCGTCTTCGGCACCTACCGGGGATCCGTCGTGCCACTGTGCCGGGACCAGAGCCCTTGATCAGCGGCTTGCCGTGGGCTTCGGGCCAGCCGGAGCCGCATCGCCCGCCACAGCTCGCCCGCGCCCGGGCTGGTGGTGGGCTGGCTACGGTGCAGGCCCGGGCAGCAGGCATCGTGAGCCACCTTGGCGGTGCCATAGTCACGGTGGTGAGGTCCCGGCCAGGCGATCCCGCCGGCGAGATGGTAGACCTCGCGGTCGGCGAAGTGCCGAGCCGGGTACTCGCCCGGCATCAAGGCGATCCACGCCACTTCCTTGTCGGGTTCCTCGCCCTCAATAGCGGAGACGGGGGCGGCCCCTGCCTGGGGGCGGTAGATGTTGATCCCGTCGTAGTCCATGGTCCGATGACGGTGCGTGGGAAGGCCACAGGCCGGACACGGCACCGTCAGCTTGCGCCCCCACGCCGGCACGAGATCGTCAGCCGGGCCTTGCTGGGGAGGAACACTCATCGCCACCCACCACCTCCGACGTGTGAAGGGCCGCAGGGGCCGGCTCGTCCAGGCGGCAACGTCCAGGCTAGCGACTCGGGTTGACACGACCTTGGCTATCGCCACATCCGATGACACAGCCGACTGCCGTCGGTGCCTGGAGCACGCGGAGCTGGCCGAGCTTGTGGCGCAGCAGCTTGACGCGTGCCAAAGCCGGGCCTCCCAAACGGGAGGCCCGGCTTCGCGCTGCGGTGCCTTGTTCCGGCGTTACCTGCGCGTCACGGCCCGTGGCTGGGGCCGGTCCGTACCTGCGACCGGCTATGTTCCGTCGCCTTCCGGTCAGCGTCGGTGGCTGAAATCGGTGACAGCGCTCGGCGTTGGCAGGTTGCTGGGCGCTGGGGACCCTGGGCGCCGACTGCCTCGGGGAGGGGTGTCCTGGGGGCTTTCGGGTAGGGCGGGCAGGTGGGCGCTGCGCCGCAGCCGCCAGACGAGGACGTCGCTGATGGAGGTGGCGGTATCGAGCTCGCGCCGTCGGGCGGCTTCGGTGAGTAGGGCGGCCGGGTCGTGGCCGGCTCTGCGGGCGTCGTCGAGGGTGGCGGCCAGGGCGAGCCAGCCGGCCTCGGCCTGGATCCGTTCGGCCAGCTCCGGCAGCACCTGGTGGAGAAGGCCGGCGTGCCGCTGCCGAACACGCGGGGCCAGACGTTGGCCTCGCTGGCGGAGGACGGCCATGGATTCACCTGCGGCGGCTTGGTAGGCGGCGCGGAGGTGTTCGCCGGCTTGTTGGGCGGCGGCGGCCTGCTGGCTGTGGTGCTTCCTGGCGTGCCAGTTCGCTGCGGCGGTGGCGAGGAAGAAGGCCATGTCGATGAGCATGGCGGTGGTGGCGCCGTCTTCGCCGCGGCCGAGGGCGGGCCCGCTGTGGACGAGATCGCGGGCGGCCTGGCGCAGGGCGCGGTCGTACCCGCGTACGGCCTTGATGTGGGAGCGGCTGGCCCGCTCGAACGCGAAGGCCGCATCGCGCAGTTCGGCGCGGGTGTGGGCGGCGGAGGTCTTGGCGAGCGCGTCCAGGATCTCTCCTGCCGCGGCGATCTGGGCTGCCGCCGTGCCGTCGTCGCCGTGGTCGATGATCAGCAGGGCCTGCCAGGTGGCGGCGGTGGCCCGGCGCCGCGCGAACGCGGGACCCGTCACGTCCGGCAGGACGGATTGCTCCGGCCGGGAGTCGTGAGCCGAGACAGCGGTCTCTGCGGGAAGGGTCCAGCGTTCGCGGATGCGGGGCAGGGACAGGTCGGGTGCGAGTGTGGAGCCGGCGTAGAAGACCGGCTCGCCGTCCTTGTTGCGGTCGTCGGTGAGGGCGACCTTGTAGCCGAGCAGGTCACCGGAGGGCGCGACGCGCTTGCGGATCAGCAGGCCGGCGGCGGCCAGCCGGTCGAAGAACTCCTCCTCGCCGGTCACGCCGGCCACTGCGCGGCGGACGGTTTCGCGCAGCTCCTCCCGCACGGTGCGCTCCCTGCCCTGGCGCTCGGCCTTGTGGCGTTCGGCGCTGGTGGGCCGCTTGGCGGCGGTGCCGTCACCAGGGGTGACGCGGTGCAGGCCATACTCGGCTTCGATGCGGCGGGCCTCGGCCTGGGCGCGCTTGCCGGAGCGGTGGTGATCGGGACGGCGGCCGTCCTCGCGGACGAGGGTGGCGATGATGTGGATGTGATCGTCGGCGTGGCGGACGGCGGCCCAGCGGCAGCCGGCGCCGTCGCCGGGGTCGATGCCGGTGGCGGCGACCATGCGGCGGGCGATCTCGGCCCACTGCCCGTCGCTGAGGACCGGGTCGTCGGGGGCGGCGCGCACGGAGCAGTGCCAGACGTGCTTGTCCGGGCGCTGCCCGGGGCCGAGGAGGGACAGGGGCTGGTCGAGGAGGTGCTGGAGGTCCTTCTTCGTCACCGAGGGGTCGCGGCCGGGGTCGGGGGCCATGTTGTCGAAGGAGGCGACCAGGTGGGGGTCGATGTGTTCCTCGTGGGTGCCCTTGCCGTACAGGTAGTGCAGGAGGCCGAGGGTGTTGCTGCCCTGCTGGTGGATCCGGGGGATCAAGCCGCCTGATCCTCCCGCCGGTTGGTGATCTGGTCGGCCGCCCGTTGGACGGCCTGCGCGGCGCGTCGCAGATCGGCGAGAGCGGCGGCGAAGTGCGTTGCCTCAGCACCGGAGTTGAGGGCCTTGACGATCTGGTTGACGTTGCTGCCGGCCCAGCCGAGCTGACGACGTACGCCGAACAGCGCGGTCAGGACATCGCGCTCGGTGGCGATGGCCGCTGCGGTGCGGGACTGGTCGCGGGCGGCGGCCAGGGCGGAGTGGGCCAGGAACCCGGCCACGCTCATGCCGACGTGGTCGGCGCCGGATCGGATGATGGCGAGTTCGTGCTCGTTGAGGCGGACGCTGTGGGCGGGGCGCTGCTTTTTGTCGCGCGGGCGCGGCTTGCTCTTCCTGGTCCTGGCCTTGTGGCCGGCCTTGCCCGGCTGCGGTCCGCCCTCGGCCGCAGCCTTCCCGTCCGGCGCCCCCTGGTGCCGATCGGGTCCCGCCACCCCCGGGGCGGGGTCGGGTTCGGGCGCTCCCCCTGCGGGGGAGTGTCCGGACCTCCAACTTGCTGCCGATTCGGCTGGGGTTGCAGTGCCAGGTGTGGCGGGATGTTCGTGGTGTTCGTGGTGCATGGGGTTGATCTCCGAGGAGTCGTGCGGGAGGTGGGTTGTACGCGCGGTGGCGGAGCCGGGTATGGCTGAGCCGGGGTTGGTTCTGCGTGGCCGTGAGGAGCGGCCTTGGCGCGGGTGGCTTGGCGGTTGGCGTGGTTCGGGTGAAGAGCCGTACGTGCGGGAAGCGGGCTGGCGGCGGCGCTTGGTCGGCTGTGCCGGGCGGTGGCGGTACGTGGTTCGCCACCGCCTGGCGTTCTGGGGTGGCGTTCAGACGGCGATGGCGTTCTTGGCGGCGTTCAGTTCCGCCCTGACGGTGGCGGCGGTCTTCTGGGCGTCGTCTTTACTGATCGTGTAGCCCTTGGCCCTGACCGCCTTCTCCAAGGCGGTGCGGGGGACTTCGCCGGTCTCGGCGCCGATGGCGCGGGCCATGGCGAGCAGCTCCTCTTCTGGGACGGTGCGTTTGCGCTGGGCCGCCTTGGGCGCCCTCTTGGCGGTCGGCGCCGTGGTGGCGGACTTGGCCTCGGGCGTGGGTGCGTTGCTCGCCTTGGCGGGCGGGGCTGTGCTGGCGTCGTCTGCCTGTTCGTGGAGGGTCTGGCGGCTCCGCCTTGGCGTGGCGGAGGTGGTGGGCGGCGTGGCGGCGGGCTCTTCCGCCATGGCGCTGTTGGCGGCGAGGTGGCGGTTGATGACGAGGTAGAGGTGGACGGCGCCGGCGAGGGCGAGCGGGGCGATGGCGGACAGGGTGCCGGCGGTGGTGTTGTTGAGGTGGAGGCGGGTGCCCTCGTTGAGGCCGATGGCGTGGACGACGTTGGCGCCGATGCTGGTGCTGGTGGCCAGGCCGACGAGCGTCCACACGTAGAGGCGGGAGCGCAGCGGGGCGGTGCGCAGGATGAGCAGGGCGACGATGCCGATGGCGATGAAGCCGTCGATCACCAGGGGGAAGAGGTAGGTGAGCAGCCCGCGCACGTGGCTGGCGACGGCCATCTGGCGCAGGGCGTCGTAGGAGAGGGCGAAGGCGACGGCGGCGAGCAGGACGACGCCGACGCGGATGGAACGGCTGCCGCGGACGGTGGTCGGGGCTATCGGGGCAGGAGAGGGCAAGTCAGGCACTCCAGGGGTGGTGCGGTGGGGCTGGTGGTGAGGGGGTGAGGGGCGTTCACGAAGGGGGCGTACACGCGGGCCCCCTTCTAAAGGGGGCCCCGCGCGTGATCGCTTGGGCGCGTGTGCGGCGTGGACGCTCGCGTGATCGCTCTACCTGCACCTTTGCGGTGAGCGTGCACGTCGTGAGCGGTTTTCCGGGGCGTGTGCGTGCGAGGGGTGCGTGTACGGTCGCGTGAACGGTTCAGGCGGTGGTGCGGGCGGTCAGGACACGGCGCCGATGTGGCGGGTGGAGGCGTGGTAGCGGGCCTGCTGGCCGCCGCCGTTGCCGCCTGCCGTGCCGTCGGCCTTGGTGGCCAGTCCGGCCTTGACGAGGCGTTCGAGGTGACGTCGGGCCTTCTCGACGTCGGCCCGGTCGGGGCTGGTCTCGCCGGAGAGCATGCCGGCCAGCTCGCGGACGGTCAGGCCGCCGCGTGCCGCGCGCAGGAGCGTGATCGGGTCGAGTGCGGGGTCGACGGTGGTGGTGCCGCGCTCGTGGTCGTGGGCGACCTGGAGGGGGCCGATCTCGCCGGTGGCGAGCTTGAGGTGGTGGATGGTGACCGCCGGGTCGCCGGGCTTGCCGTCGAGGAACAGCACGCTGCCGGCGCCGGAGGTCAGCCAGGTGGAGCCGTAGACCCGGTCCAGGGTGGGGCGTTGGCCCTTGGGGGTTTCGGCGCCGGACTTGCGCTGGTGGTGCAGCTCCAGCACCTCGATGCCGTTCTGGACGGCTCGACCGCGGGCGTTGTTGTACGCGACCGCGAGGGCGTCGTCGACCATGGTGCTGACGGCGTCCTTGAGGCTGTCGACCACCAAGGTGTCGGCCTGGTGCGCATTGGCGAGGTCGGCGAGGAGATCGGGCTCCTTGTCGAGGGTGGCGGGCAGGGGCCCCTGCCAGACGGCGAGCCGTTCGCGCAGGACGGCCTCATGCCTGGGATCGACCGCGCGGGCCAGGGCGCGGGCGATCTGGGTGGGCCGGTCGATCGCCAGGTACAGCACCTTCTTGCCCGGCACGACCGGCATGTCGAGGACGGTGTCCTTCAGGCCGATGCGGGCGAGGACGACCTGGTGGGCGAGGGTGGTCTTGCCGACACCGGGCGGGCCGACGATCATCAGGCTCTCGCCGGAGGCCCAGGCGGTCTGCGCCGGGGTACCCCAGATCGGCTTCATGTCGGCGGTCTTCGTGACGAAGTCCCAGCCGTTCACCAGGTACCGGGAGAGTCGTCCGGTGCCGGAGGCTAGGGCGCGTTCCCGCTCGGCCCGTACCTCGGCTTCGGCGGCGTTGCGTATCTCGTCCGGGTCGGCGCCCGGCTCCGTGACGCTCTGGATCAAGCGGAGGCCGGTCTCGCGCAGGCGGCGCAGGTCGGCCTTGCGCCGGACGATCTCCGCGTAGCAGCCGGCGTTTCCGACCGACGGCGGTGCACCGGCGAGTTGGTGCAGGTAGACGCGACCGCCGATGCGGTTCAGATCGCCGGTTCCCGTGAGGTGCTCGGTCAGGGCGATGGGGTCCGTGGGCGCGTCGGCGGAGCGCAGCGCGAGCAGCGCCCGCCACACCGTCTCGTGCGCGGGCCGGTAGAAGTCGGCGGCGTCCAGGATGGCCCGGACCTCGTCCACGGCGTCGCTGTGGTGCATGCACGCGCCGAGCACCGCCTGCTCGGCGTCCAGGGCGTACGGCGGTTCGCCCGGACCGTCGACGATCGTCTCGGCGGTCGTGGCCGCGGGCCGGCGGGATGGCATTTGCGGTGACAGGCCCGTACTCTGGGCCATAGGACTCCTCTCCCGGCAGGCCATACGGAGCGCCAACTCCGGCCACCGGTCCAGATCGTCATGGTTGGGCGGTTGCGAGGATCTCCGCTTCACCCCCGGTGTTCGCAGCACCGGGGGTTTCTGCGTTGTCCACCCGCGTTCACCGGTGGACGGCACCACCCTATCAGCGCATTCGGGAAACATCTACTTGCATTCGCCTCCCGAACGGTGTTTAGTGGTGTACCCGAGGCCGTACGGGTATGGCCACGCCCGGACGACCGCACGAACGAGGAGGTGAGCATGGCCAGCGGCAAAGGCGACGACTCCGTGCGCACGGTGAGCGACCGGCCCCCGGTCGAGAACAACATCGCCGAACGCGTGAAGCTGGAGCGCGAGGCACGCGGCTGGAGCACGGTCACCCTGGCCGAGAAGATGGCCGAGGCTGGCCACCCCGTAGGCCAGTCCGCGATCTGGCGCATCGAGAGCGGCAAGCCGCGCCGCCGGGTCAACACCGACGAGGCGCTCGGCTTCTGCAAGGTCTTCGACATGACCCTCGACGAACTCGCCAGCCCGCCAGGACAGATGGCCAACCCGATCATCCGGCGGCTGGTCGGCGAGTACGTCGAGCTGTGGAAGGAATGGCGGTCCCTGGGCAAGTCCATGGACGCCATCCAGGACCAGCTCCGGGAGTACACCAAGGCGCACCCGGACCAGGACACCATGGTCCGCAACCTGCTCGCCCACGAACTCGACGCGGCCTCCAACGGCGACTTCCACCGCCACAAGGGCGCCAGCTCCAGGCTGATCCGCTGGCTCGGCGACGCCTTCAACCCGCCGGCCGCCAACGCCGACGTAGACGAGTAGTCGGCTCGCCGCCAGGCCCTCGGTGCTGCGAACACCGAGCCCTCCACCGCGGCACATCATCAAGCGCGACAGCGCAACCGCCCAACCACCCACCACCACGACCGGTCCCACCGGAGTTGGCGCTCCGTACGCGACCGGGGTGAGGAGCCCTCTTGTCCCAGTTCCCCCTGCCCGTCACCCAGATCGCCCAGCTGCTCGGCGTCCCCGAAGAGGCCCTGCGTGCCCTGATGGCCGAGCGGGGTGACGAACCCGGCGACCCCACCCTCGTCGGGCTCACCGTCGAGGAGGCCGCCCGCCGTCTGGGCATCGGCCGGACGAAAATGTACGAGTACGTCTCCTCCGGAGAGATACGTTCCGTCAAGATCGGCAGCCTGCGACGCATCCCCGCCGAGGCCCTCGGCGAATTCCTAGCCCGTCGCCACCGGGCCACGGACTTCGACGCCGCGGCCTGAGGCGGGCGCCCATGGCACAGACCAAGAAGCCCCGCACGCCCCGCCAACCCAACGGCGCCTCGTCCATCTACCTTGGCAAGGACGGCCGCTGGCACGGTCGCGTCACCGTCGGCGTCAAGGACGACGGCACCCCGGACCGCCGGCACGTCAGCCGCAAGACGCGCGCCGAGGTCACCAAGGTCGTACGAGACCTGGAGAGACAGCGCGACTCCACAGGCGTGCGCAAGGCCGGGCAGACCTGGACGGTCAAAACCTGGCTGACCCACTGGGTGGAGAACATCGCCGCGCCCAGCGTCGGCGAGAACACCATCGACGGCTACCGGGTGGCCGTCTACCACCACCTCATCCCCGGCCTGGGCGCGCACCGCCTGGAGAAGCTGGAGCCCGAACACCTGGAGCGCTTCTACCGCAAGATGCAGGCGAACGGCAGTGCCGTCGGCACCGCCCACCAAGCCCACCGCACCGTCCGCACAGCCCTCAACGAGGCCGTACGGCGACGGCACCTCACCACCAACCCGGCCTCCATCGCCAAGGCCCCCAAGGTCGAAGAGGAGGAGGTCGAGCCGTACACGGTCGAGGAGGTTCAGCAGCTCCTCGCCGAAGCGGGCAAGCACCGCAACACCGCCCGCTGGGTCATCGCGCTCGCCCTCGGCCTGCGCCAGGGCGAGGCCCTCGGCATGCAGTGGGACGACATCGACTTCGAACTCGGCGTCATCCGCGTACGCCGTGGCCGGCTGCGGCCCCGCTACAAGCACGGCTGCGGCGACAAGTGCGGACGGAGCAAGCCCGGCTACTGTCCGCAGAAGATCAACACCCGGCGCGAGACGAAAAACGCCAAGTCCCGCGCCGGCCAGCGCCCCATCGGCGTCCCCGACGAGCTCCTCCAGCTCCTGCGCCAGCACCAGGAGGAGCAGGCTCGCGAGCGCGCCCTGGCCCGTGACCTGTGGACGGAGAAGGGGTACGTATGCACCTCGCCCACTGGCGAGCCCCTGAATCCGAACACCGACTACCACAAGTGGAAGGAGTTGTTGAAGGCCGCTGGCGTCCGTGATGCCCGTCTCCACGACGCCCGCCACACCGCGGCGACCGTCCTGCTCATCCTCGGTGTCCCCGACGCGGTCGTCGATGCCATCATGGGCTGGGAGCCCGGCAAGTCCGCCCGGATGCGCCGCCGCTACCAGCACCTGACCAGCCGCGTCCTCAAGGACACCGCTGCCAAGGTCGGCGGCCTCCTGTGGGGCACGGACCAGACTGCGGGAAGTGTCTCGCCGGGTGCTGGCCAGAGCCCCGTCCCCGCCGAACTGGTGGTGTACGTCGCCCGCCTCGGCGAGAGGCGGGTACCTTTCCTCCACCGCGAGCACGCCGACGAGATCGTGGCCCGGTGGAGCGAGGACTGGCCCGACCGCACCGCCGAGGTCGAGGCATGGGACCGCTGGCGCTGGGAACGCCAGGGCGCCGGCGGAGTAAGCGCCATCCGCGACCGCTTGCCAGAGCGGGTCGTGGTCTTCTACTCCCGAGCCCTGTTCCTCCCCGGCGGGGAACGCGCGGCGACCGGACTCCCCGAGCAGTGGTCAGTGCCGGCCTGGGAGTTCGAGACCGACGCCTACACCGACCGCGCCTCGGCCTGGCGCACCGCTCGCCGCCCCGGCTTGGGCCAGGAGGTCGAGGCCCAGGTGCGAGGAACGGACAAGAAGGCCGTCGAGGAAGCCTTTGCTGAAGCGTGCGCACAGGCGGTAGACCGGGCTCAGAACCCGGGCAGGTACGGCGATACCGACGAGTGGTGATCTATCTCTGGTCCGGGCACTGCACCGATCTGACGGCCCGGACCAGAGCCCTCACTGCACCGAGGTGGAAAAGTTGATCCAGTTGCCCCTTACCTCTTTGTCTTGCGTTGGGTTGAGGTAATTTTCAAGTACCTTGAGAAAAGAGTGCGCTGTCGATCGGCTTCTGTGGCACTGTGAGAGTCGATTCCGAATGCTCGGTCGACTTCGTTATCGAGTGCGCGGTGCGCCTCAATTAGCGCCTCGGAAATTTTCGACGGATCGTATTGAGAAGCCAGTGAGGTTTTGGCCTGCGACTCGCGTTCGCGAAGAACCTGGGCTCCCGCCTGGATTATGGAATCCCGTATATCGTTGCTGACGTGGGGTAGGGGAAAGGTGTTCCATGTCAGCAGCTTGTTGAAGCGCAAGTCCGACTTAATTCGGCCGCCGACCGTACGCTGCCACGTCATGAACATCGATGATGAGATGATGGCGAATACGAATCCATCCTCGTCTTCGGCCAGGAAGTTGGCATCGCTGGTGATTACTTCCGGTGCGTATCTAGCTGCAAGGAAGAATGGTCTATTCTCCGAAACGTGCCTTGGGATGCAGAGATAAGCTGTGGATGGCTGCGAGATTTGGCGGAAAAGATGAGGAGTTGATGATGAAGCGCGCGTCGAAGCAGCCTTGCTGTCTAGCCTGAACTCCCGGACACCAGCCAATCGTTCTCTCAGTATCGGAGATTCATCAGCCTCTTGGGGAGTCATGTCTGGAAGCCACAGGCAGTACCTGTCAACGCCGTGTAGCAACTCACGGGCGCCGATATAGCGCCTCACGAAGCGCGCGGCGATCGGATCGGAGCGCACCGCTTCGAGATCCTCAGGAGATATGATTAGCCAGCCGCCGTCAGTCGGCTTGTTTCCGTAGACCACCTCGCCCATCTGAGGATTGATCGGCTTTGTGCTCTGTGTGACGAGCACGCTCGGCCCGTCGAACAGATAGGGCGAGATGTTGGTGACGTTGTGCTGTTCCACCGGCTGAGAGGCAAGCGTCGTGTAGTCAAATAGTCTTGGCCTGCCCTTCCCCTTGGTGAATCCGATGATCACGCAGTGGACGGCGGCTTGGCCCGTCGCCTCGGAAGTCCAGCGGAATGAGCGGTGGGCGAACTTAATTCGCCACCCTTCTTCCAGGATCGGTTCGAAAAGCGGGGCCACAGCCTCGCCTTGAGTGATGGAGTTCGTGGTGACGAAGGCCCATTTACCCTCGATTCCTCGAAAATAGGCGAGGCACTTTGCATGCCAGCCAGTGACATAGTCCAAGGTGCCGTGGTAGCGCGCGCCCCAGACCTCCTGCAGTTCCTGGGTTTGCGCGGTGGAACGCAGGGAAATCCCAAGAAATGGTGGATTGCCGGCTACCACGACCGACTCGCTCGGTGGGAGGATCGATGCCCAGTCGACTTGGAGGGCGCTCACTCCTGAGACGATAGTGGCCTGGCGCTGGATGGGAAGTCTGTCGGGTGCCCAGCCGAGGCGCTCAATGAGCTTAAGGTCGGCTTGGCGGTCGGTGAGGAACATCGCTGTTTCAGCGATCTTTGCTGGCCATTCATCGATCTCGATGCCGAAGAAGTTTTCAAGGTTGACCTTCAGGCCGACGTTGGCCAGCAAGAGGGGATCATCTCCAGTGATCTCCTGCAGTCGCTCCATGATCTGCAGCTCAAGTTCCCGCAGTTCACGGTAGGCGATGATGATGAAGTTGCCGCAACCGCAAGCAGGGTCGAGGAACCTGATGTCTCCCAGCCGGTTGCGGAGGCGTGTGAGTGCCAGCTTTTCGTTGGTCTTGGTCTTGGCGACTTCGAAATCGGCACGTAGATCATCGAGGAAGAGCGGGTTTAGCGTCTTGAGGATGTTCTCCTCGGAGGTGTAGTGCTCCCCAAGGTCACGCCGTGTCTTTGCGTCTCGAACGGACTGGAACATAGACCCGAAGATTGCGGGGCTGACGGTGGCCCAGTCCCGCTGGCATGCTTCGAGAACAGTCTCCCGAAACTCAGGGTGTAGTGGTGGCAGGCTTATCTTCTCGCTGAAGATCCCACCGTTGACGTACTTGAAGCCGCGAAGGTGATCCGGTGGGGCGCTCCTGACCTTATCGGGGGTGTCGAGCCAGGTGAACAGCTCGTTCAGGCGGTCAGCTAGGTCGGAGGCATCGGGCTGGGTGTGGGCGGCGATGAAGCGCTGGAAGAGACCTGCCTGCCACATGTCGGTGTCATCGCCGAACATGAGGAAGAGAATGCGGGCAAGGCTAACGGAGATATCGTGCTCCGGGGTCCCGCACGCTTCGAGTGACGTGTACATGCGGGCCATGAGCTTGGAAGCATGACGGGTCTCGTTCTGCGCTTCGACATCGAAGGCTTCCCGCACCTGCGCGATCAGCCCGGTTGCATCTGGCGGTCGGTTCCAGTCGATACGGATCGAGTCGAGCCGGTGGGCGAAGTTGGGGTTTTCCTGCCCCTTGACGTGTCGGTGTGACGAGAGCCGTGTGGTTGTGCCGCCGCCCGTGGACCTGCGCACGGGCCAGCGCCAGACCTGCTCGTTTCCGTCGTGGAAGATGATGAGCCGGTCGACCGACTGCTTAGCGATCAGCTGGTCGAGCTGGGCTTCCAGGGCTGTCCCTGGCCGCTGAGGGCACACCCAGACGGAGACGCCCTTGTAGCTGGAGACGTTCTCAGCCGCGATCGACTCGCCCTCGTCGCTCGTGAGAACAACGGGCTGCCTATGCGTGGGCGCGGACCAATGCAGGTCTTTGAGGAACAAGTCGCGGTAGCTGTGCGATTCGACGCGCTCGATCAGGCGGTCGTTCATGCAGGGGTCACTCCGATCGAGCAGACGATCTTGATGGGGTCAGATTCGCTGGTTCTGATGACCAGCCGGTCGTCCTCGTGGAGCTGGTTCAGCACGTCGATGAGGTCGTCGTAGCTGTACCGGTTCCGCAAGGCGATCCGAAGCCTGGCATTGGCGTGCTCGGTCAGGGGCCGCTCGTGCAAGGCATTGAGTGCCTCACGCGCCTGATCCGTGAACAGAGTGCCAGTGCTGCCGTGCAGCCGCTCCCACACCCGCTTACGGGTGCCCTTGAGGTTCCCCTCGGCCACCGCCTCCGTCGTCAGCGGGCCGTGTACCAGTTGCTCGACCCGTTCGAAGAAGTCGCCCAGTGATTCCCGTGTTGGGGTGTCGGGCTCGGCCTCGAACACCCTCAGGGCCTCGAGCGGAGTCACGAGCCTCTCCTTCATCACTCCGTCCGGGCCAGGGGCGGAGATCGCGAACGCTTCGATGCCGGACTGGGTGTTGATGAAGCAGGCGACCTGATTGCCGGTCTCTGCAACCCGCGGGGAGCGGGTACTGCCGATGTTGTCTTGCGAGGCGAGGACGCGCTGGACGATGTCGGGGTACCGCTCGGTGGCGTGAGACCACACCAGGTACGCCTCGCTGACGGCGTCGGCTTCGCCTTCGTCTTCGTCGGTGTCGGACAGCTTGCCGTTGTACAAATCCTCAAGGATCTCGACTTCGCGGTCGGACCCGAAGAACTGCTCGTCTGAGCCGAATGCCTGGGCGCTGTCGGCAAGCCGCTGCTTGATCCGTCGGCGCAAATTGATCTGCCGCTCCACCTTGTCGTGAGTGATCAGGTACACGTACACGTGGTCGGAAGCCTGGCCGATGCGGTCGACACGGCCTGCCCGCTGGATGATGCGGATGATCGCCCAAGGCAGGTCGTAGTTGACGACGATGTGCGCGTCTTGGAGGTTCTGCCCCTCGGAGAGAACATCGGTGGCGACCAGGACATCCAGCTCCTCGTCGGGAGACAGTGCAGCTGAAGGGTCATGCTCGTCGTCGGGCAATGCGTTAGAGCGAGGGGAAAAGCGTTTGGCGATCTCAGCGGGATCGGCGGTGCTGCCGCTGACGAGCCCGACCTTTCCGATGCCGGCATCCTGTAGCGCCTGGGCGACGTAAGTGGCGGTGTCTACGTACTCGCTGAACACTAGGACCTTCTCACCCGGGTGGTCGTGACGCAGCAGGTCTACAAGCCGGTTGACTTTGGAGTCGCGGGTGACGTCCCAGGTTCCGAACCGGGTGAGCAGAGCCTCGATGGTGTCGTTGTCCCGCCGGAGGTCGGCCCGCAGTGCTGGCGTGAACACCGTGGAGTTGATCCATTTGGTGTTCTTGGGCAGTGAGTGCTTCAGCTGTTCGTAGCGGCTGGCCATGTCGCCGTGCAGCAGAGGGCCGTCGGACTCGGCCTCGGAGTCGGCGTCGAGGTCGGTGAACTGCAGCTGGGTGTCGGTGAACGTGCCGATGGGTAGGGGGAGCCCCTCGTCGATCGCGTACAGGAACAGATCGTTGCGGGCCCGCTGGCGCGTAAGTGACACGATGAACGAGTGCCCTGACGAGGACAGTCGCTTGAAGAGGCCGGTACGGACGAAGCCGACGACATTGCCCCGGCCGGAGCGGATGTCGTCCAGGATCGCCTGATCCGTGTCGGTGTGCTTAGCCTTTGGGTTGTCGTACGAAGACAGTCGGTAGCGGGGCAGGAGCAACGAGGCCACTGCGTCGAGCGTCGCGTCGCTCTCCATCTCCCGGGCGACATCGTCCTCGGCAAAGTCGTGCACCAGCGGACGCGGTACGCGTGTCGGGAAGTGGAACCGCTGTCCGTTGGCGAATTCGAGGTACTCCCGCTCGACTGTGGTCCCGTCCGGTGCGATGACCGACTCCGTCTTCGCGGATCGCTTGACGAATGACCGGGTCCTGCGCACGAGGTGGTCGCTCATGAGACGCTTCCAGTCCTCGGCCTCAGCCGACCTGCGGAACGCGGTGAGCGTGGTCGTCTTGCCATCGACCTTGGCCCGCAGGCCGGGCTCCTTTCCCAGCGCGACCGTGGGCTCGATACCCAGGTCGTCGTCATCGTCGAGGTAGAGCCCTATCTGGTTGGCGACGTCTGTGAAAGCCAGGTTGAACGGTGTTGCAGTCAGTAGCAGTACCTTCGCGCCGTTGTCGCGGATGTACTGGTGGATGGCCTCGTAGTCGATGCGTGTGTTGTTGCGTAGGTTGTGTGACTCATCGCAGATGACGAGGTTGAACCGCTTCAGCTCAGGGAGCCGCTTGGCGGCCATCGAGTAGGGCACAACGCGGCCGTTGACGTCGTACTTCTCCAGATGCTTATTCCACATCGCTTCGAGGTTTTTCGGGCACAGGACGAGGGTGGAGTAGTCCTCGGCCCCCTGCAGCATGAGGGCGGTCGCGATGGCCGTGAGGGTCTTGCCCATGCCTACAACGTCGCCGAGCATCGTGCCGCCCCGCCGGACTATCCGGCGTGCGAGGGTACGCACCGCCGTCTCCTGGTAGTCGAGCAGCAGGTTCTTCATCGACGGTGGCAGGACGTAGCCCATGCCAGTACGGGCATCTTGGGACAACTCGTGGCAGACCTTGAGGTATACCTCGAATGGGGTTGGCTGGTCGCCAGCCCAAGATGCCGCGATCAGGTCCATGATCTCAGCGGTGATGGTGAGAGAGAAGGGGTCGTCCCACCGGTCGTTGAACCATGTTGCAAGCTTCTGGGTCGCGTCCTTGTCAGGGACCTCGATGTTCAGTTCGAGGTTGCTGTAGAGCCCTGCGCCGGTGAAGTTGGACGAACCGACATAGGCGAATCGAGGAGTGTGGTGGTCGCCGGGCTTGTGGAAGATGTACGTCTTCCCGTGTAGCGGTTTCTCGGTGAACACCTTCACCTGTACTAGGCCATCAGCCAGCTGCCTGCGCAGGGTGTCCAGGGTGGCGCGGCCATTCTTGGTTGCCAGCCCGCGCATCAGCTGATTGCGCAGGTGCTTGACCAGCTGCTCCTTGCGCGCGTGTGCTGTCTCCATGTCGTGGTACTGCTCGCCGTCGCCATGCGGGGACTGCACGTCCCGCTGCAACGACTCGAGGATGGTGTCCGAGTCGCTGGGGGCGACCATACCGACGAGGAGGCGCACCACCGGACCCCTGGCCTCGCCAACCCCCTCAGCCTCGCGCTTGGAGTCGACGAGGTCTTTGAACGAATCCCAGCCGCGCATGTCGAAGTACCCGGTCGCGACATCGACGGTGGCGCAGCCAGCCAGCGATTGCTTTAGCGCAGTCCCCAACTGTTGATCGTCGAGGTTGTCAAAGATCTCAGGCACAGAGCTTGCTCCTGGCACCGGTGGCTAGATTGGCGCCGCGCGGGAGGCGCGGAGCCTTGATGCTACGGCGGTGCATCGCCTTTCAGGGCGCTATCGGCAGACTTGCGACGCCACGGTGATCAGGCAGCGCGTGCTGATCCATCTCTGGTCGCGGGGTCTCTGCGGGCCGTATGGCCTTCGGTGAGGACTACCTCGGCGGCTTGACCACGGGCCCGGGGTGCCGGCCTCTGGCAAACGACCAGGCCGAGTTCTCCGGGACGGCTGCAGGGAGCAAGTGAGACCAGAACTGAGACCACCGAACGACGTAGGGTCCGACCGCATCGCGGTCGGACCCTACGTTTGCCCAGGTGGGCGGCTGCGGAGGATACGAGATTCGAACTCGTGAGGGGTTGCCCCCAACACGCTTTCCAAGCGTGCGCCCTAGGCCTCTAGGCGAATCCTCCGCCGGAAACATTACATGACTCGGGGGAGTGCTCGCGAACTCGTTGCCGGTGCCCGGGATCGGGTACTCTGTGCGGAGCCCCTCACGCGGCGCTATCTGACTGAACTCCCCCAGGGCCGGAAGGCAGCAAGGGTAGGTCGGCTCTGGCGGGTGCGTGGGGGGCGCTTGCGTCCACGGCCCGGACACGTTGTCGGTGGGCGCCTATAACCTCGTATGCGTGTCGTCTCTCGCGCTGTACCGCCGCTATCGCCCGGAGTCGTTCGCCGAGGTCATCGGGCAGGAGCATGTCACCGACCCGTTGCAGCAGGCGCTGCGGAACAACCGGGTCAATCACGCGTACCTGTTCAGCGGTCCGCGCGGGTGCGGCAAGACGACCAGCGCGCGGATCCTCGCCCGGTGCCTGAACTGCGAGAAGGGGCCGACGCCCACCCCCTGCGGGGAGTGCGACTCGTGCCGTGACCTGGCCAGGAACGGCCCGGGGTCCATCGACGTCATCGAGATCGACGCCGCTTCGCACGGTGGTGTGGACGACGCCCGTGACCTGCGCGAGAAGGCCTTCTTCGGGCCCGCCCGCAGCCGGTACAAGATCTACATCATCGACGAGGCCCACATGGTCACGTCGGCCGGTTTCAACGCGCTGCTCAAGGTGGTCGAGGAGCCGCCGGAGCACCTGAAGTTCATCTTCGCCACGACCGAGCCCGAGAAGGTCATCGGGACCATCCGGTCGCGCACCCACCACTACCCCTTCCGTCTCGTGCCGCCGGGCACCCTGCGGGACTACCTCGGCCAGGTCTGCCAGAAGGAGGAGATCCCCGTCGAGGACGGGGTGCTGCCCCTCGTCGTGCGGGCCGGCGCCGGATCCGTGCGTGACTCCATGTCCGTCATGGACCAGCTGCTCGCCGGTGCGCGGGAGGAAGGTGTGACGTATGCCATGGCTACCTCGCTCCTCGGCTACACCGACGGCTCCCTGCTCGACTCCGTCGTCGAGGCCTTCGCCTCCGGGGACGGCTCCGGCGCCTTCGAGGTCGTCGACCATGTGATCGAGGGCGGCAACGACCCCCGGCGGTTCGTGGCGGACCTGCTGGAGCGGCTGCGGGACCTGGTGATCCTCGCCGCCGTTCCGGACGCCGCCGAGAAGGGGCTCATCGACGCCCCCGCCGATGTCGTCGAGCGGATGCAGGCCCAGGCCCGGTCCTTCGGCGCCGCCGAGCTGAGCCGCGCCGCCGACCTCGTCAACGAGGGCCTGACCGAGATGCGCGGCGCCACCTCGCCCCGCCTCCAGCTCGAACTGATCTGCGCCCGCGTCCTGCTGCCCGCCGCCTACGGCGACGAGCGGTCGGTGATGGCCCGCCTCGACCGCATCGAGCGCGGCGTCAGCTTCTCCGCGGGCGCGGGTGCGCCCGCGATGGGGTATGTGCCCGGACCCGAGGTGCACGGGGGAGCGCCGATCGCGGTGGGCGGTCCCGCGGGTGCGGCGCCTGCCGTACCTCCTGTTCCGCCGGGCGGCGGGGCCGCCGCGGCACGGGCGGCCGTACGGGGCTCGGGCACCCCTGACGCATCCGCGCCCTCCGCGGCCCCTGCGCCGGCCGCACCCCCCGCACCCCCTGCGCCGGCCGCGAGTGACCGTTCCCAGGAGACGGCTCCGCCCGCCGCGCCCGCCTCCCCACCGTCCGCCGCGGCACCCGCCGCACCCGCCTCGCCCGGTGCCTGGCCCACGGCGGCAGCCGCGGGCGGCGGCCGGCGGCCGGGCGGCTGGCCCACCGCGGCAGCACCGGGCGGCGGGCAGGCGCCGGGTGCGTCCAGCGCCCCGGGGCCCGCACCGCAGGCACCCGCGGCGAGGCCTGCCGCCGCCCCGGTCTCCTCCGCCCCACCGGCCCCGGCAGCCGGCGGGCTCGACCCCCGGGTCCTCTGGCCGAACGTCCTCGAAGCGGTGAAGAACCGCCGTCGCTTCACCTGGATCCTGCTCAGCCAGAACGCCCATGTCTCCGGCTTCGACGGCACCACCCTCCAGATCGGCTTCGTCAACGCCGGCGCCCGCGACAACTTCGCGAGCAGCGGCAGCGAGGACGTACTGCGCCAGGCGCTGGCCGAGCAGTTCAACGTCCAGTGGAAGATCGAGGCGGTCGTCGACCCGACGGGAGGCGGCGGCTCAGGTCCCCAGCCCCCGGGCGGCGGCTACGGTCCGGCTCCCGGTGGCGGCGGCTACGGGGGTGGGGGCGGCGCGGCAGCGCAGCGTACGCCTGCTACCCAGCCCGCGGCTCCGGCGGCGCCCGCCCCCGCCGCGGCCCCGAACCGGCCGCCGTCCGCCGCGGCACCCGCGCCCGCCCCCTCCCCGGCACCACCGTTCTCCGCCCCGGAGCCGCCTCCCGTCGCCCCCGAGGACGACATTCCCGAGGACGACGACCCGGATCTCGACGAGTCGGCCCTGTCCGGTCACGAACTGATCGTGCGGGAACTGGGCGCCACGGTGGTCGAGGAGTATTCGACGGAGTAGGGGAGGCAGGCCCATGACCGGCCCGCCCGCTCGAGCGGTCCGGCCCGGCCTGCTCGCGCCCTCCCTGCTCGGAGAAACCTACGAACGCCCTCCCGCCCTCTCCTCGGCGGCCCGCACAAAGGGCCCCGGGCCGCTGCCGTTAGGCTGACCTCGTGAAGGTCCTCGTCATCGGCAGCGGCGCCCGCGAGCACGCCCTGTGCCGTTCCCTGTCCCTCGACCCCGCCGTCACCGCGCTGCACTGCGCGCCCGGCAACGCCGGCATCGCCGAGGTCGCCGAGCTGCACCAGGTCGACGCCCTCGACGGCGCGGCGGTGTCCGCGCTGGCCGCCGAGCTGGGTGCCGACCTCGTGGTCGTCGGCCCCGAGGCCCCGCTGGTCGCCGGGGTCGCCGACGCCCTGCGTGAGGCGGGCGTCCCGGTGTTCGGCCCCTCCGGGAAGGCCGCGCGGCTTGAGGGCTCCAAGGCCTTCGCCAAGGACGTGATGGCCGCGGCAGGCGTGCCCACGGCCCGTTCGTACGTCTGCACGACGGCCGAGGAGGTCGACGCGGCCCTCAACGCCTTCGGTGCCCCCTATGTCGTCAAGGACGACGGGCTCGCCGCCGGCAAGGGCGTCGTCGTCACCGACGACATCGAGGCCGCCAGGGCGCACTCGGCGGCCTGTGGCCGCGTGGTGGTCGAGGAGTACCTCGACGGACCCGAGGTCTCCCTCTTCGCCGTCACCGACGGCGAGACGGTCGTCCCGCTCCAGCCCGCCCAGGACTTCAAGCGGGCGCTCGACGACGACAAGGGCCCCAACACCGGTGGCATGGGCGCGTACTCGCCGCTGCCCTGGGCCGACCCCAAGCTCGTGGACGACGTCCTGCACACCGTGCTTCAGCCCACCGTCGACGAGATGCGCCGCCGCGGCACGCCGTTCTCCGGGCTGCTCTACGCGGGCCTCGCCATCACCGGCCGAGGCATCCGCGTGATCGAGTTCAACGCCCGTTTCGGCGACCCCGAGACCCAGGTGGTCCTCGCCCGCCTCCAGACCCCGCTCGCGGGAGTCCTCATGGCCGCCGCCACCGGCGGCCTCGCCCACCTGGAGCCCCTGCGCTGGAGCGACGACGCGGCCGTCACGGTGGTCGTCGCCTCCCACAACTACCCCGGCACCCCGCGCACCGGTGACCCGATCACCGGCCTCGACGAGGTGGCCGCGCAGGACGCCCCGCACGCGTACGTGCTGCACGCAGGCACCCGGCGCGAGGACGGCACCGTGCTGAGCGCGGGTGGCCGCGTGCTGTCCGTCACGGCGACCGGCAAGGACCTGACCGAGGCCCGCGACCGCGCGTACACCGCCGTCGCCCGGGTCCGCCTCGACGGGTCCCAGCACCGCTCGGACATCGCGGCGAGGGCCGCGGCGGACGCCTGACGCGGCACCCGCCCCTTCCTCCGCACCGGCCCTGTTCCTGAACGACAGGTCTTGAACAGCACGTCTTGAACAGCACGTCTCCCCAACAGCAGGCCCCGGCTCCCCGAGTCGGGGCCTGATCATTGCGCTCTGTCGTCCGGCTCTGACCAAAGCCATTCCATCGAGTGACCAATACTCCATCCGGCTGACGCGGGCCGGGGGCCCAACTAGTGTGCGCGCAGGCATTCCGGCACTTGGCCCACCGGCATTGCGATGTCAGTCATGGGTGCCACAGTGGGGGAATGAGCAACGCCAGGACAGTCGGGAGGGGGTGACGGGCGGTCGTGACCGGTATGGGTGTGGAGGTCGGTGTCCAGGCCGCGCGCTCCAGGGCCCTGGCCGTGCTGCGCGTGCGCAGCCGGGCACTCGCCGTCGCCCTGCTGCCCGCAGCCCTCGCCGTGATCCTGCTCGCCGGCGGCTCGACCGGGCACCTCGTGGGCCGGGGCTGGGACCTCGCCCGCTGGGTGGTCGGCGCCGTCGCGGTCGTCGTCCTGCTCCTGGCCGCGGGCATCGGGCTGGTCGTGGCCCGGGCCCGCCCCGCGATGACCCCGACCGTCCCGATAGCCGAGAAGTCGGCCCCGGACCTGTACCGCCTGGTGCGCGAGCTGGCCGACCGCCTCGGCGTCCCCGCCCCGTCGGCCATAGAGCTCACCCCGGACTGCGACAGCTGGCTGGAGGACCGTACGCACCCGGCCCACGGCCCACCCGCCGGGCAGGATCACCCGCACGGCGAGCCGGACGTGCTGCGCGGCCTGTCCCCGGCTCGCCCGGGCCGTACGGGGCAGACGCCCGTCCTCGTCATCGGCTCCCCGTTCCTGTGGTGGATGCGCGTCGGCGAGCTGCGGGCCGTGCTCGCCCCGGTCGTCGCCGGTACGGGACCCTCGGCGCACCCGGACATAGCCGCGGCCCGGCGTTTCGTCCGTGGTCTGGACGCGGCGGTGGCCGTCGCCTCGGCACCCGGCCGCCCTCCTCTGGTCCGCTCGGTGTACGCCGGACTCGGCCGGGTGGCCCGGCTGCTGCTGCGCGGCTGCCGGGAGCACGCGGCCCTGATGGAGCGCGGTGTGGCGGCCGCGGCGGCGGAACGCGCACAGGCTGTGGACTACGGGCTGAGGATCGCCGCCCAGGAGCAGGTGGGCCTGGCGTACGCGGGCTGGGACCGGCTGCTCACCAGGGTCGCGCTCCCCGCCTGGCGCATGGGCCGCTGGCCCTCCCGTCTCGACGCCGGTGTCGTCGCGGCCCTCACCGAACTGTCCCGCCGCGACCGCCTGGCCGAGGGTTTCACCTCCCGGCTCGGTGAGCGCCCGGCCTGCGACCTGCTGGAGGAGCCCGGCGCCGTCGACGAGGCCGCCTCGCTGCTGGCCGCGCGCCTCTTCCACGGCGGCCCGGCCGAGCGCGGCCGGGACTGGTGCCCGGTGGACTGGCAGGAGTACCCGGACGAGGTCGTCGACCGCAAATGGCGTACCGATGCGGCTCGCCTCCACCGTGTCCTGGACCGCCTGGGAGTCCGCCGCTCCCCCGGTTCGGCCGCCGATCCGCACGGACCGACCCTGGCCCGGGTCCTGGAGCACCTGTCCGCTCCGTCCCCTGCCGCCCCCGCCGCCCCTTCCACCACCTCCGGCAAGATCCGCGAGCGGACGGTCCTCCCGGCCCACGAACCGGCCCACGAACCGGCCCACGAACCGGCCCACGAACCGGCCCACGAACCGGCCCACGAACCGGCCCACGAACCGGCCGACGAACCGGCCGACGAACCGGCCGACGAACCGGCCGACGAACCGGCCGACGAACCGGCCGACGAACCGGCCGACGAACCGGCCGACGACCCCCGACCGGCCCACGACGACGAGACACACATCGCGCACCATCCGTCCGACGAGCCCGGCGGACACGGCGAGCACGACGGACACCGCGAGCGCCCCAAGCACCAAGAGCCCGCAGAACACGACGAACGCCCAGAGCGCCCGGAACGCCCAGGACACGGGAAAGACCTGGATCACGGGGAACACCCCGGCGGACACAGGCACCCCGGCGAGCCCCCCGCCCCCGAAGACCCCCTCACCCCGGACGAGGCCCCCGGCCTCGGCAGCGAGCGAGGTGCCGCACTCGCGGCCGGCATCAGCGCCGAGCTGGCCCGCGAGGAGGCGTCGGAGCCCCCGGCGGGCACGGCGCCGACGGGAGCCGGGCAGATCGCCGGTACGCCGCCGCGGAACGAGGACTCGCTGCCCCTCTTCCCGCTCGAACCGCACCGCACCGGCCGCGAACTCCTCGCCGACCACGTCACCGCGATGGTCTGCTGCGCCGCGATGGACACCGCCGACGCCTCCCCGGGCCTCGACTGGCTCGACGGCCCCGCTCTCCTCATCAACGGGGAGAGGGCCGCCGATCTCAGCCCCAAGGTCCTCGCCCTGGTCGAGGACGGCGACCCGGTCCCGTTGCGGAACTGGCTGGTCGACTCGGGCATACGTCCGGAAAAGCCCGTACGGCTGGTCTGACCTGGACCGAAGCCGACCCGGCGGTCGCGCTACCGGATCCCCCGCTTCCACTTTCGGCCAATTCGCAACGAATAGTGACAGCATGCGCGCGTTATGTGATGTGCTGGGACCGATAACGCACGTGGCAAGTCCGTGCGACATACGACAGCCACGGCCGGAACAAGACCGACAGATCCGCACCGCCGCAGGACAGACCACGGGGGCACGAGGGAGGGGATCGGGCATGGGATCGGAGCAGATTCGCCGCTGGGAGTCGGGGGCTCTCGCGCACGCCGTGACGGATCCCTTCGGCCTGGGCCCCGTTCCCTGGCTGCGCGGCAGCGAGACGTACTTCGACGACACCGGCCACGTCGTCCCCTGGTACGTGGACCCGCTCCCGCAGACGCCCCCGCAGACGCCGCCCCCGCGGACCAGGTCCGGCGGCCCCCGCGTGCCCGCTCCCCGCGCCTCCGGCGGCGGTCCCCGTTCGGCCGACGACGTCCACCGGCAGATCAAGGGCTTCGTCTCCACCGGTGCCGTCGCTCCCGGCGAGGCGATCGACTTCCACGTCACCGTCGACCCGCCCCAGCAGTTCGGCGTGGACATCTACCGCATCGGGCACTACGGCGGCGACGGCGCCGCCAAGATCACCACCAGTCCGCGGCTGTCCGGCATCGTCCAGCCCCCGCCGCTGACCGCCGACCGCACCGTCTCCTGCCACCACTGGTGGCTGTCGTGGCGGTTGCAGGTGCCGTCCCACTGGAGCGTCGGCGCCTACGTGGCCGTGCTCACCACCGACGACGGCTACCGCTCCCACATCCCGTTCACCGTCCGCGACAACCGCCCCGCGGACCTGCTGCTGCTCCTGCCCGACATCACCTGGCAGGCCTACAACCTCTACCCGGAGGACGGCCACACGGGCGCCAGCCTCTACCACGCCTGGGACGAGCACGGCCGGCTGCTCGGTGAGGCCGACGCCGCGACCACGGTCTCCTTCGACCGCCCCTACGCCGGGGCGGGCCTGCCCCTGCACGTGGGCCACGCCTACGACGTCATCCGCTGGGCCGAGCGCTACGGCTACGACCTCGCCTACGCCGACGCCCGCGACCTGCACGCCGGCCGCGTCGACCCCACCCGCTACCGCGGCCTGGTCTTCCCCGGCCACGACGAGTACTGGTCGGTGAGCATGCGCCGCACCGTCGAACTCGCCCGCGAGAACGGCACGTCCCTGGTCTTCCTCTCGGCCAACACCATGTACTGGCAGGTCGAACTGGGCGCCTCCCCGTCCGGCGTCCCCGACCGGCTGCTGACCTGCCGCAAGCGCAAGGGCCCCGGCCGGTCGGTGCTGTGGCGGGAGATCGACCGGCCCGAGCAGCAACTGGTCGGCATCCAGTACGCCGGCCGCGTCCCCGAGCCGCACCCGCTGGTCGTCCGCAACGCCGACCACTGGCTGTGGGAGGCGACCGGGGCCGGGGAGGGCGAGGAGATCGCGGGCCTGGTCGCGGGCGAGGCCGACCGCTACTTCCCGCGCACCCCGCTGCCCGAGTACCAGGACCGCATCCTGCTCTCGCACTCCCCGTACACGGACGGCGAGGGCGTGACGCGCCACCAGGAGACGTCCCTGTACCGGGCGCCCTCCGGCGCCCTGGTCTTCGCCGCGGGGACCTTCGCCTGGTCCCCGGCCCTGGACCGCCCCGGCCACGTCGACGCCCGGATCCAGCGCGCCACCGCCAACCTCCTGGACCGCATCTGCAAGCGCGACTGACCCGCTGCCGGGGATCGATGTCCGATACGGGAGAATCGGTCCATTGGACAGAACCACGGGGAGGAACCGTGTCCGGATTCGTCGAAAAGCCCGAGCCGATCCAGGTTCCGGGCCTGGTGCATCTGCACACCGGCAAGGTGCGCGACCTGTACCAGAACGAGGCGGGCGACCTCGTCATGGTCGCCAGCGACCGCATGTCCGCCTACGACTGGGTGCTGCCGACCGAGATCCCCGACAAGGGCCGCATCCTCACGCAGCTGTCCCTGTGGTGGTTCGACCGGCTCACCGACCTGGCCCCGAACCACGTCCTGTCCACCGAGGTGCCCGAGGGCGCTCCCGCCGACTGGGCGGGCCGCACCCTGATCTGCAAGTCCCTGCGGATGGTCCCCGTGGAGTGCGTGGCCCGCGGCTACCTCACCGGTTCGGGCCTGGCCGAGTACGAGCAGACCCGCACGGTCTGCGGCCTCGCCCTGCCCGAGGGCCTGACCGACGGCTCCGAGCTGCCCGCCCCGATCTTCACCCCGGCCACCAAGGCGGAGGTCGGCGAGCACGACGAGAACGTCTCCTACGAGGAGGTGGCCCGCCAGGTCGGCGCGGAGACGGCCGCCCAGCTGCGCCAGGCCACGCTCGCCGTCTACGGCCGGGCCCGGGACATCGCCCGCGACCGCGGGATCATCCTCGCCGACACCAAGTTCGAGTTCGGCTTCGACGGGGAGGCGCTCGTCCTCGCCGACGAGGTGCTCACCCCGGACTCCTCCCGCTTCTGGCCGGCCGACCAGTGGCAGCCGGGCCGCGCGCAGCCGTCGTACGACAAGCAGTACGTCCGCGACTGGCTGACGTCGGCCGAGTCCGGCTGGGACCGCGGGAGCGAGCAGCCCCCGCCGCCGCTGCCGCAGCCGGTCGTGGAGGCGACGCGGGCGAAGTACGTGGAGGCGTACGAGCGGCTGACGGGGACGAGCTGGTCGTAGGGAACGAAAAGACCCCGGTCCGATGGACCGGGGTCTTTTTCCCGAGCGGACGACGAGGCTCGAACTCGCGACCTCAACCTTGGCAAGGTTGCGCTCTACCAACTGAGCTACGTCCGCACTGCGCCGTGGCGCGAGGCCAACTATACCCAACCTCGCTCCCGTGCGAGCCGTACTGCCGCATGTCGGTTCTCCGCGCCGAGTTTGGTCACGGCCGACGACAGGTAGTTCCGTACGGTCCCCGGGGACAGCGCGGCCCGCTCGGCGATCTCCGCGACCGGTGCCCCGTCGGCGGCGAACTCCAGCACCTCGGCCTCCCGCGCGGTCAGCGGGGAGTCCCCGGCGGAGATCGCGTCGGCGGCCAACTCCGGGTCGACGTAGCGGTTTCCGGTGTGCACGGTGCGGATGATCTCGGCGAGCCGCTGGGCGCTGACGGTCTTCGGGACGAACCCGCGCACACCCGCGGCAAGCGCCCGCTTCAGATGTCCGGGCCGTCCGTGGCTGGTCACGATCAGCACCCGGCAGTCCGGCATTTCGGCCCGCAGGGATGTGGCGACCTTCACACCGTCCGCGCCCGGCATCTGCAGATCGAGCACGGCCACGTCCGGCGCGTGCGCCCGGGCCATGGCCAGCGCCTCCGGTCCGCTCGCCGCCTCCGCGACGACCAGCAGGTCGTCCTCCAGCGACAGCAGGGCGGCGAGCGCGCCGCGGATCAGGTGTTCGTCGTCTGCCAGCAGCAGCCGGACGGGCACGGTGGACGTCGTCATCGGGTGGCCTCGCTCAACGGACGGTCGGTCGGGGGACCGGCGGCGGGCGGCGGCAGCGGCACCTTCGCGGTCAGCCGGAACCGGCCGCGTCCCGCGGGCCCCGCCCGCAGGGTGCCGTCGAGCTCCGACAGCCGTTCACGAAGACCGGCGAGCCCGGAGCCCGGACGGTCACCGGCGGGGGACTCGGGCACCCCGTCGTTCTCGACGGTCAGCTCGGCCCGGCCGTCGGCCACGCGCAGGGACACCGTGCACCGCCGGGCGTCTCCGTGCCGGAGCACGTTCGTGGCGGCCTCCCGGACGACCCAGCCGAGCGCGGACTGCACCGGCGTGGGCAGACCGGCCGGTGAGCCGGTGACCGCGCAGTCGATGCCGGCCGCCGCCAGGACGCCCTGGGCGCCCGCGAGTTCCGCGGCGAGGTCGGCCTCCCGGTAGCCGCGGACCACGGCACGGACCTCGCGCTGCGACTCCTGGGCCAGCCGCTGCACCTCGATCATCTGCTCCACCGCCTCGAGCCGGCCGCGCCGGCCCAGTTGCACGGCCAGCTCCGCCTTCAGCGCGATCACCGCGAGGTTGCGCCCCATCACGTCGTGCAGATCCCGCCCGAACCGCAGGCGCTCCTCGGCGACGGCGAGCCGGGCCCGGGTCTCCCGCGCCTCGTCGAGCGCGTAGACGGCGTTCAGCAGCCAGACGGAGAAGACGGAGGTGAAGGCCAGGAACGCGCCTCCGACCAGCACCATGACCGCGTCGGCCAGAGCGGCCGGGCCCGGCATCCCCAGGGGGAAGGCGACGATTCCGGAACCGGCCGCGAAGCCCGTCACCACCGCGGCGACCCGGCGCCGGGTGCGCACCCCGAGGGCGATGGTGCCGGCGCCGAAGACCAGCACGCACGCGAAGGCCAGCCCCGCCGCGGTGTCCACGTTCTCGCCCCGGCCGTGCGCGTGCACGCCGAGCGCGAGGACCGCCAGCACCGCGGTGACCGCGCCGAGCGCCCACAGCAGCCGCAGGGGCTGCTCACGCCGGCCGCGGGTCCAGTCGAGCGCACGGGACGCGGTCACCGCGCAGAGCGCGGCGTGCCCGGTGACCGCCGCCGCCAGCCAGGCCGCCGGGTGGGGGCCCACCTGGAGCAGGACCATCAGCCCGCCCGTGACCGCCTCGATCAGCGCGAAGATGTGGAACGACCACCGTGTGTACGCCTCGACCTTGGCGGTCGTGCTCTTGCCGCGCCACCAGCCGACGGGCCCGCGCATGGCTTCTCCGCCACCTCTTCCCGTTCTCTCCGCGCCGTCTCTCAGCGCCTCGGCTCCCAGCGGAACCGGCGCCGTACAGCAAACACCGCGAGCGCGATCCAGGCCAGCGCGATACCCACGGCCCGCAGGGCGTCGTAGCCGCTCAGGTCTCCGGTCCAGCCGCCGCGGACCAGCATGGTCACCGGGGTCAGCGGCAGCAGCTCGCACCACCGGGCGAGCCGCTCGGGAAGCAGTTCCAGGGGCACGGTCAGCCCGGAGCCGATCATCGAGACCAGCAGCAGCGGGAGCGAGGTGACCTGGGAGCTCTCGGTGGTCCGGGTGAAGCCCGCGGTGACGGCCGCCAGCAGCACGCCGAGCAGGAGGCCCAACAGCAGCCCGACGACTGCCAGATGGGGCGAGCGCGGGGCGGGGACGTGAAGCAGCGCGGTGCAGGCGCCGGTCAGCAGCAGGCACTGGACGAGGCCGGTGGCGACGGCCGGCAGCGCGGCCCCGGCGAGGATCTCGGTGTCCCGCAGCTCGCCCGTGCGCAGCCGCTTGAGGACCAGTTCTTCACGCCGGGCGACGAACACGCCGACCAGGGTGGAGTACACGGCGAACAGCAGGGAGAAGCCGATCGCGGTCGGCAGGATGACCAGCCCGACGGTCAGCCCGGCGTCCTCCAGGTTCATCTGCGCGGTCGCCGACCGGATGATGAAGGGCAGCACCAGCGGCAGGAGCACGCCCGCCACCAGAGCACTCCGGTTGCGGGCCAGCAGAAGCAGCTCGACGCGCGCGAGCGCGGCCATCCGGCCGGCGGGGGTGGTGACGGCGGTGCTCATGCGGCGTACTCCTTCGTCCGCGGCGCGGCGGCGTCCCGCGCGATGCCGAGGAACGCCTCCTCCAGCGAGGCCGACCGGACATCCAGCCCGGTCAGTTCGATCCCGGCCCGGTGTGCCCACAGCAGAAGTTCCGTGGCGGTCCGCTGGAGTTCGCGGGTGCGCAGCCGTACGGTGCGGCCGTCCACCTCGTGGTCGCACACGCCCAGTCCGGCGAGCGGGGGCAGGTCGCCGGGGAAGTACCCCGCGGGCAGGTCGAAGGAGATCCGGGACGGCTGCGCGGCGGTCACCTCGGCCGGGGTACCGGCGGTCGCGATGCGTCCCTCGTGGAGGATCGCGATCCGGTCGGCGAGCCCTTCGGCCTCCTCCAGGTAGTGCGTGGTGAGCAGCACGGTGGTGCCGCGGTCGCGCAGCGCCCGCACCAACTCCCAGGTGTCCCGGCGCCCTTCGGCGTCCAGCCCGGTCGTCGGCTCGTCCAGGAACAGCACCTCCGGCCCGCCGAGCAGCGCGAGCGCCAGGTCCAGGCGGCGCCGTTCACCGCCGGAGAGCTGCTTGACCCGTACGTCCGTGCGCCGCCCGAGACCGACCTGTTCGAGCGCCTCACCGGGCGGGCGGGCCCCGCTGACGCAGCCCGCCCACATCCGCGCGGTCTCGGCGACGGTCAGCTCGGAGGGGAAGCCGCCCTCCTGGAGCATCACACCGGTGCGCGGCCGTACCAGCGCCCGCTCCGCGTACGGGTCGTGCCCGAGCACCCTCACGTGTCCCGAGGCCGGTGACGCCAGCCCCTCCAGGAGTTCGACCGTCGAGGTCTTTCCGGCGCCGTTGGTGCCCAGGAGCGCGAAGATCTCCCCCCGGTCCACGTGGAAGGAGATTCCGCGCACCGCCTCGAATCCGCCCGCGTACACCCGGTGGAGGCCGGTCACCTCAATCACATGCTCGTCCGCGTCCATGGATCCAGCGTCCCGGCGGCCGGGGTGCCGCAGCAGTGCGCGGTGTCATCACCTCGCATGACAAATGTCAGAGCGGACGCAGGAGAGAGAACAACGAAAAGGCCCCGGTCCGATGGACCGGGGCCTTTTTCCCGAGCGGACGACGAGGCTCGAACTCGCGACCTCAACCTTGGCAAGGTTGCGCTCTACCAACTGAGCTACGTCCGCATTGCCTCCGACCGGCTCCCACCGATCGGCGCGAGCACCAGCCTACCTGATCCACATCAGTGGTCCGGACCGGCGGTGCAGAGCGGGTGACAGGAATTGCACACTGCGCCTTCCCCCTGGAAGGGGGATGTTCTACTACTGAACTACACCCGCATGGACTCCGTGGGCCTCGGCCTTCCGGCCTCGCCCCTCGGCGTGCTCCAGACATTAGCTGATCAACAGGGGGGTTGCGCAAGTCGGTTGCCCCCAGGGCCCGCTGACGGGCCCTGGTTCACGGCAGGGCGCCCCCGGCAGCGACCCGTCACTGAGCCGCGCTGAACGCCTCGTAGACCTTCTTGGGGATGCGGCCGCGCGCCGGCACGTCCATTTTGTGGGCCTGCGCCCAGGCACGGACGGCGGCGGGATCGGGAGCGACCTCCGTCTGCCGGTACGTCTTGCCCGACTTCGACCGCTTGCGGCCGGCTTCCACGTACGGTGCGAGCGCCTTACGCAGTTTCTTGGCATTGGCTTGGTTCAGGTCGATCTCGTAGAACCTGCCGTCCAGTCCGAAGGCGATCGTTTCCGCCGCTTCCGAGCCGTCGATGTCGTCAAAGAGAGTGACCACGACACGCTGCGCCACGAATATCGGTCCCTTCGTGCGGCACCTCTGCGGTCCATCTGGTCCGCCATGCCGTGCATGACGTGCGGAGATGTTCAAAGATGCCGACTGTCCGCCTGTTATCGGGAAAAGTATCGGCTGTTGCCAATTCATTTGTACAGTGCCGGGCATTGCAAGGGGAAGCCCGACTAAATCTGTCCGCGTGTCCCGGCGCAATACCGGATCAGGGTCCGAACCCGAACTTTCCCAGAACTTTTCACGGCGACCGCCCATCGGTGTGGGGGCGTGACGGGCGTCACGTAGATTCCTACGAGTCTACTCGCGTAGAAATTTTGTGCGGGTAGTCTGAAGGAACCTGCTCAGCACCACACACCGGGAGTGCCAGTGGCACGCGTCGTAGTCGACGTCATGCTCAAGCCGGAGATCCTCGACCCCCAGGGCCAGGCGGTGCAGCGCGCACTGCCGCGGCTGGGTTTCGAAGGCATCTCCGACGTCCGTCAGGGAAAGCGATTCGAACTGGAAGTGGACGGGCCCGTCGACGAGGCCGCGCTCGCCCGCATTCACGATCTTGCCGAATCCTTCCTCGCCAACACCGTGATCGAGGACTTCACCGTCAAGGTCGAGTCCGATGACGTAGTCGCGGGGGCCGCGAAGTGACCGCTCGTATTGGCGTCGTCACTTTCCCGGGCAGCCTGGACGACCGTGACACCCAGCGGGCGATCAGCCTCGCCGGCGCCGAACCGGTCGCCCTCTGGCACAAGGACAAGGACCTCAAACAGGTCGACGCGGTCGTCCTGCCCGGCGGTTTCTCCTACGGCGACTACCTGCGGGCCGGCGCCATCTCGCGCTTCTCGCCGGTGATGGGGACCGTCATCGAGCAGGCACGGGCCGGACTGCCGGTGCTCGGCATCTGCAACGGCTTCCAGGTGCTCACCGAGGCCCATCTCCTCCCGGGCGCGATGCTCGGCAACGACCACCTGCACTTCATCTGCCGCGACCAGAAGCTGCGGGTGGAGAACGCGTCGACGGCCTGGACCAGCGACTACACCGCCGGCCAGGAGATCGACATCCCGCTGAAGAACATGGACGGGCGGTACGTCGCCGACGCGTACACGCTGGACAAGCTGGAGGCCGAGGGCCGCGTCGCCTTCCGCTACCTCGACGTCAACCCGAACGGCTCGCTGCGGGACATCGCCGGCATCACCAACGAGGCCGGCAACGTCGTGGGCCTCATGCCGCATCCCGAGCACGCCACCGAGCCGCTGATCGGCACCGGCCGCACCGACGGCCTCCCGTTCTTCACCTCGATCCTCAAGAAGCTGGTCACCGCATGAGCAGGACGCCTCTGGACACGGTCGAGCACGCGGCCGCGACCCCCGACGTCGAGCTGCCCTGGGCCGAACTCGGCCTGAAGAAGGACGAGTACGAGCGCGTCGTGGAGATCCTCGGCCGCCGCCCGACCGGCGCCGAGCTCGCCATGTACTCCGTGATGTGGTCCGAGCACTGCTCGTACAAGTCCTCCAAGGTGCACCTGCGCCAGTTCGGCGAGAAGGCCCCCGAGAGCGACGCCCTGCTCGTCGGCATCGGCGAGAACGCCGGTGTGGTGGACGTCGGCCAGGGCTACGCGGTCACCTTCAAGGTCGAGTCGCACAACCACCCCTCCTACGTCGAGCCCTACCAGGGCGCGGCCACGGGCGTCGGTGGCATCGTGCGCGACATCATCGCGATGGGCGCGCGTCCGGTCGCCGTCGTCGACCCGCTGCGCTTCGGCGCCGCCGACCACCCCGACACCAAGCGGGTGCTCCCCGGCGTGGTGGCGGGCATCGGCGGCTACGGCAACTGCCTGGGCCTGCCCAACATCGGCGGCGAGGTCGTCTTCGACGCCTGCTATCAGGGCAACCCGCTGGTCAACGCGGGCTGCATCGGCGTGATGCGGCACGAGGACATCCACCTGGCCAAGGCCTCGGGCACGGGCAACAAGGTCATCCTGTACGGGGCCCGCACGGGCGGCGACGGCATCGGCGGCGCGTCGATCCTCGCCTCGGAGACCTTCGACGACGCGAAGCCCTCCAAGCGCCCGGCGGTCCAGGTCGGCGACCCCTTCCAGGAGAAGCTGCTCATCGAGTGCACCCTGGAGGCCTTCGCCGAGAAGCTGGTCGTCGGCATCCAGGACCTCGGCGCGGCCGGCCTGTCCTGCGCGACGAGCGAACTGGCCTCCAACGGCTCCGGCGGCATGCGCGTCATCCTGGACGACGTCCCGCTGCGCGACTCCACGCTCTCGCCCGAGGAGATCCTCATGAGCGAGTCGCAGGAGCGCATGTGCGCGGTCGTCGAACCGGAGAAGGTCGACCGCTTCCTGGAGATCTGCGAGAAGTGGGACGTCATCGCCACCGTCATCGGTGAGGTGACCGACGGCGACCGGCTGGAGATCTACTGGCACGGCGGCAAGATCGTCGACGTCGACCCGCGCACGGTCGCCCACGAGGGCCCGGTCTACGAGCGCCCGTACGCGCGCCCCCAGTGGCAGGACGCCCTCCAGGCCGACGACGCGAACAAGCTGCCGCGTCCGCGGACGTCCGACGAGCTGAAGGACCAGGTCCTGAAGCTGGTGGCGTCCCCGAACCAGGCGTCCAAGAAGTGGATCACCCAGCAGTACGACCACTTCGTGCAGGGCAACACCGTGCTGGCCATGCCCGAGGACTCCGGCATGATCCGGATCGACGAGGAGACCGGCCTCGGCGTCGCCCTCGCCACCGACGGCAACGGCCGCTACGCCAAGCTCGACCCGTACACGGGCGCGCAGCTCGCACTCGCGGAGGCGTACCGCAACGTCGCCACCACGGGTGCGAAGCCGCTGGCGGTCTCCGACTGCCTGAACTTCGGCTCGCCCGAGGACCCGGCGGTCATGTGGCAGTTCGCGGAGGCCGTGCGCGGTCTGGCGGACGGCTGCAAGCAGCTGGGCACCCCGGTGACCGGCGGCAACGTCTCGCTCTACAACCAGACGGGCGAGGCCGCCATCCACCCGACCCCGGTGGTCGCCGTCCTCGGCGTGATCGACGACGTCGCCCGCCGCACCCCGGTCGCCTTCCAGGAGGAGGGCCAGCTCCTGTACCTCCTCGGCGACACCCGCGAGGAGTTCGGCGGCTCGGCCTGGTCGCAGGTGGTCCACGACCACCTCGGCGGCCTGCCCCCGAAGGTCGACCTGGAGCGTGAGCGCCTGCTGGCCGAGATCCTGATCTCCGCCTCCCGCGACGGCATGATCGACTCAGCGCACGACCTGTCCGACGGCGGCCTCGTCCAGGCGGTCGTGGAGTCCGCCCTGCTGGGCGGCAAGGGCGCGCGTCTGGTCGTACCCGACGGCCTGGACGCGTTCACCTTCCTCTTCTCGGAGTCGGCCGGCCGCGCCATCGTGGCGGTGCCGCGCTCCGAGGAGGTCCGCTTCAACGACATGTGCGGTGCCCGGGCCCTGCCCGCCACCCGCATCGGCGTCATCGACGGCGACACGATCGAGCTCCAGGGCGAGTTCGAACTCCCCCTCGCCACCCTGCGCGAGTCCCACGAGGGAACGATCCCGGCGCTGCTGGCGTAAGCCCCGTCGACGTACGCGGGCAGGCCCCGCCCGGTTCAGGGCGGGGCCTGCCCGCGCGTTCCCCCACGGTCTCGGCCGCCGGTCACGGCCGGGACGGCCGCGCCGCCGTGAAGGCATAGGCTCGCCGGCATGAGCCCGGTCAAGAAGCGCGCCCGGTCCCGGACCTACGACCCCGACAGGACCCGTGGTGCCGTGCTGGCGCAGTTCGGGCATGTGCGCGATGCCGTGCGGGTGCTGACCGCCGAGCAACTCGCGCTGCCCACGCGGCTCGGGGACTGGACCGTGCGGGATCTGGCCGCCCACGTCGGCATGGCGCTGTCGGCCGTCGGCCGGCTGCTCGGGGAACCCGAGCCGGCCCGGCAGGACGGCGCCCTGCTCGACTGGCCGTCGGCCATCGGCGCCGACGCCCCCGCCATCGCCGCCCACGCCCGCGAACTCGCCGAGCGGAACCCGGACCTCGGCGCCTGTCTCGACGCCGCCGAGCGGGACTTCACGGCCGCTCTCGCCGCGCACCCCGGCACCAGGCTGCTCGGCACCAGTGCGGGCGCCCTGCCGCTGGCCGACTACGTCGTCACCCGCACCGTCGAGCTCGTCGTCCACACCGACGACCTGAACGCCGCCGTGCCGGGCCTGGACATCCCTTACGAGCGTCAGGCGCTGGCCGCCGCCACCCGGCTGCTCGCCGACGCGCTCGCCGCCCGTGCGCCCGGCGGATCGACCGAGGTGCGCATCCCGCCGTACGCCGTCGTGCAGTGCGTGGAAGGCCCCCGGCACACCCGCGGCACCCCGCCCAACGTCGTCGAGACCGACCCGCTGACCTGGGTCAGGCTGGCCGCCGGCCGGCTGGCGTGGCGGGACGCCGTGGCGGCCGCCCAGGTCAGCGCGAGCGGGGAGCGCGCCGATCTCGGCGGGCTGCTGCCGCTCCTGGCCTGAACCCGCTTTCCGCGGCATCCACGGCCCCGATGGTGTGCGACACCTCACTCATCTCCGCCAGGAAAAGTCCGCGGCGCCTTCCCGGCGGTACCCCACCCGACGGACGGATGATCGACACAGCGCCCTGACCTGCCCAAACGCTGACGGCGCGCGCGAGACGGCGGGGAAAGCGGCCCCGGACCTGCGCGCATCCCCCAATTCGGACCAGTGGTCGACCTCGCCTACACTCGGAACCGTGCCACGTGGTGACGGACGACTCAACCACGACCTGCTCCCCGGCGAGAAGGGCCCCCAGGACGCGTGCGGCGTCTTCGGAGTCTGGGCCCCGGGTGAAGAGGTCGCGAAACTCACGTACTTCGGGCTGTACGCCCTCCAGCATCGGGGCCAGGAATCCGCGGGCATCGCGGTCAGCAACGGCTCCCAGATCCTCGTCTTCAAGGACATGGGACTGGTCTCCCAGGTCTTCGACGAGACCTCGCTCGGTTCTCTCCAGGGTCACATCGCGGTCGGACACGCCCGCTACTCGACCACCGGCGCCTCCGTGTGGGAGAACGCCCAGCCGACGTTCCGGGCCACCGCGCACGGGTCGATCGCCCTCGGGCACAACGGCAACCTGGTCAACACCGCCCGGCTCGCCGAGCTGGTCGCCGACCTGCCGAAGGACAACAACGGGCGCTCCGCCCGCGTCGCGGCCACCAACGACACCGACCTGCTCACGGCCCTGCTGGCCGCCCAGGTCGACGCCGACGGCAAGCCGCTGACCATCGAGGAGGCGGCCCACGCCGTCCTCCCGCAGGTCAAGGGCGCCTTCAGCCTCGTCTTCATGGACGAGCACACCCTCTACGCCGCCCGTGACCCGCAGGGCATCCGCCCGCTGGTCCTGGGCCGGCTGGAGCGCGGCTGGGTCGTCGCCTCGGAGACCGCCGCGCTGGACATCACCGGCGCCAGCTTCGTCCGCGAGATCGAGCCCGGCGAGTTCGTCGCCATCGACGAGAACGGTCTGCGCTCCTCCCGATTCGCGGAAGCGAAGCCCAAGGGCTGTGTCTTCGAGTACGTGTACCTGGCCCGCCCGGACACCGACATCGCAGGCCGGAACGTCTACCTCTCCCGGGTCGAGATGGGCCGCCGCCTGGCGAAGGAGGCCCCCGTCGAGGCCGACCTCGTCATAGCGACCCCGGAGTCCGGCACCCCCGCCGCCGTCGGCTACGCGGAGGCCTCCGGCATCCCCTTCGGCAGCGGCCTGGTGAAGAACGCCTACGTCGGCCGGACCTTCATCCAGCCCTCGCAGACCATCCGCCAGCTCGGTATCCGCCTGAAGCTGAACCCGCTGAAGGAAGTGATCAAGGGCAAGCGCCTGGTCGTCGTCGACGACTCGATCGTGCGCGGCAACACCCAGCGGGCCCTGGTACGGATGCTCCGCGAGGCCGGCGCCGCCGAGGTGCACATCCGGATCTCCTCGCCGCCGGTGAAGTGGCCCTGCTTCTTCGGCATCGACTTCGCCACCCGGGCCGAACTCATCGCCAACGGCATGAGCGTCGACGAGATCGGCACCTCGCTGGGCGCCGACTCGCTGGCGTACATCTCCATCGACGGCATGATCGAGGCGACCACCATCGCCAAGCCGAACCTGTGCCGCGCCTGCTTCGACGGCGAGTACCCGATGGAACTGCCCGACCCCGAGCTGCTCGGCAAGCAGCTGCTGGAGTCCGAGCTGGCCGCAGGTCCGGCCGCCACGGCCGCGACCGACGCGATCCGCCGCCCATAAGCACGCAAGACGACATAGAGGTTCCCAAGGTCATGTCTTCCGAGACCACTGGCGCCAGCTACGCGAGCGCCGGCGTCGACATCGAGGCGGGCGACCGCGCCGTAGAGCTCATGAAGGAGTGGGTGAAGAAGACCCGCCGTCCCGAGGTGCTCGGTGGCCTCGGCGGCTTCGCCGGCCTCTTCGACGCCTCCGCCCTCAAGCACTACGAGCGCCCGCTGCTCGCCTCCGCCACGGACGGCGTCGGCACCAAGGTCGACATCGCCCGCCGGCTCGGCGTGTACGACACCATCGGCCACGACCTGGTCGCCATGGTCATGGACGACATCGTGGTGTGCGGTGCCGAGCCGCTGTTCATGACCGACTACATCTGCGTCGGCAAGGTCCACCCCGAGCGGGTCGCCGCCATCGTCAAGGGCATCGCCGAGGGCTGCGTCCTGGCCGGCTGCGCGCTGATCGGCGGCGAGACCGCCGAACACCCGGGACTGCTCGGTGAGGACGACTTCGACGTCGCCGGCGCGGGCACGGGCGTCGTGGAGGCGGACCGGCTGCTCGGCCCGGATCGCATCCGCAAGGGTGACGCGGTGATCGCCATGGCGTCCTCCGGGCTTCACTCCAACGGGTACTCCCTGGTCAGGCATGTCCTGCTGGACCGGGCCGGGCTGCCGCTGGAGGCGCATGTCGAAGACCTCGGCCGCACCCTCGGCGAGGAGCTGCTGGAGCCGACCAGGATCTACTCGCTGGACTGCCTGGCCCTGATCCGCACCACCGAGGTGCACGCCTTCAGCCACGTCACCGGTGGCGGGCTCGCCGCCAACCTGGCCCGGGTGATCCCGGACGGGCTGCACGCCGTGGTCGACCGCGCCACCTGGACCCCGGCCCCCGTCTTCGACCTGGTCGCCAGGACCGGCGACGTCGAGCGGCTGGAGCTGGAGAAGACCCTCAACATGGGCGTGGGCATGATCGCGATCGTGCCCGAGGAGTCGGTCGACGTGGCCCTCGCCACCCTGGCCGACCGAGGTCTCGACGCCTGGGTGGCCGGCGAGATCACCGACCGCGGCGCGCACACCACGGGCGCGGCCCTGGTGGGGGACCACGAGTGAGTTCCCGCGACCGGCACGCTCCGGCCGCCGATGCCCGGTGGGCGTCGGTGGCCGTCAGCGGGCGCACGAAACCCGGTCCGGTGCGTGAGCCCCGGACCGGGTGAGGTGCGATGCCTACGGCACGCCGGATACGGCTGAGCCGCCGCGGGCGCTATGCGCCGCGGCGGTGCTGCCGCGAGGAGTTGTCGTCCTCGTCCTCGCCGTCGTCCTCGTACAACTCGGCGTACCGTGAGTACAGGTCGTCGTCCTGCTCATCGTCCTCGAAGCGGTCGCCGTTCGGCGACTGATTCGACGTCGATGCGCCCAGCTCCTCGGCCAGGCGTGAGAGATCCGTCCCACCGCTGTTGTACTTCAGCTGGCGGGCGACCTTCGTCTGCTTGGCCTTGGCCCGGCCGCGCCCCATGGCTCGACCCCCTCAACGACGGGGCTCAACGGCCCCAGAGTCTGACACGCGTTCATGATCCGGAACGGGCTCTCCGTGGAGAGACCGGTCCGTAGGGCTTCCACGGTACCTGAGCCCGCGCCCATACGGTACGTCGCCCACCGGACGCGCGTGTGCACAGGACCGTCGAGGAAGCCTGTCCTTGCTGGTCAGTGGCGATTTTAACCACTTATCCGCGGACGACCCGCCGGTGGAAGTGAGAGTTCTCTCCAACCGTCCACCGGCAGGTACCGCACGGACGTGCGACGTCCGCCGTGCCGTCAGCCGGCGGTCCGGGCGTTCCGGTCGTTCCGGGCTTCCGACATCCGCTGCTCGGCGATCCGGTCGGCCGCGGCGGCCGGCGGAATCCCGTCCTCCTTCGCACGTGCGAATATGGCGAGCGTGGTGTCGAAGATCTCCGACGCCTTCGCCTTGCACCGGTCGAAGTCGAAGCCGTTCAGCTCGTCGGCGACCTGGATCACACCGCCGGCGTTCACCACGTAGTCCGGCGCGTAGAGGATCGAGCGGTCGGCCAGATCCTTCTCGACACCTGGGTGGGCGAGCTGGTTGTTGGCCGCGCCGCACACGACCTTGGCGGTCAGCGCCGGCACGGTGTCGTCGTTCAGAGCGCCGCCGAGCGCGCAGGGGGCGTAGATGTCCAGCCCCTCGGTGCGGATCAGCGCGTCGGTGTCGGCCGCCACCTGAACGGCGGGGTGCTTGTCGACGATCCGCTGCACGGCGTCCTGCCGGACATCCGTGATGACGACCTGGGCGCCCTCCTTGAGCAGGTGCTCGACGAGGTGGTGCCCGACCTTGCCGACGCCCGCGATGCCGACCTTGCGGTCGCGCAGCGTCGGGTCGCCCCACAGGTGCTGGGCGGAGGCGCGCATGCCCTGGTAGACACCGAAGGAGGTCAGCACCGAGGAGTCGCCGGCGCCGCCGTTCTCGGGCGAGCGGCCGGTGGTCCACCGGCACTCGCGTGCCACGACGTCCATGTCGGCCACGTACGTGCCGACGTCGCAGGCGGTGACGTAGCGCCCGCCGAGCGAGGCGACGAACCGCCCGTAGGCGAGCAGCAGTTCCTCGGTCTTGATCTGCTCCGGGTCACCGATGATCACGGCCTTGCCGCCGCCGTGGCGGAGGCCGGCCATGGCGTTCTTGTACGACATGCCGCGCGCGAGGTTCAGCGCGTCGGCGACGGCCTGCTCCTCGTTCGCGTACGGGTAGAAGCGCGTGCCGCCGAGCGCGGGGCCCAGGGCGGTGGAGTGGATGGCGATGACGGCCTTGAGGCCGCTGGCGCGGTCCTGACAGAGCACGACCTGCTCATGGCCCCCCTGCTCCGAGTGGAACAGGGTGTGCAGGACGCCGTTGGTCACGTCGGTCACGGTGGTGACTCCCGGGTAAGTAGCGGCGAGCGGGGACGGACCCTCCGAGGACCTCCGCACGTTGTGGTGGCGGGGGTGGCGGGAGGGGTGGTGGGCGGCGGCCGGTGGGCCGCTCAGCAGGAGATTAGACCCTGCCCCCGCCATCCATGACCCTGGTGGTCCCGATCACCCTCCCCCGGAGTACGCCGCCACTCGGGCGTGGGACGATTTGCAGTGGTTTTCCGTCCACCCGGGTGCGGGCCGGGCGGGTTTCGGGTCCGGTCCGGTGGGGAGGGAGCAGGCGTGCCCAAGGTGTCCTCCGTGGTCGTTCCGTACGCGACCTACTTGCGCGTGTACGAGCCGCTGGCCGCCTTCCCGGAGCCGGAGCGCAGCCACTGGGCGCGCTATGCCCGGCGCCCCGACCGCCCCTCCTACCAGGACGAACTGCGCCGCTCGCTGGCCGACCTGCTGCCCACCCCGCCGGTGCCGGTCCCGGTGCACGAGAGTCCGGACGCGTTCGTGCTCGACGTCGAAGGGGTGGTCTGCGTCTGCCCCTGGCGCACCCGGCTGCGCGGCTGGCAGGCCCTGGGCGGCCTCGCCGAGGAGTTCCCGGCCGCCGTGCTGGACGCGGTGCTGCCGCCGCTGGTGCGCCACCAGGCCACCCAGGACTACGAGCGCTGGCTGGCCGACAACCCCGATGCCCGCCCCTGGATCCGCACCGCGACCTGGCAGGTGCCGCTGAACTGGTTCGTGCTGGTCTCCGACGAGGAACGCGAGTACGTCAAGGGCTCCGGGGGTCCCGCCGGCTTCGGGGGCGACGTGCCGGTGCTGCGCTACCGGACGCCGATGGTGCAGGCGAGGCGGCGGGTGGCGCGCGGGCTGCGGGCCCTCAAGGACGCCGTCGACGAGGGGCCGATGATCGACGGCCTGGTGGACGTCGGACGCTGGCTGGAGGAGTTCCACCCGCGCTCGCTGGTGGAGCTCGACTACGGCGGCCTGGTGCACGCGCTGCCGGCCGGTGAGCTGGAGGGCGACCACTCGGCGGCCGACGTGGCCGAGGGGATCGAGGCGCTGCGTCAGGGCGACGGGGCGGCCGCGGGGGAGGCGTACGGGCGGCTGGTGGAGCGCTGGCGGGCGGTGCGCGACCGGCGGTCCGCGAACTGACGGCCCGCCAGGAGCGACGTCCGAGGTGACGCAGATCACGGCGGAACGGGGTCGCGAACGGCGTACCGTCGAGGGCGTTTCCGGGAGCTGACGGGACGTAGGTTCTGATCCGGGCGTTTACGTCAAGGGTGACGGACGGCACTTACCCGACCCTTGCGCCGCTTGCCACTCCTCGTGCCAAAATAGGACAAGGAGTCCGGGGAGGACTCCTTCCGCCCAACTCTGCTCCACTTCGGGCGGAATCTCCGCATTGCACTCTTTGGGGGGTCTGGTGCCTCCTGATCGCGCTGTGACTGATCGTCACAGTGGCGTGACTGTCCGCTATGGCATGGTCCATCGGCTTCCGTCGCTGATGAACACCTGGGAGGGCAATTCCATCGGTTTGGCCGACGCGGCTGGACAGATGGTGTAGTTGTAGTGCCGAGGACAAGCCGTTCGTCCTATAACCGACTCGACTCGCGTCCGCCATTTCGGGCAACGCGGGTCAAGGTGCAGAATTTAGAGGAAAGAACCGAGAAGGTTCGGTTCTCCCGAGGAGGCCGCTCATGACCGCTCGCACCCCTGATGCCGAGCCGCTGCTGACCCCGGCTGAGGTCGCCACCATGTTCCGCGTCGACCCGAAGACGGTCACGCGCTGGGCGAAGGCCGGCAAGCTCACGTCGATCCGCACGCTCGGCGGGCACCGCCGCTACCGCGAGGCCGAGGTCCGCGCACTGCTCGCGGGCATTCCGCAGCAGCGCAGCGAGGCCTGAACAACCGAATAACCGGACGAACCGGCTGGTCCCCCCACTGGTCGAGGCGTCCGGAACCGCAGCTCCAAGCGACACGGGTCCTGCCCCAACAGGCCCCACGCCCAAGCCGTCAGAGCTCCGCAGGCAAGTGAACAAGGGTGCGTCGTCGATCGCGCTGGACTCCGCCGGGTCCAGCGCGATCTTTTTTGTGTGCCTTCCGGGCCCGCGGGGTGGCTCTGTGAGCGGGCTTGTCGGAGTCTGGGGAGGCTCGGCGGATCATCTGTGGAGCAACGCGCAGGGCAGTGCAATTGCACATATTAAATTGACCCTGTGTAGGGCGGGAGTAAATACCGCACTTTCAGAAACTCATTCGGTGACACCCGTCACACGCCGAGGCGCTTGTTGCCGACCGGGTCTCTGCGCTAATGGAAGATCCGGTTCCATCGCCCCATGCCCACAAGGGAGTTCGGGATCCGACGCGCGTCACGGACCGGCTCACGCCGTCGGGGTGCTGTCGTCCTCCACGGCCTCGCCAGGCGCGCCGGAGGCCGTCCGTGGGGCGCCGGCCATCTCCAGGCGCAGCAGTTGATGACAGACGGCGCAGCGGCGGGTGAGATGGCGGTACGACGAGGCCGCCGCGAGATGTGCGCGGAGCAGCGCCCGCGTCTCGTGCCTGGCCGATGCCGCCATACGCCACCTCCAGTGGACCGCGGGGAGCGGGGCCTGTTCCCTGGGTACCGAGGGAATGTGACGCCGTCAAGAGACGGCGGCGGGCCACAGGGCGCCCCGGCGCCCCTGCGATGTTCCGGAAGCGGCCGCGCGGACCGGACGCGTGAGCACACGGCAAGAGGGCCCGCACCCCCTCGGGGGGTACGGGCCCTCTTGACAGAAGCGGTCCTGACGGGATTTGAACCCGCGGCCTCCACCTTGACAGGGTGGCGAGCACTCCAAACTGCTCCACAGGACCAGATTTCGCGGCGCCATTCGTGCGTTGCGCTGCGAAAAGAGACTGTACAGGAGCGGGAGCCCGGGGTCGAACTCACTTAGTGCGCATGGGTCGTCACGGGGCGGCCGCGTCGATCGCCTTCACGATCCGCTTGTCGGAGACCGGGTACGCCGTGCCCAGCGCGTGTGCGAAGTAGCTCACCCGGAGCTCCTCGATCATCCAGCGGATGTCCAGGACCGAGGACGGCACCGGCCGGCCCTGCGGCATCTGCTCCAGCAGCCACGCGTACTCGTCCCGCATCTCATGGACCTTCTCCATGCGCGTGGTGTCCCGCTGGACGTTCGTCGGCATCTGCTGGAGGCGGCGGTCGGCGGCCACCAGGTAGCGCATCAGGTCCGGCAGACGCCGTACCCCGGACGCCGTCACGAAACCGGGCTTCACCAGGCCGTCCAGCTGAGCCCGCAGGTCCGCCAGGTTCGGCAGCAGCGTGGGGCTGCGTACGGCCTTCAGACGGCGCTCACAGGCCTGCCAGGCGGCCAGCACCTGCTGCACCTGACCCACCGTGCGCACGGTCGTGTCCACGATCTCGGCACGCACCTTGTCGTACAGCTTCCGATACGACTCCTCGTCCCAGACCGGTCCGCCGAAGTCCGCGATCAGCCGGTCCGCCGCCGCCGTCGCACAGTCGTCGAACAGCGCCTGGATCGAGCCGTGCGGGTTCGCCGAGAGAGCGAGCTTCTGCTGGTTGCTCAGCTTTTCGGACGCGAACTTCGCCGGGTTGACCGGGATGTTGCGCAGGATCAGCCGCCGCGTGCCCCGCCACATCGCCTCGGCCTGCTCGGCCTCGGTGTCGAAGAGCCGCACGGACACCGTGTCGCCGTCGTCGACGAGCGCCGGGTAGGCCTTCACCGGCTGGCCGGCCCGGCGCGTCTCGAAGACCGGGGTCAGCGTGCCGATGGTCCAGTCGGTCAGGCCCTTGCGCTCCAGGGACTCCCCGCCCTGCCGCTCCGCGGTCGCCGCCGCGGCCTGGGACAGGGCCTTGCGTGCCCTGGGCTTCAGCTTCAGTTGCAGCGCCTGGAGGTCCTTGTCCTCGGCCAGCTTGCGGCGCCGCTCGTCGACGATCCGGAACGTGACCTTCAGATGGTCGGGGACCCGGGACCAGTCGAAGTCCTCGGCCTCGAAGGGCACACCGACCATGCGCTTCAGCTCACGCGCCATCGTGGTCGTCAGCGGCTCCTGCAACGGCACCGCCGACTCCAGGAACGCCTTCGCGTAGTTCGGCGCCGGCACGTAGTTGCGGCGGATCGGCTTGGGCAGCGAGCGGATCAGCTCGGTGACGACCTCCTCGCGCAGCCCCGGGATCTGCCAGTCGAAGCCCTCGTCGGTCACCTGGTTCAGCACCTGCAACGGGATGTGGACGGTCACGCCGTCCGCGTCCGCGCCCGGCTCGAACTGGTACGTCACCCGGAACTTGAGGTTCCCCTGCCGCCAGGAGTCCGGATAGTCGGCCTTGGTGACCGCCTCCGCCGACTCCCGGATGAGCATCTCCCGCTCGAAGTCCAGGAAGTCCGGCTGCTCGTGCCGCTTGCGCTTCCACCAGGAGTCGAAGTGCGCACCGGACACCACGTGTTCGGGGACCCGCTGGTCGTAGAAGTCGAACAGCGTCTCGTCGTCCACGACGATGTCCCGGCGCCGGGCCCGGTGCTCCAGCTCCTCCACCTCGCTGAGGAGCTTGCGGTTGTCGGCGAAGAACTTGTGGTGCGTACGCCAGTCGCCCTCGACCAGCGCGTTGCGGATGAACAGCTCCCGGCTGAGCTCCGCGTCGATCCGCCCGTAGTTCACCTTGCGCTGGGCGACGATCGGAACGCCGTACAGCGTCACCTTCTCGTACGCCACCACCGCCGCCTGGTCCTTCTCCCAGTGCGGTTCGCTGTACGTCCGCTTCAGCAGATGCCCGGCGAGCGGCTCGACCCACTCCGGCTCGATCCTCGCGTTGACGCGGGCCCACAGCCGGGACGTCTCCACGAGTTCGGCGGACATCACGAAGCGCGGCGGCTTCTTGAACAGCGCCGAGCCGGGGAAGATCGCGAACTTGGCGCTGCGGGCGCCCAGGTACTCGTTCCGGCCGCCGTCCTTGCGCGCGCCCGGCCCGGAGTCCTTGGACTCCTTCACGTCCTTCATGCCGATGTGCGACAGCAGGCCGGCCAGCAGCGAGACGTGGATCCGGTCGGCGGGCGCGTCCTGGTCGTTGAGCTCGATCCCCATCTGCTTGGCGACCGTGCGCAACTGGCTGTAGATGTCCTGCCATTCGCGAATACGCAGGAAGTTCAGGAACTCCTGCTTGCACATGCGCCGGAACGACGAGGAGCCCCGCTCCCGCTGCTGCTCGCGGAGGTAGCGCCACAGGTTGAGGTAGGCGATGAAGTCGCTGGTCTCGTCCCGGAAGCGGGCGTGCTGCTGATCGGCCTGGGTCTGCTTCTCGGCGGGACGCTCACGCGGGTCCTGGATGGACAGCGCGGCCGCGATCACCATGACCTCGCGGACGCAGCCGTTGCGGTCCGCCTCCAGCACCATCCGGGCCAGGCGCGGGTCGACCGGCAGCTGGGCGAGCTTGCGGCCGGTCTCCGTGAGCCGCTTGCGGGGGTCCTTCTGCGCCGGGTCCAGCGCGCCCAGCTCCTGGAGCAGCTGCACGCCGTCACGGATGTTGCGGTGGTCCGGCGGGTCGATGAACGGGAACTTCTCGATGTCGCCGAGACCGGCCGCGGTCATCTGGAGGATGACCGAGGCGAGGTTGGTCCGCAGGATCTCCGCGTCCGTGAACTCCGGGCGGGTGAGGAAGTCGTCCTCGCTGTAGAGCCGGATGCAGATGCCGTCGGACGTACGCCCGCAGCGGCCCTTGCGCTGGTTGGCGCTGGCCTGCGAGACCGGCTCGATCGGCAGCCGCTGCACCTTGGTGCGGTGGCTGTACCGGGAGATCCGGGCGAAGCCGGGGTCGATCACGTACTTGATGCCGGGAACGGTCAGCGAGGTCTCGGCGACGTTGGTCGCCAGGACGATCCTGCGGCCGGAGTGCGGCTGGAAGACCCGGTGCTGCTCGGCGTGCGACAGCCGCGCGTACAGCGGCAGCACCTCCGTGAACCGGTAGTTCTTCTTGTTGAGCGCGTCGGCCGTGTCGCGGATCTCCCGCTCCCCGGAGAGGAAGACGAGGATGTCCCCCTGCCCCTCGGTCATCAGCTCCTCGACCGCGTCCGTGATCGCGGTGATCTGATCCCGGTCGGCGTCGTCGGAGTCGTCCTCCAGCAGTGGCCGGTAGCGCACCTCCACCGGATACGTCCGCCCGCTGACCTCGATGATCGGGGCGTCCCCGAAGTGCCGTGAGAAGCGCTCGGGATCGATGGTCGCCGAGGTGATGACGACCTTGAGGTCCGGCCGCCGCGGCAGCAGCTGAGCGAGGTAGCCCAGCAGGAAGTCGATGTTGAGGGACCGCTCGTGGGCCTCGTCGATGATGATCGTGTCGTAGGCCCGCAGCTCGCGGTCGGTCTGGATCTCCGCGAGCAGGATGCCGTCCGTCATCAGCTTGACGAACGTGGCACCGGGATCCACCTGGTCGGTGAACCGCACCTTCCACCCGACGGCCTCACCGAGCGGGGTGTCCAGTTCCTGAGCCACACGCTCGGCGACGGTACGGGCGGCGATCCGGCGGGGCTGGGTGTGCCCGATCATGCCGCGCACGCCCCGGCCGAGCTCCATGCAGATCTTCGGGATCTGCGTGGTCTTCCCGGACCCCGTCTCACCGGCGACGATGACGACCTGGTGAGCACGGATCGCGTCGGCGATCGCGTCCTTCTTCTGGCTGACCGGCAACTGCTCGGGATAGCTGATCGCCGGCACCCGGGAACGCCGGGCGGACATGCGCTCCTCGGCGTTCCCGACTTCGCCCTCGATCTCGGCGAGGACGGCGGCACGCGCCTCCGGCTTGCGAATCTTGCGCGCACCTTCGAGCCTGCGGCCGAGCCGGTGCGCGTCGCGCAGCGACAACTCGTTCAGCCGGGAGGCGAGGGCGCCGAGGGCGGGGGCGGGATGCGTAGACATACGGGACCCAGGATCTCATCCCCGGGATTTTCCTGGCGAACGCTTTAGCTCGCGGGCCGCGGGCCGCCGAGGGCGGCCCCCCGGTCCGTGCGTTGGCCGCCGGTTCGCGCGTGCGCACTCGGCCGGCGTCACCGCCCCCGCGGACAAAGTCCACGCGAACAAAAAGGATCCCGCCCACCGGGCGGGATCCTTCTCTGGTGGCTGGGGCCGGGGTCGAACCGGCGACCTATCGCTTTTCAGGCGATCGCTCGTACCAACTGAGCTACCCAGCCATTGAGGTTTCACGTGAAACCTCAGCGGTCCTGACGGGATTTGAACCCGCGGCCTCCACCTTGACAGGGTGGCGAGCACTCCAAACTGCTCCACAGGACCATGGTTGTGTGCGAACCAACGAACGTAAGTGTCGCACACCGTACTGCGTGCCCCCAACGGGATTCGAACCCGTGCTACCGCCTTGAAAGGGCGGCGTCCTAGGCCGCTAGACGATGAGGGCTATCGGCCCGCCTGGGCGCTTCTCAGCGCGTCGGGGACGTGAAAAGCATAGGGGATGGCCGGGGGTATCGCCAAAACCGTTTACGAGCCGGAGGGGGAGGGGGGCGACGGGGTGGGGCCGGACGGGGTGGGAGTGGCGCCCGGCTTGTTCTCCTCGGGCAGGTGGCGGCTGACCTCTGCCGTCGTCCGGCCCAGGCCGCCCAGCTTGATCGCGTCCCAGGCCTGGAGGCGGCGGCTGTCCCGGTCGAGGTAGAGGATCGACGCCTCGATAGGGGCCGGGTACTTCCCCTCGACCGCGCGCAGCCCGCTGCCGCCCGTGGATCCCTCCATGCGCAGCCGCGTGCCGTACCTGAGGACCTCCGTCCCCTCGTGATGGAGGTGGCCGCAGAGCACCAGCGGCACGGTGCCGTCCGTCTCGCGGGCCGCGGACGGTTCATGGGCGACGGCGATGTCGACCGGGGTGCCCTTGGTCCGCTGGTCGCGCAGGGCCGAGCCGAGACGGGCGCCGGCCAGTTCCTCGGACGCGTCGGCGCCCGGCGCGCCGGAGCGGTCGGGCGTGAACTGGGGGTCGCCGGTCCCGGCGAAGCGCAGTCCGGCGACGGTCTCGGCGCGGCCGTCGTCCAGGACGTGCACGTTCCTCATCCGCTCCAGATACCGCTGGGTGACCTTCGAGTCGTGGTTGCCGCGCACCCACACGTAGGGGACGCCCAGGTTCTTGATCGGGTCCAGGAAGCCGTTCTCCGCCGCGGTGCCGTGGTCCATCGTGTCGCCGGAGTCGACGATCACGTCCACCTTGTACTGCTCCACCAGCGAAGCGATGATCTTCCAGCTCGCCGGGTTGAGGTGGATGTCGGAGACGTGCAGGACCCGGATGGTCATCGGGTCCGGCTGGTAGGCGGGGAGGGTGGAGGTGACGTCGTAGAGCTTCGTCACGTTCGTCACCAGGCGCGCCAGCTCCTGCTGGTAGACGTCGAACTCGGTGACGATGCTGCGCGCGTTGCCGACCACGGAGGGCGCCGAGGACAGCAGTCCGGAGAACTTCGGTTCCAGCACCGACTTGGGGTTCCAGGTGGCGTACGCCGTCGCCCCGGACGCGGCGAGCAGGGTCAGGGCGAGGCCGCCGGCCGCCAGGGCGCGGCGCGGGCGGCGGTAGACCGCCAGGCCGAGCGCGGTGGCACCGGCGACGACCGCCACGCAGGACCGTACGGCCAGGTCGACGGTGCCGTGCTCGACGTCGTGCGCCACGTCGTCCTGGAGGCCGGAGAAGCGTTCCGGGTGGTCGACCAGGGCCTGGGAGCGGGCCGGGTCGAGCTGGTCGACGTTCACGTCGAGGCGGACCGGGGCGATGTGGCTGTCCAGTTCCAGGGAGCCGAGGGGCGAGACGTTGATCTTCGTGCCGCCGCTCAGGGAGGGGCGCAGGGTCATCGTGGTGTTCATGGGGCCGACGGGGGCCCGTACGTTGCCGACGACGAGCAGCCCCAGCCAGGCGCCGGCCAGGACGACGGCCACCAGTCCGGCGGCGCGCGCCCAGGGGCGCGGTTCGTGCGCCAGTGACAGCGCCGGACCTGGGCGCGGCGATCGGCGGCGGGGGGCGACTGTGTGCGCCGCCTTCAGCGTGGCGGCGTGCATGGCCCTTCGTATGCCTCGGAGGGGGTGCGGGCGGTTCGGGTCTGCGACGGGAACGCGGGGCATTGGGCGCGTATGCCCGGGCCCGACACCCGATATGCCCGCGCAGGGCATGCTCGCGTGGCCGTACCGGACAATGACCGTGTGCTGGAGATGACGCGCGAGGAGTTCGAGGAACTGGTCGCCGAGGCCCTTGACCAGATTCCGCCGGAGCTGATGCGGCTGCTGGACAACGTCGCGGTGTTCGTCGAGGACGAGCCGCCCGCCGACGATCCCGAGCTGCTGGGGCTGTACGAGGGGACCCCGTTGACGGAGCGCGGCGAGTGGTACGCGGGGGTGCTGCCCGACCGCATCACCATCTACCGCGGGCCGACGCTGCGCATGTGCGAGACACGGGAGGACGTGGTCGCGGAGACGGAGGTGACGGTGGTTCACGAGATCGCCCACCACTTCGGGATCGACGACGAACGTCTGCACGCGCTGGGGTACGGCTGACCCTCGCGGGGCGGGGTGCGTGTCCTTGCACGGGTGAAGGGAGTTGGGCACGGCGACTTCTTCCTCCCGGAGGTGGCTGCCCGTGCGCCCCTTGTACGTATCCGTCCGTCTCGCCGCGGCGGTCGCCGCCGTCACCGCCGCCGCGGGCTGCATGAGCGTGGGGGAGGACGCCGGCGGCGCGGTCAGGCCGTCGCACTCCGCCGGAGCGAAGGGTGGCCGGGCCCCGGGTGGCGAGGACGTGCTGTCCGGCGGCGGCACGGGCCACGCCGGTGGCGGCGGGGAGGGCAGGCATGGCCACGGGGGCAGGGGGAAGCCGGGTGAGACGCCGGCCGCTTCCGACCCGCCGTCCGCCGCGGCGGGCGCGTCGGCGGCGCCGGGCGACGGCGGGGTGCCGCCGAAGGCGGGCGAGCCGACGCCGACCGAGGCGGTGCCGGTGCCCCCGCAGACGTCCGCCGAGCCCGAGCAGCCGCCGGCCTCGCCGCCCGCTCCGCCGGCACCGTCGGATCCGCCGGTGTCCGAGCCCTCGCCCTCGACGCACGACGGCACGGGTTCGCAGCTGGAGCAGCGGGAGCGTCCGTACAGGCCGGGCTGGCGGCCGCACCGGACGAGGGGCTGAGCCGACCTGCGGTGACGCCGCGGGTTCGCCTTCGCCGCGCCGCCGGTTTGCGTTCAGGGGTGCAGGGTGCGTATGGTGGTAGATCGTTTGATCCCATTTGCCCGGCGCCCATGCAGAGCGCGCCGTGTGGCGCGTACTCTCCTTTGCCGTGGCGGACCGCATCGAGGCGGTCGTGGCGCGAATCACGGAGTTGACGGGCGCGTGCCGAAGAGACTCCGGAAGGTTTCGCATTCGCATGTCCATTTCCACTGATCACGTCGTCGTGCCCGAGAACGCCGACGACGCCCCCGAGAACAACGAGGCCCCGGAGATCACCTTCGCGGACCTCGGCCTGCCCGAGGGCGTCGTCCGCAAGCTCGCGCAGAACGGCGTGACCACGCCTTTCCCGATCCAGGCCGCGACCATCCCGGACGCCCTGGCCGGGAAGGACATCCTGGGCCGGGGCCGCACCGGCTCCGGCAAGACCCTCTCCTTCGGTCTGCCGACCCTGGCCACGCTGGCCGGCGGCCGCACCGAGCGGAAGCGGCCGCGTGCGGTCATCCTCACCCCCACCCGTGAGCTGGCCATGCAGGTGGCCGACGCCCTCCAGCCCTACGGCGACGTCGTCGGCCTGCGCATGAAGGTCGTGTGCGGCGGTACCTCCATGGGCAACCAGATCTACGCCCTGGAGAAGGGCGTCGACATCCTGGTCGCCACGCCGGGCCGGCTGCGCGACCTCATCAACCGCGGCGCCTGCTCCCTGGAGGACGTGCGGATCGCGGTCCTGGACGAGGCCGACCAGATGTCCGACCTGGGCTTCCTGCCCGAGGTCACCGAGCTGCTCGACCAGGTTCCGGCGGGCGGTCAGCGGATGCTGTTCTCCGCGACGATGGAGAACGAGATCAAGACCCTCGTCGACCGTTACCTGACCGACCCGGTCAGCCACGAGGTCGACGCGGCGCAGGGCGCGGTGACGACCATGTCGCACCACATCCTGATCGTGAAGCCCAAGGACAAGGCGCCGGTCACCGCGGCCATCGCCTCCCGCAAGGGCCGCACCATCATCTTCGTGCGCACCCAGCTCGGCGCCGACCGCGTGGCCGAGCAGCTGCGCGAGGCCGGCGCGAAGGCCGAAGCGCTGCACGGCGGCATGACGCAGGGCGCCCGCACCCGCACCCTGGCGGACTTCAAGGACGGGTACGTCAACGTCCTGGTCGCCACCGACGTCGCCGCCCGCGGCATCCACGTCGACGGCATCGACCTGGTGCTGAACGTCGACCCGGCCGGCGACCACAAGGACTACCTGCACCGGGCCGGCCGTACGGCCCGCGCGGGCCGCACGGGCACGGTGGTCTCGCTGTCCCTGCCGCACCAGCGGCGTCAGATCTTCCGCCTGATGGAGGACGCGGGCGTGGACGCCTCGCGCCACATCATCCAGGGCGGCGCGGCCTTCGACCCGGAGGTCGCCGAGATCACCGGCGCCCGGTCGATGACCGAGGTGCAGGCCGAGTCCGCGGGCACCGCGGCCCAGCTGGCCGAGCGCGAGGTCACCCACCTCGCCAAGCAGCTGGAGCGCGCGCAGCGGCGTGCGGCCGAGCTGCGTGACGAGGCCGACCGGCTGGTCGCGCGTCTCGCCCGGGAGCGCGGCGAGACCGTGACGCCCGAGGGTTCGGACGCGGTGGCCGGTGAGCAGGCGGTGGCCGAGGTGTCGGTGCCGGAGCAGCCGGCGGCCCGGGACATCGAGCGCATCGACCGGGAAGAGGGCGCCGAGCGCGAGGAGCGCGAGGAGCGTGCGGCGGCCCCGTCGTCGTACGACCGGCGTGAGCGGCGTGAGGACCGGGGCGGCTTCCAGCGTGACCGGGACCGTGCGCCGCGTTCCTTCGACCGTCGTGACGACCGCGGCTCGCTCGACCGCCGTGACGACCGCGGCGGCTTCAACCGCGACCGTGACCGTGACCGCGGCGACCGGGGTGGCTTCCGCCGCGACGACCGGGGCGACCGCGGTGGCCGTTCCTTCGACCGTGACCGTGACCGCGGCTTCGAGCGCCGTGACGACCGTGGCTTCCGCCGTGACGACCGCGGTGACCGGGGTGACCGTGGTGGCCGTTCCTTCGAGCGGCGTGACGACCGGGGCGGCTTCAACCGCGACCGGGACCGTGCGCCCCGTTCCTTCGACCGCCGTGACGACCGCGGCTCGTTCGACCGCCGTGACGACCGCCGTGACGACCGTGGCGGCTTCCGCCGGGACGACCGTCCGGCCCGGCGCGACGAGCGCGGCGGGCACCGCGGCAGCGACCGTCCGTTCAACCGCGACCGCCAGGGCGACCGCCCCGGCTTCCGCTCCGGCGGTCACGAGCGTCCCTACGGCCGCCGTGACGACCACCGCAGCGGCGGCGGCTCCTTCGGCCGCCGCGACGACAAGCCGCGCTGGAAGCGCAACGGCTGACGCCAAGTGATTCACCCGCAGGGCCCGTACGACTCCGGTCGTACGGGCCCTGCGGTTTTCGCGCCGGCCAAAAAGGGATCTTCTGACCCCGGCCGTCACCCGGTCACCACCGATCACGCCGAACTTCCGGCCTGGCACCCCCGATACCCGATCGGCGACGGGCCCTCCTCCCGCTATGCTCGGGTAAGCAACATCGCCCGGGCCCTTAGCTCAATTGGCAGAGCAGTGGACTTTTAATCCATTGGTTGTGGGTTCGAGTCCCACAGGGCCTACCGGCGCCCGCGCCCTCGGAACCCCCGCCGACCTGGTCGGACGGGGGTTCCGTCGTTGGTGGGTCAGCCGTGGGCCCGGGATTCTCCAGGTGGCCCGAAGGGCGGTGCCCACCTGGTCCGTCGGTCACACTGGGGGCGAGCCCGTCGCCGAGAGAGAGGGCGTCGATGCCCCACCCGTACGTCCTGCTGTCCGCCGCCGTCTCGCTCGACGGCTACCTGGACGACACCGGCCCCGAGCGCCTGCTGCTCTCCAGCCCCGCCGACTTCGACCGGGTCGACGAGGTGCGGGCGTCGTCCGACGCGATCCTGATCGGCGCCGGCACCCTGCGGGCCGACAATCCGCGGCTGCTGGTGAACTCGCCCGAGCGGCGGGCCGCCCGCCGCGCCGCCGGGAAGCCGGAGTACCCGCTGAAGGTCGCGGTCAGCGCCTCCGGCGAGCTGGACCCCGAAGCGCCCTTCTGGCACACCGGCGGCGAGAAGGTCCTCTACACGACCGACGAGGGCGCGCTGCGGCTGCGGCGTACGGGCCTGGCCGCCGACGTCGTGCCGCTGGGCGCCGAACTCGGCTGGCCCCGGCTGCTCGAGCACCTGCACGACGTGCGCGGGGTGCGCCGGCTCATGGTCGAGGGCGGCGGGTCCGTCCACACCCAGCTGCTGCGGCAGCAGCTCGCGGACGAGGTGCAGCTCGTGCTCGCCCCCCTGTTCGTGGGGGACCCGGACGCGCCCCGGCTGTTCGGGCCGGGGGCCTACCAGGGCGGGCGGCTGCGGCTGGTGGAGACGCGGACCATCGAGGACGTCGTCCTCGTGCGCTACGAGCCCACCGCTCCCGGCACCGCCGGCCGCGCCGTTCCCGCGGACCGGCACTGGCTCCGGATCGCCTGCGAACTGGCGGCCCAGTGCCCGCCGTCCCGGACCGCGTTCAGCGTGGGCGCCGTGGTGGTCGCCGCCGACGGGACCGAACTCGCCCGCGGGTACTCGCGGGAGGGGGACGACCCGGTCGTGCACGCGGAGGAGGCGGCGCTGGCCAAGGTCGACCCGGCGGATCCACGGCTGCCGGACGCCACGGTGTACAGCAGCCTGGAGCCGTGCGCCCGCCGCGCCTCCCGGCCGCGTCCGTGCGCCCGGCTGATTCTGGACGCCGGGGTGCGGCGCGTGGTGACGGCGTGGCGGGAGCCGGACACGTTCGTCGAGGGCGCCGACGGAACCGGGGTGCTGGCGGCCGGTGGCGCGGTCGTCGTCGTGGTGCCGGAGTTCGAGGAGAGGGCCACGGAACCCAACCGGCATCTGCTCGGCTGAGAGGTTGGTGCGAGCGGCCTTCCGGATGGCATATACTGGTGTCACAACGACGCGGGGTGGAGCAGCTCGGTAGCTCGCTGGGCTCATAACCCAGAGGTCGCAGGTTCAAATCCTGTCCCCGCTACTGAAGGCTCAGGGCCGGAATCCGATTCATGGATTCCGGCCCTGAGTGTTTTCGCTCCTCCACGGGTGCTCGTCTCAAGAGCTCCGGAAAGTGCGGTCAACTCGCCCGGTTTTCGGTGCTCATGGACCGTAAGGTCGGGCCGGAAGGTTGAGTGATCAAGCCGAACGGCTTGGAATCAGGGGCCCGCGTCTATTAACGTTCGATAACGCAGCACGGTCGTCCCAGCCGTCACAAGAGGCGGCTCCGTGCGCGCACGCCGAATCCCGCAAGGGAACCGGGGAACCACCTACTTGGGGTGAATCGAGCGTAACCGCCGTATGAACACGGCTTGTTTACGCGCGTAGGAGACCTTCCCGCTCCGAACCCGTCAGCTAACCCGGTAGGCGATGCGGAAGGAAAGGAGTGCGCCTTCGTGGCGTCCAACCCGCCTGCTCCGGAAGCCCCGTTCGCGCCGAGCCGCCAGCACGGCGAGACCTTCGGCTACGACAGCCGACGCGCCGATGAGGGCCCCTGGGAGGAGTGGAACCCGAGCGCGGAGTCCATCCGTCCCGTCCGTGGCCGGCACCGCGTCGCCAAGCAGCGCGGCGGCGGGCTCGCCCGCAGCTCCACCGTTCTCGGCGTCGGTGTCATCGCCGCCGTCGGCGCGGGCGGCATGGCCAGTGCCAACAGCGCCAAGCCGCCGGTGTCCATCTCGCTGCCCGACCTGCCGTCCGTGGGCTCCCTGTTCGAGGACGGCTCCGACGCCGCCCCCGAGGGCTCGGCGACCGCGCTCAGCGGCATCGGCGTGACCGCCGCCGAGACCGGGCAGGGCACCTCGGACGCCGGCGAGGTGCTGCGCAACCGGATCATGGCGCAGGCCGAGCAGCAGCAGGAGCAGATCGAGGCCAAGGCCCAGGCGGACGCCCAGGCCGCTGCCGCCAAGAAGGCCGCCGACGATGCCGCGAAGGCGCGGGAGACGGCCGAGGCCGAGGCCGCCGCCGCCAAGAAGAAGGCGGAGGAGGAGGCCGCGCGGAAGGCCGAGGAGGCGCGGCTGGCCGAGCTGGCCAAGCAGTACACGCTGCCCACCTCCTCGTACACGCTCACCTCTTCCTTCGGCCAGGCCGGCTCCATGTGGTCCTCCGGCTACCACACCGGCCTCGACTTCGCCGCGCCCACGGGCACCCTGCTCAAGGCGATCCACACCGGCACCGTCACCGAGGCCGGCTGGGCCGGTGCCTACGGCTACCGCACGATCCTCACCCTCGACGACGGCACCGAGCTCTGGTACTGCCACCAGTCGTCGATCAACGTCAGCGTCGGCCAGCAGGTCAGTACGGGCGACGTGATCGGCCGCGTGGGTGCCACCGGCAACGTCACCGGGCCCCACCTCCACCTGGAGGTCCACCCGGGCGGCCAGTCCACCGGGATCGACCCGACGGCGTGGCTGCGCGACAGGGGCCTCACCCCCTGACCGACACGGACCGGTCCCACCGCCGGCGAAGCCGTGGGGCTTGTTCGCGACCTTCGCGGCCGGACGCGGCCTGTCCGGAAGGGCCGCTCCGGCACGTTTGCAACCTGACCTGGCTCGTCGCACAGCCGACGGTGGCCGCCCCGATCGCCTCGGCGCGGACGGTGGAACAGCTCCCGGCGCTGCTCGGGGTCGCGGAGCTGCGGCTGACGGAGGAGGAGCTCGGGAAGCTGACGCAGGGGTCGGCGTGACTCCCGTCCCCGGGGGCCGCTACGACGGGGTCCGGTACGGGTTGTACGAGGGATACGGCACCGCCGGACCGTGGGGATACGGGGTCACCGGCCCGTACGCCGGACCGTGCGGATACGGCGTCGCCGGCCCGTACGACCCGTACCCCGGTGGCCGCGGGTGCGCCCCGCAGGCCCCCTGCATCCCGTGGACCCCGTGCACCGCGTACCCCGGCCAGGGTGGCGCGGCGATGGGCGTCGTCATCCTGGCCGCGTGGTCCAGGGCGGGCTGCGCCACCTCCCGTCTGCGCCACAGCTCGTGCAGCAGTTCCCGCTCCCGTACGGCGAAGTCGGCCCCGGCCCACCCCAGGTGCCCGCGGTGCCGGAGGAACGCCAGCGAGGTCGCGTACGCCTCGTACTGGGCAACCGTCCGCGCCGCCTGCCTGCCGAGGTGGCGCCGCGCGTGGTCGCGGGCCAGTCGGCGCGCCCGCATGGAGGCCAGGGCGAACGGTTCGGCCGGGTTGAGCCATCCCGCGGCCGTGTACGCGGGCAGTTCCTCGCGCACGGTCCTCAGCTCGCGCTGCCGGGTCCACACGACCAGCCAGGTCAGCAGCCCGAAGACGGGCACCATGATGGCGGCGTAGACCGCGAAGAAGCCGTACTCGCCGAAGGTCGTCGAGCCGTTCCACAGGGCGTGCATGCCCATCGCGAGCAGCAGCCCGGCCGGCGGCGGCAGCAGGCGCCGCAGGCGGCGGTCCCCGGACATGGCGGCGATGCCGAAGCCGATGCCGGTGAGCACGGTGAACATCGGGTGCGCGAACGGCGACATGATGACGCGGACGAAGAAGGTCGCCGCCGTGACGGAGGCGATGCCACGGTCGCCGGTGAGCTGGTCGGTGCCGAAGGCGTTGCCGAGGTAGAGGATGTTCTCGGTGAACGCGAAGCCGGTCGCGGTCACGCCGGCGACGACGACCCCGTCGACGATGCCGTTGAAGTCGCGTCTGCGGAAGAGGAAGACCAGCAGGACGGCGGCGGCCTTCGCGGACTCCTCCACGACCGGCGCTATCACCGTCGCGCCCAGGGTGTCGGCGCCGTCGGGGTCGGCGGTCGCCGTGGCTATCCAGTGCGTGGCGAAGCTGTTCGCGACGATCGCGATCAGGGCCGCCGCGCAGGCGCCCCAGGCGAACGCGAACACCAGGTTCCGCCAGGGGCCCGGCTCGACCCGGTCCAGCCAGCGGAAGGCGGCCGTCAGCAGCGGTACGGGCAGTACCGCGAGCCCGAGCCCGACGAGGAACCCCTCGGTGCCGGTCTGCCGGCGCACCAGGGCGAGGATGACGAGCCCGGAGAGGGCGAGCAGGGTGACGAGGGCGCCGTACCTGACCCATCGCCGCTGCCACCAGTGCGCGTGGCGGGAGGTGCCGCCCGGGGCGCCGGGAGGTGTCGGGTACGGGGGGCAGGTGTCCACGGCATCGGCCCTCACGAGGTCACTGCGGCTGCTGGTCTTCCGGCCGGGGTACGCGGCGGAACAGCAGATCGTTCACCACGTGACCCTTCTCCAGTCCCTGGCCCTCGAAACGGGTCAGCGGACGGAAGCCCGGACGTGGCGCGAAACCGCCGTCGGGCCGGGTGTTCTCGAAGTCCGGGTGCGCGGTCAGCACGTCGAGCATCTGCTGGGCGTACGGCTCCCAGTCCGTCGCGCAGTGCACGAGCGCCCCGGGCCTGAGCCGGGTGGCGGCCAGCGTCAGGAACTCCGGCTGGATCAGCCGCCGCTTGTGGTGCCGCTTCTTCGGCCAGGGGTCGGGGAAGTAGACGCGCAGCCCGTCGAGGCTGTCGGGAGTGAGCATCTCGCGCAGCAGGATGATCGCGTCGCCGTTGCCGACGCGGACGTTGCCGAGTCCGTGCCGGTCGGCGAGGCTCAGCAGGTTGCCCTGGCCCGGGGTGTGCACGTCGACGGCGAGGATGTTGGTGTCCGGGTCCGCGGCCGCCATCCGGGCGGTGGCCTCGCCCATTCCGAAGCCGATCTCCAGCACCACCGGGCGGGTGTTCCCGAACAGCTCGGCGAGGTCGATCACCCGCTGCCCGTCGATGTCCAGCCCCCAGGTGGACCACAGGCGCTGCAACGCGTCCGCCTGGCCCGCGGTCACCCGGCTCCGGCGCGGCTGGAAGCTGCGGATCCGCCGCTCGAAGTGCGAGCCGGCCGGGTCGGCCCTGGGCCCGTCGGGGAAACGCGGCTCCCCCTTTTCCCGGGTGTGCCGCAGGGACACGCCGGGCTCGTGCCGGGGCAGCTCGCCGGGGGCGGGAGCCTGGGGGGTGTTCAGCGAGTCAGTCACAGTGGGAACGATTTTACGGGGGCCCGGCACGAAGCGGTCCTCAAGGCCGACGGGGCCCGGCGCGCCCTTCATGCCGCCGTCAGCACGGCCAGGGCCCGCCTCGCCACCTCGCGCCCGATCGGCAGCGAGGCGGTCGCCGCGGGACTGGGCGCGTTGAGCACGTGCACCGCCCGGGCGCCCTCCCTGATCAGGAAGTCGTCCACCAGCGTGCCGTCGCGCAGGACGGCCTGCGCCCGCACCCCGGCCGGGGCCGTCACCAGGTCGTCCTCCCGCACCGCGGGCACCAGCCGGCGCACCGCCCGGGTGAAGGCGGCCCTCGACACCGACCGCCGCAGCTCCCCGGCCCCGTACCGCCAGTGGCGGCGGGCGATCCGCCACGACCCGGGCCAGCTCAGCGTCCCCGCCAGCTCCCGCGGCCGTACGGTCCCCCATCCGTAGCCCTCGCGGGCCAGCGCCGGCACCGCGTTGGGCCCGACGTGCACACCGCCGTCGACCCCGCGGGTGAGATGCACCCCGAGGAACGGGAACGCCGGATCGGGCACCGGATACACCAGCCCCCGCACCAGCTCCGGCCGCGCCAGCTCGTAGTACTCCCCGCGGAACGGCACGATCCGCACCTCCGGGTCGTCCCCGGTCATCCGCGCCACCTCGTCGCAGTACAGCCCCGCGCAGTTGACCAGCACGCGCGCGCGGACGATGTCACCGCGCCCGGTCAGGACGGCGACCCCGAGTTCCGGCCGGCGGTCCACCCGCACCACCCGGGCCCCGTACCGGATCCGCGCGCCGGAGGCCCGCGCAAGCTGCCGGGCCACCGCCGTGAAGTCGCAGATCCCCGTCGTCCCCACGTGGATCGCGGCCAGTCCGCGGACCTCCGGCTCGTACTCCTCGATCTGCGCGGGGCCCAGCTCGCGCACCGGAATGCCGTTCTTGCGGCCGCGCTGCACCAGCGCGTGCAGCCGGGGCAGCTCGTCCCGTCCCGTCGCCACGATCAGCTTCCCGGTCACCTCGTGCGCGATGCCGTACTCCGCGCAGAACTTGACCATCTCGGCGGCGCCCCCCGCCGCGTACCGTGCCTTCAGCGAGCCCGGCCGGTAGTAGATCCCGCTGTGGATCACCCCGCTGTTGCGTCCCGTCTGGTGCCGGGCCGGGCCCTGCTCCTTCTCCAGCACGGTCACGCGGGTGCCCGGCGCGGCGCGCGTGATCGCGTACGCCGTCGACAGGCCGACGATGCCACCTCCGATCACCAGCACGTCGCAGTCGTAAGCGATGTCCGGCCGCACCTGCTCCACCTCCCGCCTCGATAGTGCACTGCGCCACTGACAATGCCCTCGAGGCGGTGGTACCGCACGGCCGGGGTGTCCTGCCGCGCGGGGAGCGGGCAGGTTCAGGCGGTGGTCATCAGCAGCGGGCGGGCCCGCTCGCGCAGCTCGACCACGCGCGGCTCGTCGCTGTAGGGCTCCAGCCGGTGCAGGAGGTCCTTGACGTACTCCGTGGTGCGCGCGGAGGAGATCCGCCCGGCGACCTCAACGGCCCGCACGCCCTGCTCGCAGGCCGCGTCCAGGTTGCCGGACTCCAGTTCGGCGACGGCCGAGACGACCAGTCTGAGGCCGTGGGAGCGGACGAACTCCTCAGTCGGCTTCGACAGCGCCTGCTCGGTGAAGCGGCGGACCTGGCGGGGCGCCTTCAGGTCCCGGTAGCACTCGGCGGCATCGGCGGCGAACCGGTCGTAGCCGTAGAAGCCGAGCCAGGACGGGTCGTTGTCCCCGTCGCGGGACCGCTCCAGCCAGCCCTCGGCCGCCTTGAGGGCGGCGCCGGCCGCCTGGGCATCACCCGCGCGCGCGTGGGCGCGTGCCTCGACGAGCCGGAAGAAGCTCATGGTGCGGGCGGTGGCCAGGCCCCGGTTGCGCTCCAGGGCGGCCTGGGCGAGGTCGACGCCCTCGTCGCCGAAGCCGCGGTAGGTCGCCTGGAGGGACATGGAGGCCAGGACGTAGCCCCCGAGGGGTACGTCGGCGGCGGCGCGGGCCAGGCGCAGCGCCTGGATGTAGTAGCGCTGGGCGGCCTCCTGCTGGCCGGTGTCGAAGGCCATCCAGCCCGCGAGCCGGGTCAGTTCGGCCGAGGCGCCGAACAGTGCCCTGCCGACCTCGTCGGAGTACGAGGCGAGCAGCAGGGGCGCGGCCTCCACGCGCAGGCACTCGGGCACCATCGACGAACGCCAGTCGCCGCCTCCGTACTTGGAGTCCCAGCGCCTGGCGTCCTCGGCGGCCTCCCGCAGCTTTTGCACATCGCTGTGGCCGACTTTGACCGGTGCGCCGGAGGCCTCCGCAGGGCCCGCCTCGCGCGCCACCGAACTGTCGGCCGGGGTTATCAGCCAGCGCGAGGCGGGCGTCGCGTACGCGCTCACCGCGAACGATCCGGCGAGCGACTGCCAGATGCCGCCGGAGCCGGCCCGGCGGCCGGCGAGGTCGAGCCGGTACAGCTCCGTCGCCGACTTCACCGCCTGGCCCACGTCCCTGGGGAAGGCGAGGCCCACCTCGGGTGCGGGGTCCGCGTCCGCCAGGCCGATCTCGTGCAGCGGCACCGGGCGGCCGAGCTTCTGCCCGATGGCGGCCGCGATGAGGTGCGGCGCCGCACCCTGCGGCACCATCCCCTTCGAAACCCAGCGTGCCACCGAGGTCTTGTCGTAGCGCAGCGTCAACCCGCGCTGGGCGCCGAGGTCGTTGACGCGCCGCGCGAGGCCTGCGTTGCTGATTCCCGCGAGGGCGAGAACGGCGCCGAGCTTTTCGTTCGGCCCGCGTTGCTCCCTGGACATGCGCCACCCCTCGACACAGACGGCTGTCGCGCTGGCATAACCACGCGGCATTCGTAAACCCAGCGTAGTTCGCCGCATCCCAAGCGTTAAGGGGCATTCTTCCGGATGGCGGGATTGTGGCCCGCACTCAAGTGCGGGCCCTGCACGCAGGGTTGCGGCGTGCACCTGCTGTGTGGCCGTGCGCCCGTGCGTGCGCTCTACTCCGGCCACCGGGGGAGCGGTTCCATGGTCTTGCGTGGGTCGGCCCGCTGTACTGGATCCAGTGGGCTGGGGGACACCGCTGCCTTCATCCCCGCGGGTGGCGGAACGGTCCGGGGGGCGAACTCCGCCTCCCGGACTGCGTGTTGTCCGCGTGACGCGCAGTGCGAGTACGGAGCGTGCGCACACGTGTCCCCATGGTGCGGAATTGGCCGAAAATCGACCCTGTGTGCCATTGCCGAATTACCGCGCTCACCATGCAAGTTGAGGGCGCGAAGGGTGTTGCGGGGAGCGCATCAGGGGGCGCATTCGAGTCGCAGCGACCTTGCACGGTACGGGCGTTCGCCACCACCGGGGCAGGCGCACGGGGGCGCGTACACCCCACCGAAGGCGGCTCCGCCTCCCCTCCGGCGCGCCTCCTTCGTGGCAGCATGGTGAACCGGTTCGTTGCGGTGCACTGGTTGCCCACAGGCGGTGGAGGCTTCGATGCGGTGGTTGGTGGGATGGAGCAGCACCGCCGCGGGCGCCATCGGGATCGGCTCCGCGGGCGCCACCGGCCACGACGGCCGGACCCTGCACCCGGTGGGCTCCCAGCTCCTGTGGGGCGACCCCGACCCGCTGTGGGCGGTCGGCGACTGGCGCCCGGACGAGATCCGCGTGGTGCAGGCCGACGACCGGACGAGGATCGCGGTGCTCGGCATCTGCGGGGCCTCCGACGAACAACTGCGGCTCGGTCTGTTCGCCGCGCGCGGAGGCGCGCTCAGGCATCTGACGGCCTGGCCGGGAAGCTACACCGCCGTCGTGCAGGTGGACCGCCGCGTCACCGTCTGCGGTGACCTCGCCGGCGCCCGCCCGGTGTTCCACACTCCGTGGGCCGGCGGCACGGCGTACGCGACGGCCGCGCTGCCGCTGGCCGACCTCGTCGAGGCCAACCTCGACTTCGGGCACCTGGCCGCCCTGCTGGCCGCCCCCGACGTACCGGCCGCGCTGGACGACTCCACGCCCTACGAGGGCGTACGGCGCATTCCGCCGGGCCACGCGCTGATCCTGCGTGCGGGGGCGCGTGAGGTCGCGGGCTACGAACCGGTCGCCTCGCTCGCGGTGGCCGCGCCGCCGGCCGACCCGGACAGCGCGGTCGGCGCGGTGCGCGACGCGCTGGTGGAAGCCGTCCGCGCCCGGCTGTCCGCGCCGCGGCACGTACCCGACGTCGATCCCGGCCCGGTGCCCGGCATGGGCCCCGCCGAGCGCCGCGCGGCCCGCGGGATGCCGGTTCCGGGCATCGGGGCCGACCTGTCGGGCGGACCGGCCTCGGGCACGCTCGCGCTGCTGGCCGCCGGGCTGCCGGGCCGGCCCGGCACCCTCCTGGGCCACGGCACGGGAGCCGGTGAGCGTCTGCTCGCCGTCACCTTCAACGACCTGACGGCCACCGGACGCGAGGCCGAACTGGAACGCGCCGGGACCCTCGCGGCCAACCCCCGCCTGCACCACGTGGTGGTGACCGGAGCCGAGGACGTGCTGCCCTACGCCGACCTGGACGGCCCCCTCACCGACGAACCCGGCCCGTCCCTGGTCGCGGCGGCACGGCACCGCGCACGGCTCGCGGCGGGCAGCGCGGACCACTTCACCGGCCACGGCGCCCGGCAGGTCCTGGACGCCCACCCCGCGCGCCTGGCCGACCTGCTGATGGACCGCAAGCGCCGCCATCTGGTCCGGCCCGTCGCCGCGCTCGCCAAGGCCGACGGCTCTGTCATGGTCCCCGCGCGCGTGTACGGCGCGGCGCGACGGCTGTCGCGCACGCCCTACCGCGCGGGGCTCGACCTGCTCGCCGAACGGCTGCTGCACCGCCGCTTCGACGAGCCCGCGGGCACCGTCGGGGCCTCCCTGGCCGCGCTCACCTGGGCCAGACCCGGGCCCGCGGCCCGGTGGCTGACCGGAGAGGCACTGGCTGAAGTATCGGTTCGCCTGCAAGGCGCGACCCACCGTTCCGGAGTGGGTCCCGGGCAGCGGCCGGGCGACTACCGCGCGCGTGCCGCACTCGCCCGGCACGCGGCGGACCTGCGGGTGCTGGAGCAGGCGGCCGAGGTCCGCTCCCAGCGGCTGCACACGCCCTTCCTCGACAACCAGGTCGTCCGTGCCTGCCGGGCCCTGCCGGAGGCCCTGCGGGTGCAGCCGGGTGCCCGCGCGGCGATCCTGCGCACGGTGCTCCAGGGCGCCGGAGTGGGCGACCTGCCCCCCGGCTGGGGCGCTCCCTCGCACGCCTCGGCCGCGGCGGCGTCCCGCACCGGCCTGCGCGTGGCCGTCAACGATCTGGTGGACCTGTTCGCCACCCCCCTGCTCGCCGAGGCCGGCCTGGTCGAGGCCCGGGTGGTCCGCAAGGCCCTGCGTGCGGCCTCGCAGGGCGAACCGCTGCCGCTGGACGGCCTGGCGGAGCTGGTGTCCCTGGAGCTGTGGCTGCGGCGCCTGCTGTCCCGCCGCGGCACCTGCTGGACCGGCACGCCCGCGCGTGCCCGCGCGGTGCCGGCGGGCATCGCCCCGCAGCGGGGCGCGCTGGCCTCCGGCGGCCGGCCGAGTCCTACCGGCAGGTGAACCGGGACTCGGCCCAGTCCGAGAGGGCCACGGTGTCGAAGGCGCTGTGCGGCTCGACGACCAGCCGTACGGTCCGGTGGCCGGCGAGGCTCACATGGACGGCGAGGGCCGGGTCACCACCCGCGATCGTCCCCGAGTGCCACAAGGGGACCCCGTCGGCGTACACCGAGAAGGAGACCCGGCCGAGCCGGGCCGTCAGGTCGTCGACACCGACCACGGCGTCGTAGGCGGAGCACTCGCGGTTGAGGTCGACGGTGACGGACGACCTGCCGTGCACGGTCACCCCGTGCGCGTACCGCCGGCCGGCGACCGACAGGCCGTGGCGCTGCCACACCCAACTGCTCGCGCCGATCCGCATCTCGGGGCGGGTGCCGTCTCCGGTGAGGTCGTACTTCAGCTCGTTCCACGGGTAGACGACGGGCTCGGGCTCGAGAGGGGGAGCCGGTGTGGGGGTGGGCGCGGGCTCTTTGGTCGGGGTGGGCGCCGGTGACGGCCTGGGCGCCGGTCCGGCGGGCGCCGTGGGGGTCGGTGCTGCCGCGGCGGGAAGCGCCGGAGGATTCACGGCGCTGGGCGTCGGCCTCGGTCTCGGTGGCGGCGTCGGCTTCGGGGCAGGCCTCGGCGGCTCGGGCGCCGGGGCCTGCGCGGGCGGAGGAGAAGGCGTCGGCGCCGACGGCTGGGGGGCCTCCACGACCGGGGCGGACGGGGCGGGCCGCGCCTCCGGCTTGCCGACCGGGGCCTCCTGGCCGACCAGCGCGAGCGCGACCGCCGCGGCGGCGACGGCGACCACACCGGCCGCGATCCCCGCCTTCACCGACGCGCCCAGCCCCTCGGAGGCCACCGCGCCCCCGCCACCGGAGGAGCCCCCGGCCGCGGCACCCGCGACGCCCGCCGCGCCCGCGCCACCGGCGACGATGCCGAGCGCCTTGGCGTACCCGGCGGCGCCGAACCAGCCGATGACGGCCACCGGGACCACGGCCGGGATGCCGCCGGCGACCTCGGCGATCTGGGCGGCGGCCAGCCGGCACCTGGCGCACTCCTCCAGGTGCTTGCGCAGCCCCCGCTCGGCACGGGTGCGCAGCTTGCCGCGGGCGTAGCCGCCGAGCCGGTCGGCGTACCGGGCGCACGCCTCGTCGGCGGTGAGGGAGGCACTGACGTGGGCCTGGAGGTAGGCCTGCCGCAGCCCCTCCCGGGCCCGGCTGGCCAGCACCCGGGTGCCGTTGGCGTCCAGCCCGAAGAGCGTGGCGACCGCGCTCGGCGACTCGTCCTCGACCTCCGTGTGCCACAGCACGGCCTGCCACCGCTCGGGCAGCGAGCGGAAGGCCCGCATGGCCAACGACTGCTCGGCCTCGTGCATCGCGCGCACATCGGCGCCGAGAGCCAGGCCCGTTCCGAAGGAGCCGGCGGTGTCGTCCGACAGCTCCGCGACCCGCGCGGCCCGGGCGGCGAACACCGCGAAGTCGTCGACCAGTTGCTCGCGCCGGGCGGTGCTGGTCCACTGCGCGGCGACCCGCCGGACGGTGGTGAGCAGATAGGCGCGTACGGCGTGCTCGGGACCGGATCCGCCGCGCACCGCCTGGAGGACCCGGGCGAACACCTCGGCGGTCAGGTCGTCGGCGGTGTGGGCGTCCCGGCAGCACGTGCGCGCGTACCGGCGTACGGCATCGGCGTGGCGCCGGTACAGCTCCTCGTACGCGCTGTCCTCGCCCGCGCGCACCCGCCCGATCAGCTCGGCGTCGGACGGCGGCAGGTCCGCCGAGGACAGGGGCCCCGGCGCGGGCGGCACCGTGCTCTTCCCGGACCGTTCGCGCTGCGCCGGTACGCCGCCCCGCGCCGTCGAGCCCCGCGCAGTCGAGCCCTGTGCCGGTACACCGCCCTGCGCGGTTGAGTCCCGCGCCGGAGAACCGCCCTGGGCCGGTACGCCTCCCTGGGCCCGGGAACCACCCTCGGCCCGCCCGGTGCCGCGCGCAGCTCCTGGCGGACCGCCCTGGGCCGGCACCTGCGGAGCATCCGGCCCGTCCGCCCGCGACCCGCCGTCGCCGTCACCCCGCCCGTCAACGCTCATCGCGCAAACGCCCCCGTTGTCGGCCAGACCGTCCCGAACACCGGGCCAGACTGCCACACCGACCGCCACCCGGCCCCGGCCGCGGGAATCCTCCACTCGTCCGTGGGGCTCCGTCGCGTTTCGGTGCCGTCCTCACCCGTTCGGGAAGGCCCGCCGGGCACGGCTCACACGGGGGGTACGGCTCACACGGGCCGCGAACGCAGCCCGTCCAGCAGGATGTCCAGCAGCCGGGCGGAGGCGGCGGCCTGCTGTGCCGCGTCCGGCAGCGCGGGCGCCGCCGTCGCGATGACCAGCAGTACGTCCGACACCGAGACGTCCGGCCGCAGTTCGCCCGCCGCGCGCGCCCGCTCCACCAGCCGGCCCACGACCTCAAGGAGCGCCGCCGCCCCCGCGTCGTCCTCCGCCGCGCCGGACGCGGGCCCCGCCGCGTCGGGCACGAGCCTGAGCTCCCCGGAGCCCGGCTGGACGCGCTGCTGCGGCACCCGGGGGTCGGCCCGGTCCTCGGTGACCGAGACCCGCAGCACCTGCGGCGGCAGCAGCCGCCCGGCACCGGAGGCCACCGACGTCCGCAGGAAGCGGGAGAGCGCCGACCACGGCTCGTCCTCCTGGCCGAGCGCGGCCCGCGCCTGGTCGGCGAGCCGGGAGGTCTCCTCCTCGGCTATCCGCCGCACCAGGACGTCCTTGCTCGGGAAACGCCGGTACACCGTGCCGACGCCGACCCGCGCGCGCCGCGCCACGTCCTCCATCGGCGCGCCGTACCCCAGCTCGCCGAAGACCTCGCGGGCCGCCCGGAGCACGTGTTCGAGGTTGCGCTGTGCGTCCACGCGCAGCGGCGCCGTCCGGCCCGGCCGGGGCTCGTCCCCGCGCGCGTTGCCCGCCGCGGTGCCCATCGCGCCGCCACCGGGCGCCATGGCTGACGCGGTGGACCAATGAGTGCCCTGAATGTGCATAAGTGATCCCCCGGTAATGACGTCTCCCCCCGGAGACTCCCCGTCCCTGATTCCGGAGCGCGCGGAACGGGATCACGCACGATCGGGCCTGCCCCCGAGATCAGGTGCCACTCGGCGGGCTCGCCCGGATCACATCCCCCACACCCCGTCGACACACGAACATAGTTGAGAGGGAGTCAATTCAGAAGGGGCAGGTTCCGCACGGAGCGCCCCCCGATCGGAGTACGAGCCCCATACGCCCGTATTGCGCCCCCTTCCGTCCCCCGGCGTACACCTACTGACCTGCGTGCTTCCCTCGCACACCGCTGTTTCGGCCAACCCCGCGCCGTCGGCCGACGGTCACACAATTCGCCGGGGCTGTGGACAAACGAGAGAGTCGGGTGCGTCATGGGATGGTGAAGGAACGTGCGCGCATTCTCGTTGTCGGCGGCGGCTACGTCGGGATGTACACGGCCCTGCGCCTGCAGCGGCGGTTGAAACAGGAGCTCAGCCGGGGCGAGGCGGAGATCACGGTGGTCACGCCGGATCCCTATATGACGTATCAGCCGTTCCTGCCCGAGGCCGCGGCCGGCGCGATCTCCCCCCGGCACGTCGTCGTACCGCTGCGCCGCGTCCTCGACCGGTGCCGCATCATCGTCGGCGAGGCCACCTCCGTCGACCACGCGCACCGCACCACGACCCTCACCACCCTCGCCACGGAGGAGACCGGGGGCACCGAGAAGCTGGCGTACGACGAACTCGTCCTCGCCCCGGGCTCCGTCTCGCGCACCCTGCCCATCCCGGGACTGCTCGACTACGGCATCGGATTCAAGACCGTCGAGGAGGCCATCGGGCTGCGCAACCACGTCCTCGAGCAGATGGACATCGCCTCCTCCACCCGCGACCCCGCGATCCGCGACGCCGCCCTCACCTTCGTCTTCGTCGGCGGCGGGTACGCGGGCGTGGAGGCGCTCGGCGAACTGGAGGACATGGCCCGCTACGCCGCCCGCTACTACCACAACGTCAAGCCCGAGGACATGAAGTGGATCCTCGTCGAGGCCTCGGACCGCATCCTGCCCGAGGTCGGCGAGGAGATGGGCCGCTACACGGTCACCGAACTGCGCCGCCGCAACATCCAGGTCCTCCTGCGCACCCGCCTCGAGTCGTGCGCCGACCGCGTCGCCGTCCTCAGTGACGGGCAGCGCTTCCCGACCCGTACGGTCGTGTGGACCGCGGGCGTCAAACCGCATCCGATCCTCGCCGCCAGCGACCTGCCGCTGAACGAGCGCGGGCGCCTGAAGTGCACCGCCCAGCTGACCGTCGAGGGCGTCGAACACGCCTGGGCCGCGGGCGACGCCGCCGCCGTACCCGACGTCACCTCCGGCGAGCCGGGCGGCCTGACCGCTCCCAACGCCCAGCACGCGGTCCGCCAGGCCCGGGTCCTCGGCGACAACATCGGCCACGCGCTGCGCGGCGAACCCCTGGAGACGTACGCGCACAAGTACGCCGGCTCGGTCGCCTCGCTCGGGCTGCACAAGGGCGTCGCGCAGGTCTACGGGCGCAAGCTGAAGGGCTACCCCGCCTGGTTCATGCACCGCGCCTACCACCTCAGCCGGGTGCCCACCGTCAACCGCAAGACCCGGGTGCTCGCCGAATGGATGCTGGCGGGACTCTTCAAACGGGAGATCGTCTCCCTGGGTTCACTCGAACATCCCCGGGCAGAGTTCGAACTCGCTGCCGGTGGAAAGCATCCTCTCGACCCGAACATCAACCCGAAAGGGTCGTCCTGACCGGACCGGGGAACTCCGCCGCACGCCCCGGCGTCCCACGGATGCCGGCGCGGTCGGCCACACCGCCCAACCGGCCCGCGGCCGAGGACGGGCAGCCGCCCGCCCGGCACGGATGACGCATTCCCGCTGCCCCGCACTCCGGGGACGGTAAGAATGTGCGGTCACCGCCGCGCGGCCCCTGACCCCCGGCCCGGGCCCGGAGCCGGCCTGAGACGACGACACGAGGCAAGGATTCGTGAACTTCACGCGCTGGAGCGCCCGGCTCCCCGGCATCACCGGAACGCAGCGCCGCGCGGCGGCGCGGCCCGATCTCGCGACCGTCGCGGACCGGCGGGCGGACGGCACCGTACCCGCGGCCCGCGCCGAACAACTGACCGACGAGACAGCGCCGGTGCCCGCCGTCGACGAACTCCCCGCACGTGAGGTCCTCGACCGCGTCCCGGCCCTCGTCGCCCTCGTCCACGGCCCCGACCACCGCATCGCCTACGTCAACGACGCCTACGCGGCGGCCTTCGGCGTACGCCCGCTCGGCGGGCCCGCCTGCGAGGCCCTGCCCGAGCTGCGTGAACTGGGCCTGCTCCCGCTCCTGGACCAGGTGCTGCGCAGCGGCAGGCCCCGCACCCTGAAGTCCCGCAAGGCACCCGACGGCCGCTCGTACACGTTCACGTGCACCCCGGTCGCCGAACCGAAGGGCGACGACCGCGACGGCCGCGGAGTCCTGGTCTTCGCCACCGACGTCACGGACCACGCCGACGCCGCCGAACGCCTGCGCGCCAGCGAGCGCCGGCAGCGCGAGACCGCCGTCACCCTCCAGCGCTCGCTCCTGCCCCAGGTGCTGGAGCAGCCCGACGACCTGCGCATCGCCGCCACCTACCAGCCGGGCGGCACTGAGGCCGCGGTCGGCGGTGACTGGTACGACGTCATCACCCTCGGCGGCGGCCGCACGGCACTGGTCATCGGCGACGTGATGGGCAGAGGGGTGCGCGCGGCCGCGGTCATGGGGCAACTGCGCACAGCCGTCCGCGCCTACGCCCGCATGGACCTGCCCCCGCACGAGGTCCTGCAACTCCTGGACGGCCTCGCCGCGGACATCGACGCCAACCAGATCGCCACCTGCGTCTACGCCGTCCACGACCCCAACGAGGGCCGCCTGGTGTACGCCTCCGCCGGGCACCTGCCGATCCTGGTCCGCGACGAGAACGGCACCGTGCTGCGCGCCGACGAACCCACCGGCCCACCGCTCGGCACCGGCGGATGGGTGCACGCCTCCGGTTCGGTCCCGCTGGGCCCCGGCTCCACCGCGGTCCTCTACACCGACGGCCTGGTGGAACGCCGCGACCAGGACCTCGACGAGGGGATCGCGGCGCTGGAACGCGCGCTGGCCGGCGCCACCGGCTCCCCGCAGGTGGTCTGCGACCGGCTGGTCCGCTCGGCCGGTGTCCAGGCCGACCACGACGACGACGTGGCCGTCCTCGTCCTCCAGCACCCCGCCCGCACCGGCCCGGACGGCGAACTGTTCCGCAACGCGGCACTGGAACTGCTCGGCGGAGTGGAAGCGGCCCCACGCGCGCGTGCGTTCGCCTCGGGCGTCCTCGCCAGCTGGCGCTTCCCGCCCGAGCTGCACGACCTCGGCGTCCTCGCCGCCAGCGAACTGGTCGCCAACTCGCTCCAGCACGGCACCCCGCCCACGCGGCTGCGGCTCAGGCGCACCGACCGCCGGCTCATCGTCGAAGTCACGGACGGCGACGACCACCTTCCCCGGCGCCGCCGCGCCGACCCGAGCGACGAGTCGGGCCGCGGCATCGCCATCATCGCCACCATCGCCACCAGCTGGGGCGCGCGCAGAACCCCGGGCGGCGGCAAGGCGGTCTGGTGCGAGTTCACCCTGCCGGGGCCGGCGGGCCGACGGGACCCGCGCTGACCCGGACCGCCCGCCGGGGTGCGGGGATCCGTACCCCGGCGGACGGCCGACGGCTCACGCCTCGGCGCCCACCGGCTCCGCGGCCACCCCGCCCCGGGCGACCACGCGGCTCCGCGCGGCCCACGGATGGTCCTGCGCCGCACTGAGCCCACGGCCCAGCCGCAGCGCCAGGACGGTGATCAGGAGCGAGAACACCAGGAACGTCACGACGTACGGCCCCGGCAGCGAGGCCGCCAGCGGGCCGCCCGCGGCCGGGCCGAGCGCCAGCGCGAGCTGCTTCACCAGGGCGAAGGCCGAGTTGTACTGTCCTGCCATCCCCTCCGGAGCGAGGTCCGCCACCAGCGGCGCGACCGTCGGCGACAGCATCGCCTCACCGAGCCCGAACAGGGCGTACGTCGAGACGAACGCGGCCGTGGCCATCGCCCGGCTGCCCTGCCCGAGCCCCGCGTACGCCGCCGCGGCCCACGCCACGGCCCAGATCAGCCCCACGGCCGCGATCACCCGCGACCGGCGACGGCGCTCCACGAACTTCAGCACGGCGAACTGCGCCACCACGATCATCAGCGTGTTCGCGGCCAGTGCCGTCCCGAGCGTCGAGGTGTCGATGCCGGCGGCCTCCACGCCGTACGCGCTCAGGCCCGACTCGAACTGCCCGTAGCACGCGAAGAACAGCACGAAGCCCAGCCCGCACAGCTGCACCATCGCCCGGTTCCCGACGAGCTGCCGCCAGCCGGTCCCCGCCGTCTTTCCCGCCTCTGCCGGATCGTCGGCGATCCGCGGGGAGCGCGGTATCCGCACCGTCGCCATCAGTACGACCAGCAGCAGGAACACCGCCGCCTCGATCGCGAAGAGCAGAGTGAAGGAGGAGACCCGGGTGGTGTCGACGAGGTGCCCCCCGATGAGACCGCCCACGCCCAGCCCGAGGTTCTGCAGGAAGAACTGCATCGCGAACGCCCGCGACCGCGTCTCCGCCGTCGAGCAGTCCACGATCATCGTCGCCAGCGCCGGCTGCATCACGGCCTGCCCCGCGCCGAGCGCAGCCGCCGACAGCAGTACGGCTCCGGCTCCGCCCGCCAGCCCCAGGCTCAGCGCGCCGAGCGCGGCCGTCACCAGGGCGGCGAGCAGGACCGGCAGCGGGCCGCGCCGCGCGATCGCCCGGCCGGCGAACGGCAGCACGATCAGCGCGGCCACGGCGAAGACGGCGAGGACGATCCCCGCCGTCATGGCTCCCAGACCCCGCACCTGCGCCACATAGACGTACAGGTAGGGAACGGTGAAGCCGAGCCCGAACGCGCTGAGTGCGTTGCCCACGTGGATCCGGCGCATCGCTGCGCCCATCGCCCTGGTCACGTTCACCCTCTCTGAAGCAGGTAGCAAGTAGTGGACGGGAGGTTGCTTGAAGTGGTCAGTAGTTAGAACTGAAGACTTCGAAGCTAAAGTTCGAAGCTAAACAGTACATCCCAAAGGACTTCAATGCCAAGCAGTCCCGTGCCATACTGCGGACATGGGCGACACCCCCGGCGGCATCGACGGCATCGGCACCGAGCCCGAGCTCGAAGAGCAGATCGCCGCCTACCAGCGCGAGTTCCAGGACCTCGACCCCCAGGTCGAGCAGATCGTCTCGGCGCTGTCCCGGCTGAACCGCCGGATGAACGTGGCCTACGGCCGGCAGACCGCGGCGCTCGGCATCAGCAACGCCGACTGGGAGGTGCTGAAGGCCCTCGTCCTGTCCGGCGCTCCCTATCGTCTGGGCCCGAGCGACCTCGCCAAGCGTCTCGGCCTCACTCCCGCCGCGATGACCCACCGCATCGACCGGATGGTCGCCGAGGGGCTGGTCACCCGGGAGCGCGACGAGGCCAACCGCGTCCGCGTCATCGTGGAGCTGACGTCCGAGGGCCGCGAGAAGTGGCTCGAGGTCATGCGGCTGGCCACGGTCTTCGAGGGCGACCTCCTCCAGGACCTGTCCCCGGCCGAGCGCACGGCCCTCGGCGAGATCCTGATCAGGCTCCTTCGCCGCGTGGAACACGCCCAGCCGGACGCCGGCGGACGGCTCAGCGACCTCGACTGAGAACGCTGTGAGAACCCCTGGCCGGGACGCTTGACAGCCACCTGCCGGATCCGTAATGTTCTCCGGGTTGCCGCGGAGCCGTAAGGGTTCCTCGACGACACATCCGCCGCACCAGCGGCACCAAACCACCAGCATGATCTCCCGTCCGGGACTGTTTTCGGCGCGCCCGAATTCAATTTCGAATGGGCTCGTCGATCTTGATCCGGCGCCCGAAGGGCCCGATTGGGAATCGCCGAGAGGATCCGCTAAGGTTTGAGACGTCGGAACGGCCCAACAGCCGCAAAGATAAGCCCCGCTGACTGGGAGTCAGGTCGAGAAAAGATCTGGTAGAGTCGGAACCGCCGGAAAGGGAAACGCGAGAGCGGGAACCTGGAAAGCACCGAGGAAATCGGATCGGAAAAAGATCTGATAGAGTCGGAAACACCGAAGGGAAGCGCCCGGAGGAAAGCCCGAGAGGGTGAGTACAAAGGAAGCGTCCGTTCCTTGAGAACT